>PWNQ01000002.1 GCA_003557725.1 Bacteroidales bacterium | reverse complement strand
GGGAGGTATATTAACCTATTGTTTATTATTGACATTATGACACCTTACCTGTTATAATCCATGGAAAAGCGAAAGCAGCTATCAATATATTTAATATATACACCTGTTTAAATATCCCTGGCCAGATGCTCCATATTTTCTTTGAAATGCAACGATATAAGCATATTTCACCGGAGATTCAGGAAAGATACCATCGAAAGGTAGACTAACCGGTGCAGGGTTGCTATTACCTTAGCTTTCTAGCTTGTAGTATTCCCTTTAGCCGTTTTACTTTCATGTATCTCTTTTTGAATTAAAAGGAACACATATTTCCCCACGATGACCATAACACTAATTGCCAATCCAGCCAAAACACCAAGCAGGACAATAAGTTTCCGTTTAGGTTTCGCTCTCAGCACCGGAGGTGTGGCTTTATCCAGCAGGTTTATTACTGGTGTTTCTTTCACCAAATCAATCTTAGTCATTTCCAGTTCTTTTTGCAGTACAATATACACCTCCTGTTTAATATTAACCTGTCTTTGGAGGCGCATTTGATGTATTTGCAATTGGGGTGACAATGATGTAATGCGGTTTTGCTCCTTAAATTCTTTAAGCGCTTCTTCGGCGTCAAGAAGCTCTTGTTTTACACTATCCAGTCGCATCTCTATGAAGTCCATCTTCTTGCGACTGCGCAGTTGCTGCTCCTCCTTTATCCAGGCTTCCACCAGTTGGACAATATGGTTTGCTATATCCGCAGCCAATTGAGGCTCAGGCATCAACACGCGTATATTTGTCAGCTGGGTTTCCTCATCTGTAAAAACCTGAATTGCATTTCCCAGCTTTTCCAGCCCTCCATGTTGCTCTTTTAGCGAGTTGTCTTCTTGTATTTCCCAGTATTTTATCAGTGACACGGGTTCATCAAACTTTTCTGTTTCCCATTTTTTGTTCAGGATTTTGAGGGCCATACTCCGGCTTTTAACCAGATCGTCGATATTAAAAAGCTCACCACCGCCCAGTGCCCCTCCAACACCAAACTGAGATGCAAGATTATGTAATCCAGACACATTCTGCTTTTCCCCTTCGGTCTTGTAAAAGCTGGCATTGGCCTCATACAGCTTAGGAGCCATAAAAGCATATACGATCCCAGCCAGAGTGATTAGTGCGATAATGACCAGCATCTCCCTGCGATGGTTCCAGACCTTAACTGCCAATTTCACCAGGTCTATTTCCTCTTCAGGGGTTTTATGGCTTTGCCGGTAATTCATTGTTGATCTTTTAGATTATTCATTAATTACGAACCATATAAAAAATTACAGCCACACTAGTAGCTATGGAAGCCCATTCTGCCAACAGCCTGTTAATATCCAGGGGTTCTCTTTCCGGCTTTTCAGGCACGAAGATTACGGATCCTTCGGGCACTGCCGTTTTTCTCAGCCAGCGTTTCCGCTGGGCATTTCCGCCGGGATAATAGATAACCGTTCTTCTCTTTGCCGCCTCGAAGTCAAACCCTCCTGCCGCCTCCACATACCTTCGCACACTCCAACCCTCGTTGTATTGCACCAGCCCCGGATTGCGGACATTTCCTGTAACGCTAACCGTTCCGGGATATTGGGGTATGAAGATACTGTCTTCGTTCTGCAACAGAATATCATGATTTTCATCAAGGAGTACCTGACTAAAATCCCCCACTACTTGCCGGCCATTCCGGGTATATTGTACTCCGGGAATAAAGGCTCTGTCAGTAAATCCGCCAGCCCGTTCTATTAGGCTCTTCAGGTTTTCGCCAGGGTATAGCACAGAGTAAACCCCAGGATATTTAACTTCTCCGCTAAGATAAACAATCCGATGATAATCCAACTCCGGATCCTTACGAACAACAACCATATCAAACTCTTCCAGAGACGTTACCGGCCCGGAAAGGTCATCCCTTAAAAAACCGGATGGAAGTTCTACGGAATGCACCTGCGGATATCCCTCATTCCCTTTTTCCATACGAAACACATCCACCTGTTGGCGGTATGCCTCCCGGGTAAACCCACCGGAGAGAAGCAATAGCTCCCTTAAGCTCATATTATCATAAAGCGTATAGTTTCCGGGAAGCTCCACCTCTCCATGAACAGAAACCACTCTGGGTTTATCGATAACACTTACGGGGAAAATCACCAGACTGTCCTGGGGCTGTAAGGGGATATTTCCGGGAGAATCGGGCTCTTCAAGAACATCTCCTAAAGGTATAGGTATTACTTCACGGGAAAGCCCCATGCTTTGATAGCGGATTAAGTGGGCCTGATAAAGATAGGTTTTTGCCAGAAACACGGAATCATTAAACCCACGGGTTTTACTAAGTAGCTGATGCACGGTCATCCCCTCATTAAAAACGTACCCTCCGGGCTTATACACATGCCCGGTAATATAAACCTGCTTCAACCCACCAGGCACCCATTGGATTTTCTCTTCAACGGTTAAGGAGGCAATGGTTACATGGTCCATATCCTTCAGAGGAAATGGATTGATTTGAAGGCCTTCCTGGCCAAATTCTATCAAACTGGGGGTGAGTACTTCATAGGCCAGCCAAGTGCTCTTTCGCTGGCTGGGCGGGGGAATTCGTTCAACCTGAACATGCTCTATATCAGCCGTTGTTTTAATCCCCCCCGAGTAATGCACCAGGTCTTTAAGTGTTTCTTCTTCTTTCAATTCATACACCGCCGGCGTACGTACCTCTCCCGAAAGCCTCACCGTATTGATCCTTGGTGGAACGAACACCACATCATTATTTTGAAGTCGTACATCGTGGGGTAGTTTTCCGCTTACCAGGAAATCATAAAGGTCCAGTGTACTCACAGTTTCTCCGTTTCGTATCACATGTATCTTACGCAGCGACCCTTTAGTGGTGGCCCCTCCTGCTTTATGCAACGCTGTAAAGGCGGTGGTGTAATTACTTAAAAAATGTGATCCCGGGTTTTCCACATCGCCAACCACATACACTAGAATAGAGCGAAGTTTTCCCAATGACACATCAAGGTAAGTCCCTCCCGAACTGCCAAGTCCGGAATAAATGCGTGCCAGATTTCGTCTCAACCGACTCTCCAATTGCTCCAGCGTCAACCCGGCAACGATCATCTGGCCATATTGCTCTATAAATATGGTGCCTTCCCGGGAAACAGTCATTGTAGACCGCCGCTCTACCTGCCCCCAAATGGACAGTAATATTTCGTCTCCCGGCCCAATCTGATAATTGGGATCTACAGCCCCCACTTCCATCCGCTGGTAACGATCTTTACTACCCTTAAAAAGCTCATAACCGAAGTACTCCATCTCTACTTCTTCTCGCTTGGTTGTTCGCTCTTCCGCCACTTTCTCCTGCGGCAAACTCGGGCCATCCTCCGAATAATAAAAAGGGAATGTGTCTTTACGTATCTCACTATCATGAACCCCTCTCCTCTCTGATAAAGACTCCCGCCCCCCTCCTGGCGCTGCAGATTCCTGAAACTGCTGCAAATCCTCAGGACTAATACCCGCATCTCTGGCCATACGCATGGCCTGACTCTCCGATATCTCCCCCGACAAAAACTTTCTGGAAATCTCCTGTATAGCCTCCTCCTGAGCCAACAAGGAAGACACCCCAACCAGAAGAAATATTAATGACAACAATATTGCTTTCCTAATCCTGCAAAATAATTCCATAATTCTTTTCTAGCGTTATAACATCAAATCCACACAAATAAAGTCCGGGAAAGCCCATTTAAAAAATTACAAAAATCAAATACAACCACTTTAAACCAGACTTATTTAATATAGTTCTTTATTTAATATAGTTCTTTTCTATCTATATTCCCAACTATTAACGTATATATATAACAATAATTGCCATACATGTCAAACTATCATACTATTTGCTTTTCAATACCCTAAGAGCATGATCCCGGTCATTATCCAGTTGTTTTCTCAATGCGGTAAGCCCGGGAAACTTTCGTTCATCCCTGAGAAATCTCACAAACTGCACGGTGATGGTCTGGTAATAGATATCCTGCTCCATATCAAACAAATGGGCTTCCACTGTTGCTTTTGTGGTATTCAGCGTGGGTCTTTTGCCGATATTAAGCATTCCTTTGTACCAGGTGTTTCCCACTTTCACCCTTACAGCATATACTCCAATTCCCGGGACCAGCTTCAGGTTATCATTAACCACGATATTAGCGGTAGGGAATCCGATTTTTCGTCCCAGGCGATTTCCCTCCACCACTTCTCCGGTTATTTCATATGGATAGCCCAGCATATCCCTGGCGGCTTCGACATTTCCCTGCACCAAGTGCTTTCTGATAATGGATGAACTGATGATATGGTGGCCGTGATACAGGGGAGGCACCTGGTGAATTTTCAGATTATGTTTTCCGGCCAGCTCTTTAAGGGTGTGTTTATTCCCCTTTTTTCCTTTCCCGAACCCGTGGTCGTAACCGGCATAGAGCAATCTGGCATTAAGGTTTTCAACAAGTATGTTTCTCACAAAATCCTGAGGCTGTATGGCCGCAAACTCCGGAGTAAACCTGAGCACCAGTAGATAATCCACCCCCATACTATCTACACGGGTTGCTTTCTCGTGGATTGTGGTAAGCACATGCAACTTTTCCGGCTCCTGCTGTAGTACTAACCGGGGATGTGGGGAGAATGTGACCACCACCGTGGGCATATCCAGCTTCCTGGCCTGCTGTGTCATGGCCTGAAAGATGGTTTGATGCCCCCGGTGTACTCCATCAAAGGTGCCGATGGCAACCACCGAGCCGGAAAAATCAGGAAACTGGTGAATATCTCTGACAATGATCAATGGTGAATTCATTAGTGGGTTAAGAGAGAACAAAAGTAAGCAAAACGGACTAACCCCAACCGCCTGAAGCGGCACATTTATCAGCACACCCTTTCCAGAGGCCTGTGCTCCGGAGTTTTGTAAAAAACCCTCTTGGTGGTTGCCATTTACAATTTCTTAGTATATTCGTGGCCTCATTATATGTGACAAAATACATATTACCATTTGGTATTGAAAAAATTAGAGTATATGCCTAAAAAGACAAAAGGAAAGATCTCCCAGATCATTGGTCCGGTAGTAGACGTTGTTTTTGAGAAGCCTGAAGATATTCCCAATATTTATGATGCCCTTCACGTGGAGAACAACCTTGGAGAGATAATCGTACTGGAATGCCAGCAGGATATTGGAGAGAATACGGTTCGCACCATTGCTATGGATGGCACAGAAGGTCTTCGTCGCAGTCAGGAAGTTACAGCCATGGGCCGGGGTATTACCATGCCAGCGGATGAAAGCATCCGTGGGCGATTATTCAACCTGATTGGCCAGCCCATTGACGGTTTACGGCCTGTTGAAGCTGCTATGGAATATGAGATACACCGAAAGCCTCCAAAGTATGAGAATCTTACCACCTCTACCGATGTTATGCACACGGGCATCAAGGTAATCGACCTGATAGAGCCGTATTCCAAGGGCGGAAAAGTGGGATTGTTTGGTGGAGCAGGTGTGGGCAAGACGGTGATCATCATGGAGCTCATCAACAATATTGCAAAGAGTTATGCCGGATTATCCGTATTTGCGGGGGTGGGTGAGCGTACCCGTGAGGGCAACGATTTGTTGCGAGAGATGATCGAATCGGGAGTGATCAGGTATGGTGATGCCTTTGAAAAAAATATGGAAGAAGGAGGCTGGGATTTGTCTCTGGTAGATTATGATAAGCTTAAAGATTCTCAGGCCACCCTTGTTTTCGGACAGATGAACGAGCCTCCCGGGGCGCGCGCCCGGGTAGCTTTATCAGGGTTGTCCGTGGCCGAATACTTTCGCGATGGCGATGAGAAGTCGGGAGGCCGTGATATTCTTTTATTTATTGATAACATCTTCCGCTTCACACAAGCCGGATCAGAAGTCTCTGCCCTGCTGGGCCGGATGCCTTCGGCCGTAGGCTACCAGCCTACACTGGCTACAGAAATGGGGCTTATGCAGGAACGCATTACCTCCACCAAACGCGGGTCCATTACTTCTGTACAGGCAGTATATGTGCCTGCCGATGACCTGACCGACCCGGCCCCGGCCACCACCTTTGCCCACCTGGACGCCACCACCGTGCTCAGCCGGAAAATCACAGAACAAGGGATATACCCCGCAGTAGACCCGCTGGACTCCACCTCGCGAATCCTTAGCAAAGAGATTGTAGGTGAAGAACATTATAATACGGCACAACGGGTGAAAAATATCCTTCAAAGATACCGTGAGCTCCAGGATATCATTGCTATTTTGGGGATGGAAGAACTATCTGAAGAGGATAAAAAAGTGGTGTACCGTGCCAGACGAGTGCAGCGGTTTTTGTCGCAACCCTTCCATGTGGCCGAACAGTTCACCGGGATTCCCGGAGTGATCGTACCCATTGAAGAAACCATCAAAGGATTTAAGATGATCCTGGACGGTGAACTGGACCATCTGCCGGAAGCAGCCTTTATGTTCTGCGGAAACATTGATGAAGCCATTGAAAAAGGTAAGAAAATAATGGAAGAAGCCTGATAAACTACCATGAAAATAGAGATCATAACACCACAGGAAACCATCTTCGAGGGAGAAGGAGAAGGGATCCAACTGCCCGGAACGGACGGCCTTTTTGAGATTCTCAAAAACCATGCCCCCATGATCTATATGCTGAAAAAAGGGAAAGTACGGATCACAGACAAACAAAAAAACCGCCGCTATATTGATATTAACGGCGGGGTGGTGGATGTAAAAGAGAATGTGGTGAAAGTGCTGGCCGACCAATAATCCGGGCAGCAAATATTCCAAAAGCCAAGAAGATGACCCCTTTCCGTTATTTTTCAACGGCTTTTAGGGTCACCTCCTGTTTGTCCAATGAGACTGAACGCTTATCTCCTTAATAATAAAAGTCCTTTTCCGCTACCGCCTCAAGTTGTCCGGCTACAGCATTATATTTCACTGTACAGCGAATGGTTACCTTCCCTTTGCTTTGGGGACCGGGCAGAGGAATAATTGTGGTATTGGTAAGCTGGCCATTTACATGCTGATACACTGTTTGCACATCACTGCCATAAGGGCTCCAGAAAAACTGCCCTCCGGTTTGATTGGAGATGCTTTTCAGCAGCGTGGTATCAGGACTGCTTCCATACCCAATAGAGTAAATGGGCACCTGATTTACAATACTATTAAAAACTAAACTGTCCGGGTGATGTGGTGGCTGATTGTTCTTTCCGTCGGTAAACCCAATAATAGAAGGCAAATAAGTAGGATTGGAGGCCGCAAGACCAATAATATTATCCAGCCCTGTCTGTAAAGCGGCATATAAAGCGGTGGAACTCTTCCCAACAAAAGAGGTATCATCCAGACCGGCCAGAAGCAGAAAAAGGTTGTCTGTGAGTGGTACAGTGACCTGGACATCATTACTGAATTTGATCAACTCAATCTGATCATAAGAATTTTTCAGGTCAATAAAGGTGGCCGCTGCACTTTCCATGGCAGGAATAGAGAAAGTGTCTGTATACATACTTCCGGAATAATCAAGTGCCATGGCCGAAATAATAAGACTGGGCAACTGCCCCGGACCAGAAGGGCTCAAGATCTGAGACTGTCCACTCCCATCAATCAATTCAAAAGTGAAATTCTTATTGGTCAAGCCTTTTACAACCTCCCCCTTCTGATTGGAAACAGTAACAAAAACGTTAATGCCGCCTTTACCGTTGGGGACGATCCGGGGAATGGATGCCCGAATAGAGGTAGTGGCATGATCCTTATGAACATTAGGAGTAAACTCATCCTTGGTGCAGGAGTGTATCATCAATAAAAAAGAAGAAACAACCAACAGCGCTACAATACGTAGTATCTTTATCATGATTTCAGGGTTTTAATTGGCCGTGAAGATACAACATTTAAAGAAATTTGTCAAGTGTTTTTTTCATTATGAAAATAAACATTGCTCATAATTACTAAGCACCTGTTATTCTATATTTTACAACTATAACAAACGGGTTAAAAAGTCAAAAAAATTAAGATACCCTTTAGAGACCGGATTCATTGCATCATATTTTCAAAACAGGCCTGAGTCCAATCTAAAAAGATTACTTTTGATTTTCAGCGGCTTTTTGCCCCGGACCCTAAAGGTTTAAGCCGCTGAAAATCAGCCACCCTTTAGGGATGGGGCAAAGCTGATTTTCAGCGGATGTGAAAAATGTGTGTTTTTAGACCGGACTCAGGCCTAATAAAGTTTGAAATAAATGATTACTTTTGCACTATGCAGAGCGCATTCCTTGATTATATTGAAAGCGAGGGTCTGGTAAAGCCAGGACAAAAGGTGATTCTGGGGGTCAGCGGTGGTGCTGATTCCATGGTAATGGCACATTTATTCCGTGAAGCGGGCATTGAGCATGGGTATGCGCACTGTAATTTTGTGCTTCGTGGCAAGGAGTCGTATCGTGACGAGTCTATTGTCAGGCAATATGCTGAGGATTTGAATATTCCTTTCTTTTTCAGGCGTTTTAACACCATTGATTTTGCCCGTGAGAACGGTGTTTCCATCCAGATGGCCGCCCGTCATTTGAGGTTTCAATGGTTTGGGAAGTTGATTCATGACCATTCTTATGATTTAATAGCCACTGCACACCATAAAAACGACCAGGTTGAAACATTTTTTCTCAACCTTATGCGCGCAACCGGAATTGCCGGATTACACGGCATACTGCCCAAAAGAGGAAGCGTAATACACCCCATGCTGTTTGCTGAACGCCGTGAGATCATAGAGTATGCTCATCGTTATGCCATTCCCTATGCCCATGACAGCAGCAACGATGAAACCAAATACAGCCGGAACAAGATCCGCCATGAGATCCTCCCGGTATTGGAAGAGATCACCCCCGGCTTTAGCCATATTCTCACAAAAAACATTAAACGCCTCCGGGAAACGGAAGCCATTTACAGGCAGGCGGTCCATAAAACCCTGAGCAAGCTGGAGACCACCAGGGACTATAGTCCGGCCATTCCCATTTGCAAATTAATGGCGCTGGAGTTTCCCACTACCTTCCTATATGAATACCTGAGCCAGTTCCAGTTTAAATACACCACCGCCGAAGAAATCATAAAGTCACTGGAAAGCACCCCCGGAAAAACTTTTTTCTCCCCCACACACTGGGTTGTCCGTGACCGTGAATACCTGGTGGTACGTAAAAAGCATAAGCACAAAGAAAAAAAACCATTGGTTCTGCAGCCAAAGGACATTCCCGGATATAAAGATCAGCCCGTACGGATCTGCTTTAAGTGGGTAAAAAATGACAAAAATTTTCACCTTTCACCCAACCCATCCATAGCTTATATTGATGCTGACAAGTTGGAGTTTCCGTTACAATTAAGCCTCTGGGAGCACGGCGAAAGGTTTCAGCCATTGGGCATGAAAAGGTTTAAAAAAGTCAGTGATTTTCTTATCGATGAGAAAGTTCCTCTCTACCTGAAGGAGCATATCTACCTGCTACGTTCCGGCTCCAGTGTGGTATGGATAGCAGGTATGCGCCCGGATAACCGTTACCGGGTTACACGAGCCACACGGAATATATTGAAATGCATACTGTTAACACAATAAACCATGGCACTAATAAAAGAAATAAACGGCAGCAGGCCAGTTTTTGGAAGCGACTGCTTTTTGGCGGAGACAGCCACAGTGATTGGCGATGTGATCACCGGCGATCATTGCAGCATCTGGTTCAATGCGGTGATTCGGGGAGATGTGCATTATATCCGAATTGGCCATAATGTAAATATCCAGGACGGAGTGGTTATCCACGGCACCTGGAAAAAATCGCCGGTAAACATTGGCAATAACGTTTCCATCGCCCACAATGCCATTGTCCATGGCTGCACCATTCATGACAATGTGCTTATCGGCATGGGTTCCATAATCATGGATGATGCCATACTGGAGTCCAACACGGTGATCGCCTCTGGGGCCGTAGTCACAAAGGGAACCCGTGTACCGGAAGGCTCAGTGTATGCCGGCCTTCCCGCGAAAAAGATTAAAACAGCCGGAAAAGATCTTATAAAAGGGGAAGTGGAACGCATTGCCCACGCTTATAAGACCTATGCCGGCTGGTATAAAGAAGATCAGTAAGCAATACTGCTCCGCCAGAATCTCCTGTCTTATTACATATCCACCTCAGGAGTAATAAGTTCCAACTCCCTGGTTTCAGATTCTTCCGGAACCACCACGCCTTCCAGGCCCAACTTCTTTTTCACTATGGGGAGGATGTCCTCTCCGGTATCTGCGACAAACACCACGGCGCCGGAAGAGGTGTCCAGAATATAAGTGAATCCCCCTTCTTCAGCCACCTCATCAATGGCATCCTGCGCTTTTTCCAGTAATGGCTGGAGCAGCTCTTGTTCTTTTTCCTGCAGCTCCTTCTGTGCATTTTCCTGATACCTTCGGATCCGCTCTTCCATCTGTATCAGCTCTTCTCTCCGATGCTCCTTCATCAGGCGAGGCATATCTGCCTCATTGCGCTGGTAGTCTTCCACCTTCTTTTGAAACTCCTGCTGAAACTCCATTAAATCAGTCTGTAATGACATAGCAAACTGTTCTAAAGCAAGCTGCGCACTATCTCTCCCAGGCATGATCTGCAAGAGACTTGCCGTGTTAATGTGGCCTATCCTTTGTTGCCCCTGAGCCTGCTCCTGTGCTTTTACAAACGTAGTGGATGAAAGCAATAAGGCCGCTACAAGTAATACTCTTGGAAAAAACTTCATATTAATAATATTATTTTTTTTGGTTATATACTACATACCTGAATAATGTTTCTATGGAAAGCAAGTCCGGGGAAGAGCAAAAAACACTTTCTCCATCATAAAAACAAGGTCACCTCGCCGATCTTAATCAGCTCTCAGTCCTCCCGGCCGGTATCCCATAGACCGCAACACCTGGTCGCTAATATCAAACCTGGGATTAGTATAAAGCATGGTAAGGGAGCCGGCTTTATCAAAGATAACGGCATAATTCTCCTGTTCTGAGATATCGCGGATTGCATCATACAGTCGGTCCTGAATGGGTTGGATCAACTCCTGTCTTTTTTTGAACAGGTCACCATTTTGCCCAAACCGTTTCTTTTGCAACTCCTTAGCTTCGTTTTCCTTGGCAATAATCTCCTCTTCCCTCTTTTTTCTCATATCAGCGGGGAGCAGAACGGCCTCAGACTGATACTCTTTATACAGTCTGTCGATTTCTTCAAACTTTGCTTCGATTTCTTCCTGCCACTCCAGTGCCAGCTCATCCAGTTTTTGCTGGGCTACCTGGTACTCTGGTATATTACCCAATATATAGTCGCTATCCACATAGGCAAATTTTTGGGCCATGAGTGTTCCTACAGCGACCATAAAGAGGGCGGTTAATGCAATTTTTTTCATGATTATTCCTCCTGCTTTTAGTTTATTCGATAGAATTATTAATAGAGAAGTGGAATTGTCCCTTGTGTGCCCCGGGGCTTCCCGGCACGGGGTCGAATCCGTAGCCCCAGTCCAATCCAAGCAATCCAAACATGGGCAGGTTGATTCTCACGCCCACTCCGGCGGATCGCTTCACATTAAACGGGTCGAACTGGTCAAATCCCAGCCAGGCTTCACCGGCCTCCATAAATCCAAGGACATATATAGTGGCCTGAGGGTTGAGAGAGACGGGATATCGCAACTCAAAAGTATGCTTATTATACACCGTTCCTCCCACAAAGTTTCCACCATCTCCTCTTGGGGTGAGGGCCTGATTTCCATATCCCCTCATTCCAATAAGCTCCCGTCCGTCCAAAGCAAAACCGGAAAGCCCGTCACCCCCCAGATAAAAGCGCTCAAAAGGAGCTAGCCCAATATCTTCATTATACATTCCCAGGAAGCCAAACCGGCTTCTGAAGCTTAGCACCAAATTTCCTGCCAAATTGGTATACCATGATGAGCTGAACTTCCACTTGTGATACTCCACCCAGGCAAACTTTTCCTGGGCTGAAGCGTCGGTATAATCTTTACCGTTGATTAAAGAGTAAGGAGGAGTAGCCTGTAAAGAGAGAGACACTTCCGATCCCCTGCGGGGAAAAATGGGCTGGTCGATGGAGTTTCGGGAAAGATTCACGGTATAGCTCATGTTGTTGGAATAACCATCGCTAAAGGTAAAGGTGGAAAAGTAGTTGTTCAGCTTATAGTTTTGATAGGTAATTCCCTGATAAAGGGTAAAAAAGTCATCGGGCCAGCGGAGTCTTTTGCCCAGGGAAACCGATACTCCATTTATTCTGATGGATTGCCTGTTTTCTTCCCCCCGGGGAATGCCATTGGATTGAACTGAATGATACAAGGCTACGCTAAAGGCATTGGGTTTCTTTCCCCCCAGCCAGGGTTCAGTAAAAGACATGTTCACCGCCTGATAATATATTCCATTGCTTTGTCCACGCAAGCTAAGCCGTTGTCCGTCACCATGTGGGATGGGGTTCCAGGCTTCCCTGTTCAGCACATTCCCCAGCGAAAAGTTGTTAAAGCGTACCCCTATGGTGCCCACAATCCGTCCCAGCCCCCAGCCTCCGGATAGCTCCAGTTGATCGGTGGAGGTCTCTTCCAGCACATATTCTATGTCCACGGTTCCATCTTCCGGGTTGGGCTGTGGCCTCACATCCATCTTTTCATTATCAAAATACTGTAGCTGAGCAAGCTCACGCTGGGTACGAATAATGTCAGACCGGCTAAACAAGTCCCCGGGACGGGTGCGGATCTCCCGTAAGATCACATGGTCCTTGGTGCGTGTATTCCCGGTAATGGACACCTTGCGTACCACTGCCTGCTTCCCTTCATAAATACGCACCTCCAGGTCAATGGTATCTCCGTCAACACGCACCTCCAAAGGCTCCAGGTTGAAAAATAAATAGCCGTCATCCAGATACAGTGAACTGATATCCATTCCTTCCATATCCATAAACAACCGGTTCTCCAGGCGTTGACGATTATATATATCTCCGGCTTTAATACCCAGCACCTGGGAAAGCTCTTTGTCTGTATATACCGAATTCCCTACCCAGGAAATATCCCCAAAATAATAACGCTGGCCCTCATTAATATGAATATCCAGATTCAAGGTTTTATCATCGTACATGTAAACCGTATCATATAATATATTGGCATCCCGGTATCCCAGCTCATTATACCGTGCCAGGACTTTTCGTTTATCCTGCCTGTACTCTTCTTCTATATACCTGGATGCTTTGTAAAACCTGAAGAAGTTTTTCTCTTTGGTCTCTTTCATTGCCCTAGCAAGCTGCCTGTCAGAAAGGTGATAGTTTCCAATAAAGTTGATCTCATTGACCTTGATACGCTCCCCCCGGTCCACTTCAATATTGAGGATCACGCTATTTTGCACAGTGGTGTCCTCCACTTGCCGAATATGGGCGGTGGCATTATAAAAGCCTTTTCCTTCGTAAAACCTGGCAACAATATTATTGATCCTGTTCAATACATGTTCGGTGACCACATCTCCCCTGACCAGGTTCATCTGTTCCCTCAAATCGTCGGCATGAGACCTCCTTGCGCCTTGAATGGAGAACTTGGCCAGCCGGGGCCGCTCCTTCAGGTAGTAATCCAGGAAGATATTCCTTCCCTCAACACGTGTTGCCCGGATATCCACTTCTTCAAAGAGCCCCTGGGCCCAGAGGTTTTCCAGTGCATGGGTAATCCGGTCTCCCGGCACCTCTATGCGGTCGCCGATGGAAATTCCACCCAGTGTGATAAGCACGTTATGATCCAGGTGCTGAACCCCACTAATGGTGATTCCTCCCACCGTATACATTTTTGGATTGGCATAGTCAATATTTTGTGGTGTATCCCCCATGGATATTTGCCCGTTGACAACAAAAGGCATTATCAATATGTAGAGAAAAAAAAGGATTCTTTTTGCTGTTAGCATTGTTTGTCTTGGGTTATTTGTTCACTAATTTTGCCAAATCTCCTTTCCCGGCACTGATAATTGAGAATGGCCTCGTACAGGTGCTTTTTACTAAAATCAGGCCAAAGCACGGGGGTAAAATAAAACTCGGCATAAGCGGTTTGCCAGAGCAAAAAGTTGGAGATCCGCTGTTCTCCACTGGTGCGTATCATAAGTTCCACGTCGGGCATCCCTGCGGTAGACAGATATTGATCAACATCCTGACAGTCAAGATTATCAGCATGTATCTCCCCGTTTTTCACTCCCCGGGCGATTTTTTTAATGGCCTGGGTAATATCCCACTTTCCACTGTAATTCAACGCCACATTCATGACCATCCGGGAGTTATTGCGGGTCTTATGGATAGCAGAAAGCAATTCATCATGACATTTTTCGGGCAAAGACTGAATATCTCCGATGGTATTAAGTCGTATATTATTATCCATAAGGGTGTTGATCTCACCATGAATAGATTCAACCAGCAGTTCCATCAGGGCATTCACCTCACTTTCCGGCCTTTTCCAGTTCTCTGTGGAAAAGGCATACAGAGTGAGCACCTCCACCCCCAATTCAGCAGATGCTTCCGCAGATTCCCTTACAGCATTAACCCCGTTTTGGTGGCCAAACACTCTGGGCTGGTTGTGCTTCTTGGCCCAACGCCCGTTGCCATCCATAATAATGGCAATGTGCCTGGGTAGTTTCTCCAGATTGATCTTTTCTTTGTGTGTATCCATTAGCGGTTATGCGTATTAGCAATTCTATTGGAAACGGCCAAAACCGGAAGGTATTATTTAAAACAAGTAATATTCCCGGTAATGATGATAATCCTTATATGCCGGGCATATCTCTGCCCTGGACCCTCTGATATTAAAAGATATGGTAATGCCCAGGAAAGAGTACCAGTCATCCGACTCCGAATTCCCCCTTTGCATTCCGGTCATTTCTTTGGCAGCATCTACGGGGTACTGATTGCCATGCTCTTCCCCCCCGCCGATCTCAAAGCTTCGGTTAGCCAGAAACATGGCTATTTCAGTATTCTCGGCACTCAACACCGAGGGGTCAACATATGTAGTGCTCACATCATCCAGATAATCGGTAAATGTTTTTCGCATTCCCCACTCCAGGCCGATGCCAAAGGATGGAGAAATGCTCCATTTAATTCCCATTCCAAAAGGAATGCTCACCTGGGTCAGGGAGTAAGGCTGCCGGTCAGGGTATTCTGTGGATCCCTGCCCTTCCGTACCCAAAGGCTGAAGCTCATACCAGCCCACATACGGATCACCGGGTGTGGTTCGTGACCAGGGACCTTCATACCTGGCCATAGGATTAAAGGAAAAAACAGCAACCCCCCCAAAGATGTAAGGAGTGAAATTTTTACCCCGGTCACCTGGCGAGAAGGGTAAAAAATTAAGCTCTGCCATAACTCCAAACTCCGTAACCGGCGACCTGAACATTAAATTTCTGGAGCGCAATTCCTTCTTATTATTAGCATCATCTCCGGAAATAGTACCACGCATACCATGAATACGGAATGCCCAGCGCTCGTTATACAGATACCGATAAACAACTCCAAAAGATGGATTTAATTCCCCAATGACAGCATTTTCATTCAAGTCGCCACTGTAATAAGAAGCACCGCCAAAAAGACCTATCTCATGACGCCTGGGCAAAGACTGTGAAAACAAGCTGGTTGTCAAGAGAATAATAGCGAGACATGTGATTAGTTTTTTCATTTTTATTATCTTTCATTAGAGCTTACAAATATATTGAAAAAAATAATTTCAACTCCTTCAAGTTTTAGTTCCGGTTATCCAAGCCCCAGTTTAATTTTGTACGAATGGTATTAAAAAAGTTTTCCCCAGGTAAACAAATCAGCTTGACGGTAAACGCCTCTTTTCTAATTTTAAATTCCTCCGCTCCCTGTATAAATACCATACGTGAATCCAAAGAGGCAAAAAACTTCCGGTCCCTTCCTCTGGGCTTCACCGTTATTTGACAGGTATCAGGTAAAACGATGGGACGCACCGTTAAATTATGTGTAGCTACCGGTGTAATGATAAAGTTGGAAGAGTCAGGCGTAACTATAGGACCCTGACAACTCAAAGAATACCCTGTAGAACCGGTGGGGGTGGAAATAATTAGCCCGTCAGCCCAGTATGAATTTAAAAAAACCTCATCCACAAAAACGTCTAATACAATAAGGCCCGAAGATTCATACTTGTGAACGGTAAGGTCATTCAGTGCAAAGTTCATATCACCAAAAATATTCCCTCCTGTATTCACATTCAACAACGTACGCTCTTCCAGTACATAGTTCCCCTGAACCAAATCCTTTACCGCATCACACATGTTCTCACAAGATATTCCGGATAAGAACCCCAAACGGCCAAGGTTTAGTCCCAAAACAGGAATCCCTGAACCTCTGACCAATGTGATGGACTGCAACAGCGTACCATCCCCCCCAACGGATATCATAATATGGGCAAAGTCATGGATGGCGGAATAATTATCCAAAAGCAAGGGCCTGACAGAAAAAAATGAATATTCACTTAGCACATCATAGTACTGGCCATAAACCCCTATGCGTACGTTATATTTTTCCAGATCACCAACAAACTCCCTGAAAACCTTTTGATCATCAGAATTAAAACTTCTTCCAAAAATGGCAACGTTAATCATATCATTGTTTACATTAAGTATGATTACAGGAATTATTACCCGGTAATTTTGCAAAAATACTGTTTTGGTTTGTATCGCATAACTGATCCCGGCAGAAAAAGGTAATTTTTGATTTTCCGTGGAGGTGATTTTCTTTCACAGCGGACTTATTACTTATAGCGCTAAAATAAATAAAATGTTACATGCGACATTTTCCCGATCATTAAGAATAAAGCCACCCGGCATGCTTATGGCATTCCGGGCGGCAGGTTTTTATTTTCCGGGCCTGGGTTATTCCAGGCCCGGAGGTTATGAGCTTTACTTTAAAGCCTTATGATCTTGCTTTAAGCATATTGAGCCATTACCTGCTGATGCTCATTTTCCGCACCAGGCGGTATCCATCAAAGGTAAGGCTGTAGTAGTACACTCCGGGTGACAGGTGGTTCACATCCATCTCCAGG
>PWNQ01000235.1 GCA_003557725.1 Bacteroidales bacterium | reverse complement strand
TTATGGTTGGCCTGATACTGAGCTTTAGCCGTGCAGCATGGCTCAGCGTTGCAATAGCTTTGGCTTTTCTGGCCGGATTGTGGCTCAAAGTAAAGTTCAAACACTTAATTATCACTTTATCCGTATTAATATTAGCCTTTTTCTCCCTAAAGACGGAGATACTTCAGCGTTTGGAAAAAAATACACAGGACTCTTCGGCCACGTTCACCGAACATGTGCAGTCCATCAGTAACATTTCCACCGATGCTTCCAACCTGGAGCGCATAAACCGGTGGAATGCTGCTGTACGCATGGCCAGGGAACGGCCGTTGGTTGGCTGGGGGCCCGGGACGTACCAATTTGTATATGCCCCCTTCCAGTATTCCTATGAAAAAACCATTATCAGCACCAACTTTGGCGATAAAGGAAATGCCCACTCCGAGTATCTGGGTCCATTGGCGGAAATGGGGATCCCCGGGCTACTGTCCGTACTTTTCCTGTTCAGCACCATTATTTATACGGGCATCAAGGTTTTCCAGCAGGCCCGCACCCGGTGGGTTCGTTATCTGGCCGCAACCATTTTGTTATCCTTTGTAACCTACATGACTCATGGCTTTCTCAACAATTTCCTCAATACGGATAAGGCTTCGGTGCCATTTTGGGGTATGGCTGCCATTATAGTGGCTCTGGATATCTACCACCGAAAGAAAGAAGTACTAAAAAGCGGGGAAAAGGTGCTTTACTGATCTTTTTTCAACGATTCAATAATGCGGGTAAGGTTTTTCAGCAGGGCGATCTGCTTTTTTGTCTCTTTAGCCTCACAGGCCGGAGAACCCAAATAAGTTCTGTTTCCCGCAATGGACTTGGACACTCCGGATTGGCCCAATACAACAGCTCCTTCACCGATAGTAAGGTCTTTGTTAACCCCTACCTGCCCCCACAGGGTCACATTATCCTCAATGATAACAGCCCCTGATATGCCTACCTGCGCTGCAAAGAGGCAATTTTTGCCCACAACGGTATCGTGGCCGATCTGGATAAGGTTATCCAGTCTGGTGCCTTCCCCGATAATGGTATCCCCGGATACGCCCCGGTCGATGGTGCAGTTGGCGCCAATTTCCACATTATCCTGAATAAGCACACGACCACACGACTCCAGCCGGTCATAGCTTCCGTTTTGTTTTTTATAGTAAAAGGCATCCGCCCCGACCACCGTGTTGCCGTGAATGATTACGTTATCCCCAATAATACTGTGGTCATAGATGGTTACATTGGCGTGTATACGGCAGTTTTTGCCAATGCGCACGTGGTTACCGATAACCACCCCTGGCTGGATCACAGTTCCCTCATCCACCCGGGCAGAATCACTAATAGGCTTGCCCGACGGCTCAAAATGATGATACCGCTTAACCAGGCGTACATAATCATTAAACGGTTGCCGGGAAAAAATCAAAGCCTTCCCTTCCGGTTTATCCACCCGTTTGTTGATAATTATTACGGAAGCCACCGAACTAAGTGCTTTTTCGTAGTACTTTGGATGATCCACAAAGGTGATGTCTCCCTGCTGCACTTTATGGATCTCATTGATGCCGGTGACTGCCGCATCGGGGCAGCCTTCAAAATCTGCGCCCAAAATGGAAGCGATCTCTTTAACCGTGATTTGTGGTTTTAATAGCATAGGCGTGTAGATGGCAAATTAACTTTTAACGCGTTCCGAGTATTCTCCCGTGCGGGTATCCACTTTGATACGTTCACCGGTATTGATAAACAATGGCACACGCACAATAGCTCCGGTCTCCGTCTCTGCTTCTTTCAGGGTGTTGGTGGCCGTATCCCCTTTTACTCCGGGTTCGGTATAGGTGATTTCCATATCCACAAAAGGGGGCAACTCACAAGTAAGCGGTGTCTCGGTTTCAGCATGAAACAATATATCCACCTCCTGCCCTTCCTTCATAAACTGGGGGGCCGAAATAAGGGTTTCGGGGATATTAACCTGCTCAAAGGATTCATTATTCATAAAATGGAACCCGGTATCATCATTATATAAATACTGATGCGGGCGCCGTTCAATGCGGGCGGTATTGATCTTATGCCCGGAGGAAAAAGTTTCCTGCAACACCTTGCCGCTGGTAAGGCTTTTTAGCTTGGTACGAACAAATGCGGGTCCTTTGCCGGGCTTTACATGTTGAAAATCCACAACCTGGAAAAGGTCGTTGTTCCGCTCTATGCACAATCCGTTTTTGATATCTGAGGTGTCAGCCATAATTATTTTGCTGGTTTATTGAGCTTTGTAATCACAAAGCCACAATAAGTAAGTTAATAAATTGTTTAGCGCAGGCAAAAATATAACATCTCCGCCAATAATGGTTAATTTTGCAGACGAAAAAACAAAAAAACCATTTCATTATGGAGATTTCATTAACCCCCGGTCTTTCCCGGGAGCTGTCCCTTGAAGTAAAAGAACCGCAAACAGCCCATGCCTACGGGTCAGGGCTGCTCAAAGTATACGCCACTCCTGCCATGATCGCCTTTATGGAAAAAGCAGCCCTTAAAGCCGTTGCAGAACACCTCCCCCAGGGCTACAGCACGGTGGGCACCCATGTGAACATAAAACATGTAAAGGCCACCCCCATGGGAATGAAAGTATGGGCCAAAGCCACATTGACAGAAGTGGAAGGCAAAAAGCTTACCTTTGAAACGGAAGCCCGGGATGAAGAGGGAATCATTGGGATGGGAGTTCATAAGCGCTATATTATCAATGAATCGCAGTTTATGCAAATGTTTAGCGGAAAAGACCTATGACAGAAGAAAAGCACTCGTTGACGGCCAAGACCATGGCCGGACTGGAACCGGTTCTGGCAGAAGAACTGAAAGCCATTGGCGCTGAAGACATACAGGTGGCCAACAGGGCCGTAATGTTCAAAGGCGATAACAAAGTGATGTATAAAGCCAACTACTGGCCATATACCGCATTACGTATTTTAAAAGTGATCAAAACCTTTGACGTTAAAGATGAAGAGGACCTGTATAATAAGATCCGGGAGGTAAAGTGGTATAAGTTGATGCATGTGGATGGCACGCTGTCGGTGGATACTTTCCTGCACAGCTCATCCATGACCCACACACGTTATGTTTCGCAAAAGGTAAAAGATGCCATTGCTGACCAGTTCAGGGAAATGTTTAATCAGCGCCCCTCGGTGGATACCGCCGACCCGCAGATGCGCATCAACCTGCATGTGAATAATAACCATTGTACCTTAAGCCTGGACAGCTCGGGAGACTCGCTCCATAAGCGGGGATACCGGCAAGCTTCCGGAAAAGCACCAATCAACGAGGTGCTGGCTGCAGGTATGCTTAAACTGGCCGGATACCATCACCAGATAAACCTGCTGGACCCCATGTGCGGGTCGGGAACAATCCCCCTGGAAGCGGCTATGATGGCCACAAATTTCCCGGCCGGATACTATCGGGAAAAATACGGATTTATGAACTGGCTGGACTTCCAGGCATTGACATGGAGAGACATTATTAAAGAGACCTTTAGCTATCAAAGAGACCCCGAAGGGCTGATCCATGGCTATGATATGAACCAGGCAAGCCTGAATAATGCACTGGAAAATGCGCGATTTGCCAAACTGCATCATGACATCCTATTGGAAAAAAAGGAGTTTAGCAAAACCACCAAACCCTTTGACCGGGGGATGATCATTATGAACCCTCCCTATGGGGAGCGCATGAAAAAAGAGCACCTGAACAATTTCTACAAAATGATCGGCGATACGTTAAAGCAACAATACACCAATTACGATGCCTGGATCATCACTTCGGATCTGGAAGCCATCAAGCACGTGGGACTAAAAAGTGCGCAAAAGATGGTCCTTTACAACGGTTCCCTGGAGTGCCGGTTTGTAAAATATGAGATATATGAAGGGGACGGGAAGTGACAAACTACCGGCGGGTCTACTCCTTTTTTAACATGGGTTCGGCCTCCATTACCATTTCTTCGATGTTGTCGTCCACCAGGATACGGCCACAATACTCACAAACGATCACCTTTTTGTGCATTTTAATATCCAGTTGACGCTGAGGGGGGATCTTATTGAAACACCCACCACAGGCACCCCGTTCGATCTTAACCACCGCCAGATTGTTGCGTGCATTTTTCCGGATACGTTTATAGGCCTGCAGCAAGCGGTCCTCCACCATGGCCTCATGCTTGGCAAGCAGCTCATTTAGCTTACTTTCTTCGGCTTCTGTTTCTTCCACAATGCTTCCCAGCTCCTGCTTTTTTTCCTTCAAAGCACTTTCCCGGTCGTTAAGGGCAGCCTGAGATTCTTCAATGGCTGATTTTTTTACTTCCAAATCCCTTTCGTGCTCTTTGATCTTCTTCTCATTGAGCTGTATATCCAACTGCTGGTACTCCAGCTCTTTGGAAATAGAATCGTACTCCCGGTTATTACGCACGCTCATCTGCTGCTCTTCATACTTTTTGATGAGAGCATTACTGTTTTTTATGGATTCCTTTTTGGTGAAGATGGTCTGTTCCATCTCTTCCACATCCTTCTCATAGTTAGTGATCCGGGTATTCAGGCCTGTGGTTTCGTCTTCCAGGTCCTGCACCTCTAAAGGCAATTCGCCCCGGATAAGACGGATACTATCCACTTTGGAGTGGATTTTTTGCAGGCTGTAAAGTGTAATAAGTT
>PWNQ01000159.1 GCA_003557725.1 Bacteroidales bacterium | reverse complement strand
GTTCTGTCCATTCGGCATCGCTGGGCACATGCCAGCCTGTGGGGCATATACCCTGAACATTGCTGGGGTTGGTGTTGCTGCTGGTGGCGCCGTTCATCACGGTATGCCAGGTGTAGAGGCCGCCGTAAAGGTCGCAGTTGGTTGTGTTATTACTGTAACAGTAGCGGGTTATGTTGTTGCCATTGGCATCGCGGGTAACGCGCAGGTTCTCGGCCATCCACTCCTGGTTGCCAATAATAACGCTGGGGTAGAAGTTGCCGTCGATGTCGGTTACGCCTTCGCCGTAAGTAATACCTGTTTGTTCAAAATTTGCCGTTAAACTCACATCATATCCAGGCATTGTAAGAGTGGCAGTTGCTGAATTTGGGTTATTTAATAGGTTTATGTCACCGGTCCAGTTTACAAACTGGTAACCTTCATTTGGAGTAGCGTTTATTGTAATTACGGCCCCTTCATAGAAACTTCCCATACCTCCGACCTGGCCACTGCCTGCGGGGGAAACATCAAGGTAAAGACTATGGGTGGTAGGCATGTTGGGGTCAAAATCTTTGACACAACGGACGGAGAACCCGTAACTCTTAGAGTTATTGTTTTGGTTCACAGTGCCGTAGGCACCGATTAAGTCTCGGTACCAGGCGTAAGTAGAATAAGATTCGACCACGGTAGAAGACCACCATAAGCCTTGGTGACCAATGCCATAGGGGCTCCCATCAGTCTCTCGGAGGCCTCCCGGAAGGGCAGAAAAGCCGAACTCATCGAACCCGTAATGGTTGCTATACGAGTTCCAACGGGGGTGCTCTGAAGTAGCACAACTGCCTCCCAAAGGGGAAGATACCTGCCGGCAGGATTTTAAGGCGTTGCCGGCACCGTTTGGGTTTAAATATTCATTCGGAAAACCTTGATCAACAACATAATCCAGCAATTCAGTCCATTCTTCATCGCTGGGCACATGCCAACCTGCGGGGCACAAACCATTACTGTTATTTACTGCATGCCAATTGTATAAGGCACCGTATATGTCTTTCCAGGCAATATCATTATTATACCAAGCATAGGCACCCGTGGTGTTGTTTTGCCATGCAGAATTGTCAGTACCGGGGTATTCTATGGGTGTACCGTTTTGATATTTGGTTGTTCTTAGGTTTTCCTTCATCCAGCATTGGTTACCAATTATCGTAGTCATATATGTGTTTCCGTCAATATCGGTTACAAGACCACAGTTGGGATCTTGAATTTGATAAAATAAAAAGAAAGGACGCACCCTTATACAATTGTTGCTGTCCTTAATATATACCCAGTTAAGCCCGACGGGCACATTGAAAAACATATTGCTTGATGTGAAACTAAAAGGTAAGTTCATCGCAAATTGATAGGGTGGAGTTCCTCCAATTCCATGAACTGTTACTGTACTGCCCAGTGATTCAACTTCAATGGCAAGCGTAGTGTTTTCGCAAGGTACACTTGATTCGGTAAAAGTTGTATTGGCAAAACATCCGTTTGCATCCTTTACGAAAAACAAATAGGATACACCCTCTTCTGGGGTAACCTCTGGTGCCTGGGAGCTGAAATTAACACCATCAGTAGAGTAAGTATAGGGTGGAACACCCATTTCGCCCTGTGGTCTAATTATACTTCCGCTTTTTACTATATTAGCCACCAATGAAGACTGGGAGCAGTTTATACCAGAAGCCGCAGAATAAGCAAAGAACATGGTCGGTGAATTGGTTATGTTATTCTCTTCGCAATCCAGCACCTTGACCTGCAACCGGCTTAGTTCGCTTCCACCGGGAGTCCAGGATGTTTCGGCATAACCATTGGCATCGGCAGTAACGATACTGTTCTCAACCGAGCCACCGTTCTGGGGTTCAAACCTGACTCTTACACCGGGAAATGTAAGGTTGTGAGTGCTGTTAACTTTTACTTTAACCTTGTTTGCAACTGCACTGCCTGGTTCATACAATTGATTGTTTCCTGAAATGATTTCAATGGTGTTGGGGTACTGATAATGAAAAAAGCCCCTGGACCAGGTTCTGCTGATGTCAAAAATATTCCATCCGATCATCTTTGCAGCAGCTCCCAGAGTCAAGCTCCCGCCTATATTCATAGTCGTTTGCCAGTTGGCATTATGATAACAGATATTTAAATCCTGGTCCAACCTCAAATCAATATAAGGGCCTACCACGCCAAATACAGTGAAGGTTAATCTTGCCCCTATATCAAAGGTTTGATTCAAACTACCGGCTATATCCAAAGAACTGTACTGGTCGGTTTGTGTATCATGAGAAAAGACTCTTTTCCAGTTTTGATTTTTATACTCAATGTATGCATTATATTCACAGTTTTTAGTAAACCCCTTCATAAATTCAATGCTTGCTGAAACTTCCAGTGTGCTTTCTCCATCAATGGTAAAATTGGTCCGGATCCAGATTGGAACTCCGCCAATAACAAAAATCATGTCCTTGTTTATTGAAAAAATAGTAAATTTCTGGGGTTCAGATGTTCCTGATGAAAAACTTCCATCAAAATTCAGTTCAATATTCTTTTCTTCTCTTGCATTGTCCAGCCCCATTTTAAAGTATTTGAGATTTAACCATGAATAATCAAGATCTGCAACAAAATTGGGGAAAAAGCGGTAATAACCATTGAGTTCAAGGCTTACATTTTCATTCTCAAAAATGACTTCATCAAAATCAAAATCTAATAATGCACCATCTTCTTCACTTTTATTGAAACTAACCCCCGGGTACAGATAAAGCGGATCAGTGTTTACGACGTAATAATAATTACCAGTTCTGAACTTTTTATTTGTTGCTAAATCCTGGCGTTTAGGCATGCGATCCAGTTTCACATAATTGCCGGTATTCTTATCCGGGTTCAGGTCAGTATCAAGCATAAAAGCCTGTGCAAGGTCATAGGCGCCAAACTCGGTAATGTCTTCAAGGTTTGCAGCTGATGTATTGATGGTGTAAGTATCGCCTTCAACAGAAAAAGAATCGACCTTTCTTAAAAAGCCCCCTTCTGTAATCCCAATAAGGAAAGTACCGTCTTCAATGGTGGGTGGGGGATCGCTGAAGGTTATGATGTATATCCCCTCCTGCAGCTCCTCTGGTGTGCTCAATAAAACGTCTGTAGTATCAACAATGGCAATATTTTCCACATAAACGTTTTCCCGGAATGTTATTTCCATAGTGTCGCTGCTCATGCCACATGCATTGATCAAGGTCCATACCAACTGGTAGTGTTCCCCGGTTCCTTCAAAAACAGCATAGGGGTTATTGGTATTTGAAATACTACCGTTGGCTCCGGAGTAGATACTCCATTCCCCGATAGCTCCCGGGGAGGTGTTGGCTGACAACCTGACTGAATTGCCAGGAACAATCCTGTCGAACCCAGCATTTGCAACCGGAGGCAATTGAACAAAGGATATGTCTGAATATTCAGGCGGACAGTCGGGTTGCTTGTTTACCAGCCTGTAGTAAAGACTTCTTTCAGGAACAAACTCGTAAACAGTATCATTGGCATTGGGAATAGCCTGCCAGTTAACCATATCAAATGATCTTTCCCATTGCAGGGTGCCGTACTGATAGTTACCGGCTCTTAATCTTATAGTATCTGTTGCACAGACATCTATCACCTCCTGTGAAATTGCCATGTTGTAAAAAACCTGCATGGCTATTGCTACCAAAATGCTTACAAAAATCTTCTTCATGGCCGGGGCTTATTTAATGATGAGTCTTTTGCTTACTTCTTCATTCTTTCTGAAAAGTGTTACAATATAAACTCCCGGCGATAAATCACCTATACCCGAAGTTTTTATCCATGCAGTATTCTCAGAATAGAAATCATCACTTTTCACAATGTTACCATACATACTTACAATCTGAACCTTAAGCCTGCCTATCTTTTCAGAGGCAGAAACCCTGATTGTAAACTCACTGCTTGCCGGATTGGGAAAAACTTCAAAATCAAAAC
This sequence comes from Bacteroidales bacterium, assembly GCA_003557725.1. Classification (GTDB taxonomy): domain Bacteria; phylum Bacteroidota; class Bacteroidia; order Bacteroidales; family PWNQ01; genus PWNQ01. The sequence goes on along the minus strand of PWNQ01000159.1, from coordinate 753 downwards.
CTGCTCTTTTTCCCTCAGGTTTATCAAAAACACTTGTTTGGTAGGATTCACAAGGTTCAGGCAGATTAAGAGTCACAATTACTTGACCCTTTACCAAAATATTTACTGCTAAAAACAGTAGAAGAAATAAAATCTTTTTCATAACTCAGGCTTTATAAATTATATCAAAGTAAATCTGGCAGACACGATATGAAAATTATATAAAAAAACATTCTATTAAAACCAGGCGGCTAAAACCATATAAGCCCCTGCCCCACCCTCCTTTAAAAAACTGTTAAAAATATGTTAATATTTTTTACTGAACAAATTTCATCCACACTTTTTAGTGCTTCATCCATTATTTAAAATTATTCCAAATAAGCGCATAGTATTATTGGATGTATTTGATGCTGTGGGAAAGTGGGATGGGTATTTGGAGAGGGTTAATTTCAGATACCTTCAACCAGTCAAAGCCATACTTTCTGCTATATTTTCACTTACACTGCTATACATTGAAATATAAAGGTTTATTCCCTTATAAAAAGTTGTGTAAACAAGGTAAAAAGGATTATTGTGAGATAATCGGTTGCGGGATGGTTCTTCATCAATTGAAATGATCAAGTTTACAGCTCCAATGTCAGTTAAATGCAATTAATTCTGACTATTCCTCTTAAAATTCTCCGCCTGTTCAAATATTTCCTTGTAAACTTCGTCGCGATCAACCGGGGGATAATCGTTTTCGGCCAGCAGGATGATCAGGTCGGCTTTGAGTTC
>PWNQ01000095.1 GCA_003557725.1 Bacteroidales bacterium | reverse complement strand
TTGGGTGTGATGCGTGGGGTGTGAGGAGTAGCATATTATTCGTGCATTCGTGGAACAAGGAACAAAAATTTAAACACATGATAATATTCGTGCATTCGTGGCAACGAACAACGAACAACGAAAACGGAACACCGAACAAAATCCTAACCATATGAAAGCAATTAGAAACCTATTGATCACCGGAGTTATTCTTCTGATGACTTCCTGCTCCAGCACGTCCAATTTTCCTGTTTCTCAGGCTGCACCTGCTGCAGAGATCACTGTAAAAACGAAAAAGCAGGGAAAGACAAACTACCTTGTCACCATTGAAGCCAATAGTCTTGCGGATAGTGAGCGTTTGAACCCGCCCAGGAAGCTCTATATAATTTGGGCTGTATCAGAAGCAGGGGTTATCCGAAATGTGGGTCATTTTACCCAGAAGAATGCTGAAAAGTCAACCTACATGGCCTCATTTCCTTACAAGCCTATTGAAATATTTATTACCGCAGAGGATGAAGAAGGGTTGTGTGAACCGGCAGGGCTGGAAATTTCCAGAGTGAAATTATAATTCCCCTGTTGCGCAGCTTGTCCATCACTAATACAAATTCCGGAACGGCATTAGCCCGTTCCGGAATTATTGGTTTTTTCCAACCCTCCGGCGGAAAATTTATTGTGGGGGTGGCAAAGTTCTATCGGGTTTATTATCTTTGCTAACCTGTAAAGCCGGGGCCTAACAAGTGCCAGCGTGCTGTATATGTGATATCTGAAAGCTATACCGCGTTAATATTCCGGGTATTTGTCTGGCTCACCAACTAAAGCCGCTTTCAATTGTTGGACAATAAACAACTATTTGCATAATGGAAAAGATCAAACTTGAGATTGTAGGGATATCAAACAGTCAGACGCAAGCCGGAGCGTATGCGCTGATCCTTGGGGAGGAAGCCGGGTCCCGCAGGCTTCCCATTATTATCGGAGGATTTGAAGCACAGTCTATTGCCATTGAGCTGGAAAAGATGCACCCCAGCCGGCCACTGACCCATGATCTGTTTAGAAATTTTGCAGAAACCTATCATATCAATCTCAGTGAAGTGATAATAAATAAATTTCAAGAAGGGGTATTCTTTGCTCAACTGGTATTTGACTCTGAAAAGGGGCAAAAGGTTATTGACTCCCGCACCTCCGATGCCATTGCTTTGGCCGTGCGGTTCAAGTGTCCGGTATATACTTACGAATCGGTGATGTCTGTTGCCGGGATCATTATCAGGGATGAAGATGAAGACCAGTCGGAAGAGCCCGGGATGGAAAGGGAGGACCCAGACCAAATGTCTGACCTGAAACGATTCAATATCAACGAGCTGAAGCAACTGCTGGAGGAAGCCGTGGAAAAGGAAGAGTTTGAACGGGCCTCACAGATCAGGGATGAGATCAGAAAAAGACCCGGCCGACAATAGACCACCGGGCCCATGTACAACCCATCTCCATCATACACAACCCATCTCAAAATTTACAGAAACAAAAAGACGGACGGAGCGCGGTGAGCCATTATTCTGTTTACAAAGCCATGGATTATGCAACAATATATTGACCTGTTAGATCATGTAATGACCCACGGGGAAGAGAAGTCGGACCGTACCGGCACAGGCACCATCAGTGTGTTTGGCTATCAAATGCGCTTTAACCTTTCTCAGGGGTTCCCTTTGCTTACCACCAAAAAGCTACACCTGCGATCCATTATCCATGAGCTGTTGTGGTTCTTAAAAGGAGAGACCAATGTACGTTATCTGCAGGATAACCAGGTACGCATCTGGAACGAGTGGGCCGACCCGGACGGTGAGTTGGGGCCCATTTACGGATACCAGTGGCGCAGTTGGCCAGACTACCACGGAGGACATATCGACCAAATCCAACAGGTGATAAACAGCATAAACAACAACCCCAACTCCCGCAGGCATATTGTGAGCGCCTGGAACACAGGCCAACTGGATGAGATGAACCTGCCACCATGCCATATCCTGTTTCAGTTTCACGTATCGGGAAAAAGACTATCCCTGCAACTGTACCAGCGCAGTGCAGACATCTTTCTGGGAGTACCCTTTAACATCGCATCCTATGCTTTGCTGCTGAAAATGATGGCACAGGTGACCCATCTGGAAGCGGGCGACTTTATCCATACCCTGGGAGATGCACATATCTATCAGAACCACGTGGACCAGGTAAACCTTCAGCGCACACGGAAGCCCCTGCCCCTGCCTCAGATAAAGCTAAACCCCACGATCACCCACATCAATGATTTCACCTATGATGATTTTGAGCTGATAAATTACAGATCCCATCCCCATATCAAGGGGGATATATCCATATAAAAACATTCTTATGCCCACAGAGCCAACAATATCCATTATCGTCGCCATGGCCCGGGACAGGGTCATTGGCAAAGACAACAAGATGCCCTGGCACATGCCGGCAGATTTAAAATTTTTCAAAGAAACCACCTATGGTCACACCTTGATCATGGGGCGAAAGACCTTCGACAGCATTGGGGGGAAGCCACTACCCGGCCGGCCGGCCATTATCCTGTCAAAAAAGCCTTCCCTGAGTTACCCTGCTGAGCAGGTACAGGTGGCAGGCTCCCTGGAGCAGGCCCTACAAATGACACACGGGGAAGAGGAAGTATTCATTGCCGGCGGCAGTCAGATCTATGAGATGGCCTTGCCACTAGCTCACCGAATGTACCTTACACATATAGACACCCAAATACCCGGAGACACCTTCTTCCCGGAATTCAACACAAAGCAATGGAAGATCATTAGCGAAAAAGAATACCCCGCCGACACAAAAAATCCCTACAACTACCGATTCCAAACACTGGAAAAAATTCACCCATAACCACCCCATAGCCACCCCCATAGCCACCCCCAACCCACTCCCAAAACCAACTCCCCAAACCAACCCCCATATCCACTCCCCAAACCACCTCCATAACCAACCCCCCAACACCACAACCAATCCCCTACACACCACTGTCCACTACACACCCCATACCCAAACTCCAAACTCCATACCCCATACCCCATGCCCTCTGCCCTCTGCCCTATGCCCTATGCCCTCTGCCCTACTCCTCACTCCCCTCACATCACACCTACTCCCCACACGTCACACTCCATACCCTATGCCCTCTGCCCCATGCCCTCTGCCCTATGCCCTACCCCTCACGTCTTCCGTTTCTCCTTTTTCGCTGCCGGGAACAGCACATTATTCAGTATTAGTCGGTATCCGGGGGAGTTAGGAAACAGTTCCAGGTTAGTGGGTGGGTCTCCCACGAAGTGCTGGTAGTCTTCCGGGTCATGTCCACCATAGAAAGTAAAAGTTCCATCACCGCGTGCTCCATGGATATATCTTGCTTCATCCAGGGCGTTGTTTTGTCCCATAATAATCACATCCGACTTGATCTTACTTTTCCTAAAGGCAGTAGTTTGGCCCATAAACCCTTTAACCACCTGGGTATGGTTTTGTGTAAGCATAGTTGGCACCGGGTCCCATTTAGCTGAGAACTCAAACAGAGTAAAGTAGTCATTCTCCCGGGTAACATTTTGCATTCGTTGTCTCACGTCTATATCGATATCGGCGATATCATATACATAGGGGTTTGTGACCAGGTTAAAGTTTTCAAAGGCAAAGCAGTTATGGTAGTTCAGTTTACTTTGTGCGTCGGGGTCCATGGGGTCTCCATCGAAGGGTTCGGCGCAGATATCCACGCCATCGGCGGCCAGTGCCACATCGAAAGAGTCAGGTGCTGAGCACATGGCAAACATATATCCTCCTCCCAGCACAAAGTTACGGATATTTTTAGCTACGGTCAGTTTCATTTGCGACACCTTGTTAAAGCCCAGTTTCCGGGCCATTGCTTCGTTACGACGCACGTCCTCCTGGTACCAGCTTGCGTTGCGATAGTTAGCCCAGAACTTGCCATACTGTCCGGTAAAGTCTTCATGATGCAGGTGCAGCCAGTCGTACGTGGGCAGCACTCCATCCAGCACCTCTTCATCATAGATCACATCATAGGGGATTTCAGCGAAGGTAAGCGCCAGGGTTACTGCATCGTCCCAGGGTTGTTTGTGGGAGGGGGAATAGACTGCGATACGGGGAGCTTGCTGCAGTCCTACCACATCCATATTTTTTGCCGGGCTGGATATCTCACGGATAATGGCTGCTGCCTGTCCGTCGGCAATCACAGAATAACTTACTCCTCGCACCACACACTCTTGTTCCAAAGCCGGGTGGTGTTGGAACATAAAGCTGCCGCCGCGGTAGTTGAGAAGCCATTGCACTTCCACATCCTGCTCCAATGCCCAATAGGCAATGCCATAGGCTTTTAAATGGTTCTTCTGGCTCTCTGCGTCCATGGGTATCAGAATATGTGCCCCAAACAGAGTGGTGCTCACCAGTAAAAGAAAGGTGAGCAAAAGAGTTGATAAACGATGCATGGCTTTTGAATTATAGGTTAACAGAGGGTTAAAAAAAGCTAACGCATCATTACGGATAAAATTATATAGCCTTCCAGTGGTGCATTGCCGGCAGAATGGCCGGGTGTCTTCCCTGTATTTTCCTGTTAACCTAAATCATTCTGTTAAAAAGAATCATCCTGTTAAAAAGAAACATGAGTCCGGTCTAAAAAGGATACTTTTGATTTTCAGCGGCTTTTTGCCCCGGACCCTAAAGGGTGAAGCCGCTGAAAATCAGCCACCCTTTAGGGATGGGGCAAAGCTGATTTTCAGCGGA
>PWNQ01000069.1 GCA_003557725.1 Bacteroidales bacterium | reverse complement strand
TTAATAAATATAATAAAAAGAGTGCGGGGTAAAAAGGTGGTAGCCGGAAAAACCGGCTTCACTGAATAAACTCTTTTCCCATATACTCAACGAGTACCCGGGGTACTTTTATTTTATCTTCCCTTTGATTGTTTTCTAATAATGCGGCCATTACTCTGGGAAATGCCAGAGCACTGCCATTGAGGGTATGGGGTAGGATTTTCTTTCCGTGGTTGTCTTTGCACCGCAATTTCATCCGTGTAGCCTGGAAGGTCTCAAAGTTAGATATGGAGCTAACTTCCAGCCATTTTTTCTGTGCTTTGGCATATACTTCCACGTCGTAGGTCATAGCCGCAGCAAAGCTGGTATCCCCACCGCACAGCTTCAACACCCGGTAAGGCAGTTCCAGCTTTTCCACCAGGGATACCACATAGCTGGTCATTGCTTCCAGCACTTTATATGATTCCCCGGGGTGTACGATCTGCACGATCTCCACTTTATCAAACTGGTGCAACCGGTTGAGTCCCCGCACGTCTTTTCCATAGGATCCGGCTTCTCTTCTGAAACAGGGAGTATATCCGGCAATTTTCACGGGCATCTCCCTGGTATTCAAAATGCGGTTTCCGTAGAGGTTGGTCAGGGGCACTTCAGCGGTTGGAATAAGGTACAGGTTATCCTGGGTAACGTGATACATTTGCCCGTCTTTATCAGGGAGCTGTCCGGTGCCAAACCCGGCGTTTTCATTAACCAAAAGAGGGGGTTGCACCTCCTGATAGCCTTGTTTTCGAGCCTGGTCCAGGAAGAATGATACAAAGGCTCTTTGCATCCGTGCGCCGTCGTTCAGGTATACGGGAAATCCGGCACCGGTCACTTTCACTCCCAGGTCAAAGTCAATAAGGTTATATTTTTTAGCCAGGTCCCAGTGGGGCAGCAGTCTTTGGTCTTTCTCCTCCAAGGCTGGCGGGGATGCTTTCACCACCACATTGCCCTCTTCTCCTTTTCCTTTGGGCACATCCGGGTGCGGCAGGTTTGGGATCTCCAGCAACAGCTGATGCTGTTTGGCTGTGGCGTTGTTAAGCTGCTCCTGCAGGGTTTTAGCCTTTATTTTCAGTTGGGCTGTTTGGCTTTTTACAGCCTGTGCTTCTTCCTGCTTTCCTTGTCCCATAAGCTTTCCAATAGTTTTGGCCAGGGCTTTGGACTGTGACAGCGTTTCATCCAGGGTGCTTTGAATATGGCGGCGCTGCTGATCCGCTTCCAGGAGTTGGTCAACCAGCTCCACCCGGTGAAAGCCTTTTACCAACAGTCGCTGTGCCACCGTTTCCCGGTGCTTCCTCAGGTAGTCTGTCTGCAACATTTGATCTACGTTTTAAGATGATGTAAAAATACACAGAATAACCCAACGGTTACTGCTGGTATAAATAAAAAATCTCCCTGACCACCGGCCGGGAGATTCCAAGACTTTTTCCGGATGCAGGCCGGGATTTAGCTATCCGCACCTTCCACAGCCTCCACAGAGACATAGGAGCGGTTTCCTCGTTTTTTCACAAACCTTACCTGACCGTCAGTGAGAGCAAAGAGGGTATGGTCTTTACCCATGCCCACATTGTCTCCGGGATGGTGCTTTGTGCCTCGCTGGCGCACAATAATATTTCCCGCAGTGGCCAACTGGCCGCCGTATATCTTTACCCCTAATCGTTTACTTTCCGATTCGCGTCCGTTCTGGGAGCTACCCATTCCTTTTTTATGAGCCATATCTGAGTATTTTAACGGTTAAACTAATATTCCTTTAAGCGGTAATATCCTGAATTTCCACCTTAGTCAAATATTGACGGTGTCCATTAAGTTTTTGATATCCTTTTCTGCGCTTTTTCTTAAATACAAGGACTTTATCTCCTTTTAGGTGCTCAACGATCCGCGCAGATACTTTCGCCCCTTCAATGAGGGGGGCACCTACTTCCACCGTGTCTGCATCCTTGCGGATAAACATCACCTTGTCAAACTCAACATTGGCGCCTTCATCGCCATCCAGGCGATCCACAAACACCTGTTGTCCCTTTTCAACTTTCAGCTGAGTGCCGCTGATCTCTATTAATGCGTACATTATTATTTGTTTTTATAGTCCAATTTTTGGAACTGCAAAAGTAATACTAATTATTAATACAACAAGTTTTTTAGTAAAATTTTTTACCGGCTTGTCTCTTCTTCCTGTTCCACCTGAGCTACTGCAGCACCGTGATCTCCGGGCATCGGTCTGTTTTTAAGGAAAAAGTTTTTGGTGGAGTTGGTAAGGAACACGCCAGCCAGAATGAGTGCAATCCACAATATGTAAGAAGCACCAAATGGTTCTCCATCCAACACCCCCCAAAATACAGCCATTACAGGCATCAGGTAGGTTACTGAAGAGGCAAATACGGCGTTGGTGAGTTGAATAAGGCGGTAAAAAAGCATCATGGCCACCGCCGTCCCTAAAATGGCCAGAACAAGAATATACCCCATGCTGTTCCAGGCTTCCGGATGTTCTTTAATGCGATGGGTGAAATCGGTGGCTGAAAATAACAAACCCCAGGATAATAACCCTATAGTCATAAAGGCGAACACGGTGATCAGCAAAGACGGCACATCCTGCAAATACTGCTTTACCAGGTTGATATTAATGGCATAGCAAACAGTAGCAATAAGGACCAACACCCCGTATTTAAAGTTAAAAACAAAAGAATTATCACCGCTGACGGCAATAAGTCCAAAGGCTCCCACAAGCCCCATGATCACTCCGGCCACATTGGTGGCGTGTACCTTCAAACGAAAAAGCATTACGGCCAAGACCATGGTAAATAAGGGAGCCATAGAGTTAAGCACTCCGGCCAGCATGCTGTCAATGCCCGTTTCTGCCCGGGCAAACAAATAGGCGGGGATCAGATTCCCGATTACTCCCGAGGCCACAATATACTTCCATTTATTTACCGGAAAACGCTTAATCTGACGAATGGCCAGAGGCAGCAGCACCAGTGCGGCTATCCCAATGCGTAAAACGCCCACCTGAAGGGGACTAAATGCCGTAAGACCACGTTTTATCAATATAAAAGAGCTGCCCCAGGTGATCACCAACATTAACAACAACAGCCAGGGAAACACCCCTTTTGCCTTGTCCGGATTTAAATATGTATTCCTTGTCTTCATAGGGGCGGCAAAGGTAATCAATTCCAACCCCTGTTCCCGGTGCTGAAGAAGAAACCAATCGGTAAAAACAACATTTTCCCTCTTAGGATGTTACTTTATATTCATGAGTCCAGTCTAAAAAGGCTACTTTTGATTTTCAGCGGATGTGAAAAATGTGTGTTTTTTGACCGGATTCATTTATATCCATTAATATATTTTAATCTCTTTTCTTTGAGGTTTTATTTTAAACTATTTATTATGCGTTATTTCTCAAAATTATCCACGTTTTTTGTCCACGGATTGATTAGCATTCGCCCCTTTTCCCTTCCCGCATCTATTATGCCGGTTATTTTCGGCACCGTATTAGCCTGGGTATATGGTGGAGCTTCCATGCATTTTTTACATGCAGGGTTAGCAATCATTGGGATGACTCTACTACATTGGGGGTCTAATATTATGAATGATATTTATGATTACAAACTGGGGCTGGATAAGCATCCCACCCCTGTGAGCGGGGGTATTGTCAGGGGGCTTATTACTCTTAAACAGGCTAAAAGGGCCTGGATATCCCTTTACGTATCAGGTGCTGCAGTGGGGCTGTTTTTGGCATGGAAAACGGGTATTGAACTGTTGGTAATCGGGATGGTTGGCATAACGGTGGGGCTCCTATACTCAAACCATAGCAGGTTGTCATTAAAATATAACGCCATGGGTGACCTGGCTGTGTTTCTTAACTTTGGCATCCTGGGAGCGCTGGGTGCCTGGTTCGTACAGACAGGATCCCTGAGCTGGATACCGGTAATTTGGTCCATACCAATGTCTGTATTGGTAATTGCCATTCTTCATGCCAACAACTGGCGTGATATCGCTGATGATACCCGCGGCAAAATCATTACAATGGCTTCCCTTTTAGGAGACAAGCGTTCATTACGTTATTACGGCTTTCTGATTTATACTCCATTCATTATGGTGTTGGCACTTATCCTGGTGCCTCATTTCTTTTTCCCTCAGTTTCCTGCCCTGCCTTTTACCTTTATGATCACTTTGCTGGCGCTGCCCCATGCTTATCAGTTATGGAAAAAAGCCCTTTTAAGAAGTGAACCCGTTCAACCCATGGACTTTATAACCCTGGACGGATCCACTGGAAAACTTAATCTTACTTTTGGGTTACTTTCCATCGCCGCATTGATCATTGAAAGAGGGCTACACCTGTACCCGCTTATACTGGGCTAGATTATTCCCGCATGCACCGGATGATGCTGTCTTTTATATGTTTATAGCTTTCTATATTGTCTGTTTTTAGGCAGTCGAATTTCGATAACACATTCAATCCCGAATTCTCGGGACAGGTCCCGAATTCTCGGGACAAGTCCCGAAGGGGTGGCATTATTATATCCTTCTCCCTGCGCACCCCCTAACCCCTAAAGGGGAAGGCTACCGCGCATGTCTGGCTCACCAGGGTTTCTTCACTGCAAGCTGCCATGGGTTGGCCCGGCCCTTCCTTTTAGGGGAGTTAGAGATCATTTTGCCCTTTTCAAAACCGGGCTGCTGTCTGTATTATCTTTATTATCTTTGTGGCATAATTTAATCCATAATATTTATGTTTAAAAAAGATGTTTATACACAGC
>PWNQ01000051.1 GCA_003557725.1 Bacteroidales bacterium | reverse complement strand
CTTCATGCATTAATTCTGTCAATTCACCTGCAAACTGACTGATTCCCATTTCAGAGCTGCCCACAGGCACCGATATCTCATCAAATGGCGAGTGCACGACTATGGAGCCGGTAAATACCCCATTTGAGAAACCGACATCATCGGCTGACAGCGAGACGCCGGCAAGTTCCGGGGCCCTGTCTTCAAAATCCGGAAATGAAATCGACAGATCCATTCTGGGCACTATGCTGAGGATGTCATCCGGGCTGAAATCATAGATATCGACGGTTACATCATCCGTTCTGAATGCATGAAATTGAACTTCTGCACCTGCAAGGGTAACGGGCGAAATTTCGAGCGCAGGATCCATGTTTTCATGTATCTCCTGTCCGGGTATGACAAAACCCGACGGACGGATCTCAACTCCCTGAAGGGGCACGAACAGGGTCTCATCGCTTTCAAGATCCATCCCGAAATGAAAATCGAGTTTGGCATAAAAATCGAACCCTGTCTGCTCATCATACGAAAGATCGACCTCATGGATTTCATCAATACCGAACCGGAATGGGGACAAATCGATTTCAGGTCTTTCAGCCGTATATTCACTTTGAAATTCGGATATGGATAGATGAGGATGCTGATAATCAATGACCAAATCTGCCCTGGCATTGTATTGATCGCTTCCATGAACCTCAAACCCGCCGTGCAGTTGAAGTTGAATGTCCGGATTGGCACCTGTCAGCAGTGGAATTTCAAGATTTCCGGAAATTTCATCTATATGCAACCGGACGATATCGCTTCCATCAACCAGAGGGATATCCGATGCGACATCCACAAGGTGCAATAAACCCTTTAGGGTTCCGCTGCTATTTACGTAGAGTGAAACGTCGGATCCCTCTCCGAGTTCTTCTTCAAACAGAACAAGGGTCCCGCTGAAAAACAACCCGCTCACCGTCACATTTCCGACCGTCAGGTCTCCGTATGTGATATTTTCCAGGCGCATCGGCACGCCATGTTCCTGGAGGTCAAATGCCGGATCACCCGGCGGGATATTTACCGAAACCATGCCACTTTCAAAATGGAAGGGAGCGATACCGAAAACCAGGTCTTCAAATTCCACTCCCACGGATGGCGGCGCGGGCCGGCTGCCCTGCAAGGCAGGGAATACAAAGTCCACCTGTTGCCCGGGAATGGTGTGGAGCGAAATGCTAAGATCAGACTCCTGTTCCACATCAACCAGCAATTCTCCATCTTCTTTTATCTGTACGTAGGCAATCTCTTCATTTGGCAGAGGGATGCGATCCGGCAGCACCTCTTCAGGATCAAAGAAATCCAGAGACGGGTGGAAGCCGTGCCGGTCGATACGCGCTACCATGCTTCCATCATATAGAAAGTCGGCATATCCCTTTCTGACTCCGAACGGGTCCAGCTTCATTGCAAAATCATCTGAAAAGGTAATCACGAGATTTTCGTATTCGATATCATTGAATCTGAAGGTAGCGTCGGCAGTAAATCCATCCGCTTCTTCCTGTACGCCTCCTCTTAAATGGAGTCCTTCCGAATCTATAACTACCGTCCCTGTGAGTTCATAAAGCACACCCGGATCAAGTGTCAGGGGGCTGCCGGCTGGTACGGTTTCGAAGGCAAGCGAGAAATCTGCCGGATCCACACCTGCTTGAAAAGCAAACGTCTCGTCAAACAGTATTTCACCCGAATCCACACGCATGGTCTCCAGGTCAATGACAACCTCGTCAAACGTTGTGCGAATGGTTTGATCGCCGACCAGAAAGTCCTGTCGCCCATCGATAAAAAATCCATCCGTTGTGATTGAGGCTTCGCTGACTGAAAATGACAGTATGGGGTTATCTTCCGGGATATTCCAGATAAACGGTTCATCGAGTTCAAACAGGAGATGGGTAAAAACCCCGTTGATGAGATCAAGATCAAAATCGCCGGAAACCGATATATCGCCGGGATTCTCTGTTGTGGCCAGTTCAAGTTCTGCACTTCCTCCAAGGTGTGCCTGCTGTTCGCCCTCGGTGATTTCAAAAGTTAAGTCGGATTGGGTTATTTCAGCACGGAACGGTCCGGTTTTCAAAGGACATGGAGGGATGATGTTATCGATCGACCCTTCCAGACGTCCGAAACCGTTCAGCGAGAGTGATTCTACTCCCAAACCAAGTGATTCCTCTTGGTCGCAGGCTACCGGGCCGGTCATGCTCATGGAAGCATCGGCGAGAAGCGAGCCGTCTATCTCCAGATCATCGGGGCTCATCTGTGCATGAAGTCCGCCGGCCAGGCGCGTCAAATGAATCGCCGTTCCGCTCGGGAATTCAACGCTGCATTCCCCTTCGTCAAATTCTGTCGGAGAAATTTCCGCTGTCAACTCACCGCCTGAAAATGATGCTTCCGGGACATTCAGCGAGAGGTTTCGCAGACAGGCCGGCATCATATCATCCATTTCAGGGGCTGTCAGTAAAAATCCAAATGTAAAATCCCACGGATCTGGAAGCTGCTGATCCCAGTCGAACCACGGGAATGTGAAAGATGGAATAGTAAATGAATAGAGGCTTGCTGAAAAACCGGCCAGGCTCAGATCCGGAATAAAAGCGAGATCGTCCTCATCAAAATGAATGTCGGGAAAATGGATGCCATCTTTGTCGAAACCTATTCCATGAATTTCCGGCAGGTGCAGATCGTCGAAGTCCCTGAACTTCAAGTCGGCATCCACTTCGATGGCAAATGCCCATTCATCCACAGCGGGATCGTATGTTAACTCCGTCTCCTGGACGCTGTGAATGGTAAGTGCCCCGACTCCCAGGTCCAGTGTGGGGGGCGAAATCTGTAAGGTCGGTGGTTCAACTGAAGCTGTTACACCTTCGGTTGAAGAAACGTCAAGCAGCGCATTCAAATCGTAGGTGCGGTCTTCCAGTGCCTGGAATTGAAGGTTTCCTGGAACAACGACCTGATACTCGATGGATGGAGAATCCCACGCAAATGATACGTTTCCACTGGCGGTGCTCACGTAGAGAGAGGCCAGTTCAGAGCCCGGAACCAGCGGGAAGGATTGATCGATTTCGCACAGAAACTCAATGTCCGCCGGGGATTCCATTACATTTATATGCGAAACCTCGCAAGGGGTATCGAATCCGGTGATTTCTGCATTTGCATCTGCCAAAAGCAAATTCTGTGGGAAGTGTGCCACAAGCCGGTAGAGATGAATAATGAGAGGCACATCGCCTAAAGAGATCAAAGGTTCGTCTCCCGGTCCCGAAACTTCGACGGTGCCGTGCAGTCCGGTTTGTGTCAATTGAAGGGAGCCGTCACTTTCAATGGCATCTCCGAATGGATTGACAATATCAACATCAACGATCAATCCTTCTCCAGTATCCCAGTAAATCCGATTAAGCTGAATAATATCATCGACTCCCTGAAACGGAATCAATTCCACACTTGGATCCCCTTCAACATAACCGGCAATAACAACCGGATTTGCAAGATCTCCAGCCTGGATCTGCAAATCATAAAGCTGTACAGTTGTTGCAACTTCCACTTCTCCTTCATCAGTGACAAAGTCGAGTGTCAGCGTGGCATTGCCATTCAAAGTGACTGTCGTTTCATCGGATGTTATTTCCAATTGATCCAGATCTGTTATTTCAGCAAAATTCCGGACAAGTGGAATGGATTGCAGTTCTTCAAGGGCGGCTGCAATACTTTCTCCAACTGTGAATGTGTAGATCTCGGTCAGGCCCTCGTCACCTATCGGTAGATCGTTATTCAATTCCCTTGCCTGAATCTGCCAGGCATATGTCGCACCGTGTTCCAGGTCATAGTATTCTTGTGTATATACAAAGACCGTCTGTGAAGTAAAGATCTGTTCACGTACAGGATTGCTTTCGATTGCATCGTAAGGTGATTGACCGTTTTCAACCCGCACCAGAATTAACTCGTATTCAAACTCAAACCCCGGTGCACCCACAACTGGCGTCCAGGAAAAAGTCAAAAAATCTGCCCCGACAACACTTTCCTCGATGGGGGAGATCAGTACCGGGGGCTGGGGAAAGCGAACTTCAAACTGGGCAATACCCGGAAAATGGGTGATATTGGCAAACTCATCGAAGGGGCGTACTTCAATTTCTATGGTGTAGCTGCCTTCCGGCAATGTCCCACCCTGAATAACCTGATTTTGCAAATCGCCCGATATCTGATCCAGCGGGTCATCGGGGAATGTAACCGCTGGTTCGTCATCAAAAGTGCTGTAAAAATAAGTCCCGGGTGTATAAGTTACGGGATCTGATACAAGTTGAAGAATTTCACTACCGTTTTTTAATACTCTGATATCATATATGAAATCAACCGGATTTGGATCCGTGTTGTTGTAGTTCAGCTGAAACCGATACTGACCGAGGAAATAATTCTGTTCGATGTCCCCTACATATGGCGAGGGTAACACCGGCGGAATGCCGCTGATAGTGACCTGTGTCGTTCCCTGGGCAAATGCTACCGTGCCTGTCATCCAAAAAGTAACTATTTGGATAAAGAGACTTAATGTCGTCTTTCTATTAACTACCATTTTACCAATCCGTAAAAATGAAAGGTGTTACATGAGTAGTATGCGTAATCCGAATAGAAAAAGGGACAAAGGGGTGGGGCGCCTCTGATAAAACACAGAAGAACTGTCCATGACGGCAATCAGCGACTCAGAGTAGCATGATTGATTCCATCAAGGGCATTGAGTGTGGCCTCTTGAATTAAGAATTATAATTACATAAAACTATTTATATCACTCAGGTGATATTAAATAGTGCGCGGTTATTTGCAGTTAAGAGTT
>PWNQ01000161.1 GCA_003557725.1 Bacteroidales bacterium | reverse complement strand
TATGATTTTGCTTCCGGGATAATATCAGCATACTGATAAATACCAGGAAGCCATTGACCAGCAACAGTTCAAACCCAAACACATAGCCAAAGAGCCATTGCTGTGAGTTCACACTAAGGAAGTAACAGGCTACAGGAGAAAGCAGAGCAATAAAAGGCACGTAACGGTCATTGATGGATCGCCGGGTATAAATCCCAAAAGTAAACATCCCCAGCAGGGGGCCATAAGTATACCCGGCAATGGTAAAGAGTTTGGAAATAACCGAAGCGTCGTTGATCTCGTTAAAGATAATGATAATAATAGTAATCACCGCAGCTACTCCGGCATGAACCCACTGTCTGATCCTGATTTTCCTTCCCTCTGGAAGGGTTTCATTCTTATTAAGATGTAAAAAATCCACGCTGAAGGAGGTGGTCAGAGAAGTCAATGCACTGTCGGCACTGGAATAGGCTGCTGAAATGAGCCCGATAAGAAAGATCACTCCGGCCAGACCCCCCAAATGAACTAAAGCAATGGAGGGAAACAGATCGTCCGTGGTTTCCATGATCATAATATTATTGGCGTCTGCATATATATACATGAGCACGCCCAGGGAAAGGATGAGAATATTCACCGGAACCAGCGAAAAACTCATCCAGTAAATGTTCTTCTTGGCGTCTTTCAGGTTGCGACAACTCAGATTTTTTTGCATCATATCCTGATCCAAACCGGTCATTACTATGGCTATAAATGCACCGCTAATAAATTGCTTAAGAAAGAAATATTCATGACGGTAGTCCAGGATAAGTACTTGTGAATATTTGCTTTGCGAAATGGACTGAATGACTCCGGAAGCATCCAGGTTTAGTTCCTGGCTGATAAAAATAACAGAAACTACCAGGGTGGCCAGCATAAAGGTGGTCTGCAGGGTGTCGGTCCATACAATGGTCTTGATGCCACCACGATAGGTATATAAAACCATGAGTATGATAAACACAATGACCGTCAGGTAAAAGGGAATGTTCCATGCATTAAACACAAATAGTTGCAGCACATTAACTACCAAAAACATACGAAAAGAGGCACCGATAAACCGGGACAGCAGGAAGTAAAATGCGCCGGTTTTGTATGACCAGTACCCCAGGCGTTTTTCCAAAAAGGTGTATATAGATGTGAGGCGCATACGATAATATATAGGTAGCAGCACTTCAGCAATCACGGCATAGCCGATAAGGTATCCCAGCACGATCATAAGGTAGGAGCTCATGGATGACCCCACGTCACCGGGAATGGAAATAAAGGTTACCCCGGACAGGGAGGCGCCGATCATGCCGTAGGCAACTACAAACCAGGGCGACTGCCGGTTGCCCAGAAAGAAGCTCTCGTTGTTGGCACGGCGGGAAGTGAGCCAACTAATGCTCAACAATAGGCAGGTATATATAATAAAGGTGATGAGAATTCCTATGGGTGTCATATAGGTTGCGTTGTAAAGGGATTGTATTATTTTTGCGGCTAAAATAGTGCTTTTATCAATTTTAACGTATCCCATGGAAATAAATATTCCCTCCCGGCTGCTGGATGATGCGGTAAACGAGCTGAGCAGGCTGCCGGGAGTGGGCAGAAAAACAGCCCTGAGGCTTGCCTTGCACCTGCTTAATGAAGACCCCGGCACCGCAAAAGCGCTGGGAAATGCTATCATTGACCTGAGAGAAAATATCCGCTATTGCCGAAAATGTCATAATATCTCCGATACAGACCAATGCCGGATTTGCTCCTCCCCGTCCAGAAAACAAGAAGTATTGTGCATTGTACGCGATATCCGCGATGTGATGGCCATCGAAAATACCTCCAGCTTTAACGGAATGTATCACGTGCTGGGTAATATCCTATCCCCAATGGATGGCATTGGACCCCAAGACCTGAACCTGCAATCACTGTTCCGGCGCCTGGAAAAGGAAAATATTCAAGAAACCCTGCTGGCACTGCCATCTACCGTGGAAGGAGATACCACAGGTCACTATATCGCCAAACAAATAATAAAATATGACATCAATATCACCACCATCGCAAGGGGGATCGGAGTGGGTGATGAACTGGAATATGCCGATGAAGTAACCCTGGGACGGTCAATTACCAACCGGATACCATTTGAAAGTGAAAAGTGAAGAGTGAAAAGTGAAAAGTGAAGAGTGAAGAGTGAAAAGTGAAAAGTGCCCCTTTTAGGGGGATTCTATCATAAAATATTGAAACAGCCATTCATTATTTACAATTACTAAGCAATAATTACCGTTATCAGGAATAAAAATAAGGAGGATCAACAATGAAACGTTTTGTGGTTATTACGGTCGTTTTTCTGGCCATCTCTTTCCCATCTGGCATGTCAGCCTTTATTGGCAGCGGTTTGCCTGCCTCATCCGGCGGGGGCCCTGCTTTTGAGTATGTGGAAGATAATAATCGTCTTCACCTGGGGACCATTTTTTTGGATGAGCTGGATGTTTTTAACTTAGAGATAGAGTTTGTGAATTCGGGAGATGCTCCTTTGACCGTTACCAGGGCCTGGGGCTGTTGCGGCACCCGCATCAAACAATGGACCCGGGAACCTGTGTTGCCGGGTGATACAGGAACTATTGAGGTAACTTTTCGTTTGGCTCCCCGGGTACAAAGCATTAACCGGACGGTTTCCGCCCAGTCTAACGACCCCTCCGGAACTAAAGTGCTGCGCATTACAGGTCAACTGAAAGAACGACAGGCGGTGGAATTTCTTAAGTAACAACGCTTTTGCTTATATACTGCTAAAACTACCTGAACTTCCTCTGACAGTTAACCGGGACCAAAAATGAAAATTCCGGAATACAGGGTATTTTTACTATCCAAATTATTTAATGAGGCCGGTCTGAAAACACACATTTTTTACACCCGCTGAAAATCAAAAGTAACCTTTTTAGATTGAACTCATTCATGGTTCGAAAAATTATATTTTTGATCCATGCCATCAATACAATTGGAAGGATTATGTATCTTTGGAGCTTGATATGACACGGGGCTTTTTCATACGCGACTAATTTGTATTTATTTAGTCTGTATTTTGTTTATAAACCATAAACCCTTATAACCATGTTTATAAAGATTATCACCTGGATTGCTCGCATATTATTTGGGGCCACTTTTATATTTGCGGGGTTTACCAAGCTTATTGACCCTTTGGGCAGCATGTACAAATTTGAGGATTATTTTTTAGCCTTCAACGCTGACTGGATGATGGGCCTTGCCTTTCCTTTGGCTTTTTTTATGAACATTGTGGAGTTTACTGTGGGCTTAACGGTACTTTTGGGCCTTAAAATGCGCCAGAATGCCTGGTTGGCCCTGCTGTTTATGGCCTTCTTTACCCCCCTGACCTTGTATATAGCCCTAACCGACCCGGTTCCTGACTGCGGGTGCTTTGGAGATGCGGTAATAATCAGCAACTGGCATACATTTTATAAGAACCTGGTAATTTTAGCCGCCGCCATCGTGATCTTTGTACGCAGAAAGCATATCCCACCCCTCTGGTCTGAACGTAAAGACTGGTATCTGGTGGGAATCATCGTGCTTATTGGCACAGGATTATCGGTATACTGCCTGCGCAACCTGCCCATTATGGACTTCCGCCCCTGGAAAGTGGGCAACAATGTGAACGAGCTGGTGACCCCCACCGAAGAAGTGGCCGAGCACTACGTGGTCTATCAAAACAAAGACACAGGAGAGAAAGAGGAATATCCTGCCGATAACTATCCCTGGGATGACCCCGAGTGGGCTGAGCAATGGGAGTTTGTGGAAACCCGCTCTGAAGTGATCCGGCCCTATAAGGAAGCTGAGATCAGCAACTTCTCCATCACCGATGAAGAAGGGCACGACCACACAGAGGCGTATATGAGTAACCCCCAACCCCAGTTTTTACTCATTGTCCACGATATTACCGCTACCAATGAGCGGGCTTTTGATAAAAGGGTGACCCCCTTTGCAGAGCAAGCAGCCCGGGATAACATTTCCTTTATTATGCTCACCGGATCCCTTTACGAACAAGTGGACCGTTTCCGGGAAGCAAACCATATCACATACCCTGTATTCCAAAGCGATGCCATTGAGCTGAAAACCATTATCCGGTCCAACCCCGGCCTATTGCTAATCCGCGACGGCGTGGTGCTGGATAAATGGCATCACAGGAATATCCCTGAATATAAAGAAGTAAAAAAAGAACACTTCTGATCATTTAATATATTTATAAACCAATCCAATAAACCAATGAAAAATCAGTTAACAGTATTTGTGTTACTGGCAGGCATCTTATTGCTGTCGGCATGCACATCAGAAAAAAAATCAACCATTGAAAATCCTTTTTTTATGGATTATGACACTCCCTTTAATATTCCTCCCTTTGAAAAGATAGGCATAGATCATTATCTGCCGGCTTTTGAGCGGGCCATGGACGAGCAGAACCAGTTGATCAGCCAAATCACCGCTACGGAAGAAGATCCCACCTTTGAGAACACCATTGAGGCCCTGGAGTATAGCGGCAGTATGCTCACTGATGTGGCGCTGGTTTTTTATAACATGCTTAACAGCAAGACGTCTTCAGAGCTTCAGGAGCTGGCACAAAAAGTATCCCCCATGATGTCCAAGCATAATGATGAGATACTTATGAATGAAGAGCTGTTTGAGCGTATTCAGCACGTTCACGACCACACAGACCACTCGGCGTTGAACCGGGAACAACGCCAACTGCTGGACCTTACCTATAAGCAGTTTGTTCGTGGCGGTGCCAACCTTAACGATCAGGATAAACAACGCCTGAAGGATATCAATGAAAAGCTGTCGTCACTAACCCTTCAATTTGGAGACAATATGCTGGAAGAAACTAACAGCTTTGAACTGGTTGTAGAAAACGAAGAAGACCTGTCCGGACTTTCCCAGAGCCTGATTGAAGCGGCGGCATCCACAGCCAAAGACAGAGGATATGAAGGGAAATGGGTGTTTACCCTGCATAACCCCAGCGTAATGCCATTTTTGGCCACAGCAGATAGCCGTCCACTGAGAAAAGAAATAAAGGACGCTTACGTGAACCGCTGTAACAACGATAACGAGTATGATAATAAAGAGATCATCCTGGATATTGTTCGCCTTCGCATCGAACGGGCACAACTGCTGGGGTATGACACCCACGCCCAGTATGTGATCGAGATGAATATGGCACAATCACCGGAGAACGTGTATAACCTTCTGGACCAGATATGGGAGGCTACTCTTCCCGTTATGAATGAAGAAGCAGAGCAGTACCGCAAAATGCTGGCAGAAGACGGTGGCGACTGGACCTTTGATGCTGCCGACTGGAGATATTATGCAGAGAAATACCGCAAAGAAAAATATGACCTGGACGAAGAAGAGCTGAAGCCATACTTTCAGCTGGAGAATGTGAAAGAAGGAATTTTCCAGGTTTCTGAAAAACTTTTTGGACTGCAATTCAAGCCATTGAAGGATGCTCCCAAATACCATGAGGAAGTGGAAGTGTATGAGGTGCTGGACGCCGAAGGAAACCACGTGTCCGTACTGTTTATGGACTTTTTCCCCAGAGATAATAAACGTGGTGGTGCCTGGATGAGCAGCTTCAGATCACAGCATATTTATAACGAACAGTTTGTACATCCATTGGTAACCATCAACTGTAACTTCTCCAGACCCGGAGAAGCAACCCCCTCCCTGCTTACCTGGGATGAAACCACTACCTTCTTCCATGAGTTTGGACATGCCCTCCACGGAATGCTGTCACAATGTACATACCCCTCACTGAGCGGCACCTCCGTACCCCGCGACTTTGTGGAAATGCCCTCACAGATCATGGAGCACTGGGCTGCAGAACCAGAAGTGCTTAAAATGTATGCTAAACACTATGAAACAGGTGAAGCCATCCCCGATGAGCTTATTGAAAAAATGAAAAATGCACAGTTCTTTAATCAGGGGTTTGCCACCGGAGAATTCCTGGCTACTGCATACCAGGACATGCACTTTCATGACCAGGAAACCTTTGAAATGAACTGCCCGGTGGAAGAGGAAGCTTTTATCCTGGACAAAATAGGCCTGATCCCGGAAATCTACTCCCGACACAGAAGCACCTACTTTTCCCACGGATTCAGCGGAGGATATTCCGCCGGATATTATAGCTATATCTGGAGCGAAGTACTGGACTCAGACGCTTTCGGAGCATTCGAAGAAAATGGACTGTTCCATGAAGAAACCGCCCAAAAACTGAAAAAATATATCTTCGCCAACGGTCATAAAGATGACCCCATGACCATGTTTGTGAACTTCAGAGGAAGAGAACCAAATATTAACCCGCTACTGGAAAAACGAGGGCTTAATTAATATTTGCCCATAACCAAACAATCCACTTCTTAGACAGGCACTAATTAATCCTTATACAAGCCTGAAAGTGCACAGAGTCACGCAAATAAACTGCGACTCTGTGCACTTCAGGTTTATGCCCCTGCTATATGATCGTGTCATCCCGGGAGCTTGTATAAAACGCCGTTATTTTTTTTTACGTAGTAGCATTTAGTAAACAAATTTTATTACTTTTGCACCCGCAAACGGAAACAATCGTAGCATTGTCCGGTTTTTCATAAAGAGGCGAGATAGCTCAGCTGGTTAGAGCGCAGCACTCATAATGCTGAGGTCGAGAGTTCAAATCTCTCTCTCGCTACAGGTATTTTCAACATCCCTCCTGCCCCTTCCAGCTTTTGAAGGGGCTTTTTTTATATCGTTGCCGGAGATTATTCTTTTACTGCTTTATCCATTTCCCAGAGCCTACAATTCGGTTTTGTTTATTAGTCAACCTTAAAAAGTAAATTCCTGAAGAATAAATAGTCATATCAATCTTATTCCTCTCCTTTGTCAGAGGCTGCTCATTTAGCACTTTCCCATGCTGGCTGATTATCTGAAAATAAAACTTCCCGGCCGGAACATTCTGGCCTTGAGTTCCGCATAAAAACATATCATTATCATGACCTTCCACCAGGTTTATAGGATAATTGACTACAGCGGAATCATAGGTCTTAACAAAACTGCTTGAATTGTTTTGCCCCTGCAAACAAATAAGGATTAATACGCTAAATGAAACACCCATTTCGGAAATTATTCGACACACAGGAACATGATTAAATGCAAGGAGGCGAAGAAATAATCATGTCATCCCTTCAGGGTTTTCTGTGATTGTGAGAGCCGCTCTGCTAAACATATAAAAATCATATTATTCGTGCATTCGTGGCAACGAACAAGGAACAAAAAAATCAACAGATGAAAAAACAACTGGTTTTTTATCAGGATTTGGGTGGTTTTCTCCACAGGTCTCGGATTCTGCGCATATTTACCTGTGCCATAAATACGCCGGAAATTACCAGGGCTATTCCGGCGATTTTTTCTGTAGTAAAGGTTTCCCCTATCCAGAAAAAAGAGACAATGGCGGTGATCACCGGGATAAGGTTGGTAAAGATATTGGTGCGTGAGACCCCAATTTTCCGGATGGCATTGACATAAAATATAAAGGCAAAAGAAGAGGCAAACACGGCCAGCATGATCAGGGAAGAGACCAGCTCAAAATTAAAGGTCACCTCATTCAGGTTGTCTTTGTCCAGAAAAATAAACAGTGGAAGGAAGTAAAATATGCCAATAATATTTTGATAGGTAATAATGGTCAGGGAGGAGTATGTTTTGGCCAGCCTTCCCATAAGCACTGAAGAGAACAACCCGGCAATCACTGCCATCCCCAAAAAGAGCAGTCCCATGGGCTCCACTTCCAGACGCATTCCGTTTCCGGTGACCATAACCAGCACACCCAGGAAGGAGATAAAAATACCGGCAATGTTCCAGGGGCCTATTTTTTCTCTTAACACCACGAAAGCAACCACAGGGGTAAGCACAGGGATAAGGGCGATCATTACGGCACTGATGGTGGCTGTAGAAAGCATTACTCCGTAGTTCTCTCCGGTGAAATACAGGAAAGGTTCAAAAAAGGCCGATAGTAAGAACCACTTTATATCGCTGCGTCTGATGGGTTCCCGCCGCCGCATGATGGTAATAAAAAGGAAGAGTAGCAGGGAGGATACTACCAGGCGAAAGAAAATAACGCTAACGGGGTTAAGGTAATCCAGAACCACCTTGGTCCACACAAAGGAGAACCCCCAGAATAACATGGCAAAAAAGGCATAAAAATATACCGACGGCTTTGTTTCCCTTCCAAACATGGCGGCAAAAGTATAAAAATCCCACCATACAGCGTGGTGATTGCGAGCCGTTATTCAGTACCCTCTTCGCCAGGCTCGCTAACGTTGCTCTGGTGTGGTAGATAGTCGCTGTTTCACATTTAGCTCTTTTGCTACCTCATTAAGGTCTCTAACAATTTTTTCCGGGATAGGGATTCCCTTCTGGCGGTGGTATTTTTCTTTTCTTCTTTCCGGTTCTCCGTGAACCATCACCTCCTGTTGATCATCAATTGGGGTGGCATTTTTAAAGGTCTTTATCCACAGGTCCATATATTCTTTAAACCTTTGTTTTGTCTGGAATGCATCAATTCTCATCACGCCAAAGAAGTGTCCCAGTCCTTTTCCCGGGCTATTTTGCGCTTCCGGCAGGTCAGCGATTTGTGGGGGCACAAATGGGCCGAAGTTGGCACCGGAGAGCACGGCAGAAAAGATATCCACGATAGCTGCCATGGCGTATCCTTTGTGGCTTCCATGTTCATAGTCGCCTCCCAGCGGTCGTATGCATCCGCCCTTTCTGATAGCGGCGGGGTCGGTGGTCATCCGGCCCTTTTCATCCTGCAGCAGCCCCTGGTGCACTGGCTGTCCCTCCCTTTCTTTGATGGATACCTTTCCTCTGGCAATGGGAGCCGTAGCAAAGTCGGCAATGAAAGGGGGCTCCAGGTTGGCTGGGATGGCAACGGAGATGGGGTTGGTTCCCAGCATGGGTTGCCGGCTAAAGGTAGGAGCCACCAGCGTATTAGCGTTGGTCATGCTAATGCCGATCATGTCCCTTTCCAGTGCCATCATGGAGTAATAAGCGGCTATGCCGTAGTGAGTAGAGTTTTTTACTGCGATCCATGCGGTGCCACACTGCTGAGCTTTTTCCATGGCCAGCTCCATGGCATGAACGCCGGCAACCACTCCAAAAGCGCGGTCGGCATCCAAAACCGCAGTGCCAGGGGATTCATGAACAACAGATAATGACGGAGAGGCATTGATGCGCTGCTTTTTCCACATACGGTGATAATCCGGTACGCGCATTAGCCCATGGGAAGGAATCCCCCGTAATTCTGCCAGTACCAGTATGTCTGAACAAAGATGGGCATGACGTCCATTGCAACCCATGGCGGAAAATATGCGCTCAAGCTGCGAAAAAACCTGTCCATGATCAAATAACGATGAGGCCATAGCCTGTTATATTAAAGGGTTTACCATTTCTTGCCCCAATATCCCATGGGAACATGGGGACAATACAGTTTCAGAAAGGCATTAAGAACGTACCACCTCAAACTCACCATTCTCATGAAGCCGGATAATGGTAGAGGCTTTCACCTCATTCATGCTATTATGATACATATCCACCACATAGTCCACATTATTAATAATCCCCGGAGAGATCATTTTATACGTAAGCGGTGTGGCATCGCCGGAAAAGTTGGCGGAAGTGGAGACAATTGGCTTCCCAAATGCTTTGATAAGGCGTCGGGAAAACTCATCCCGGGTCACACGGATAGCAATGGTGTTGTCACCACTGATAAGGTTTTTGGCCAGGTTTCTGGCGTTATGATAAATTACTGTTAGGGGTTTTTGGTAGCTTTCCATCAGGTCCCATAATACGGGGGGAACATCCTTCACATAGTTTTGTATATCCTGTTCATGGGCCAAAAGCACGATCAGTGTCTTCTTCTCCGACCGCTTTTTCAGCTGATAAATGCGGCGGATGGCTTTGGGGTTGGTGGCATCACATCCTATTCCCCAGATAGTATCGGTGGGATACACAATGATCCCCCCGCTTTCCAGAATTTTCCTTGCTTTCTCTATTTCACGCTCTATCTTCATATGCTTATCCCCTTCTGGCGACTACTGATAAATGATTAATAAACTATATCTTGATTATTCTAACGTATTCAATAATTGTTCTATTGTTATTTTTCCGGCACAGCGGAAGTGTTTTTCCGGGCACTGGGCATACCCATGGATACCACAGGGTCTGCATTCCAGCTTTTCATTGGTTTGCACCACATGCTTCACATCCGACAATGGGCCGAAGCCCAGTTGTGGTGTAGTAGAGCAGAACACAGCGGTAACGCGGGCATTTATGGCAGATGCCAGGTGCAGGGGTGCGGAGTCGTTCACGTAGTTCATGGCGGCATCCTTCATCAGCGCGGCCGATTCCAGAAGGCTTAGCTTTCCTGCCAGGTTTTTCACCTTTTGATTGCTGCTTGCCTGGATGAGGCTCTGACATTCATTCATATCGCAGGGAGCTCCCAGCAGGTAAACGTTATATTCCCGGGGCAACTTTTCCAGCAGTCCCAGCCATTTTTCCCGGGGCAGCTGCTTGGTGAACCATACAGAAGTGGGGGCTATGCAGATATAGGCACTCCTTTTCAGGGGAGCCACCTTTTCCTCATGATCCTTATGGGGATATAGCCTGGGGCGTATCACATGCTTGGTGGTAAGATCCCGGATCAATTGGGCATTTCTTTCCACTTCATGGCGGTGGTCCACGCCGATAAGGTGCGGCACCCGGATTTGACAAGCCAGGGACAGGGGGTTTTTATCAAAGGCTGCTTTGGAGTCTGCCCGGCTCAGTGCGGTTATCAGTCCGGAGGAGAGAAACCGGTGAAGGTTTATCACGCGGGTATATCTTTCTTTGCGGATGGCACGGATGGTGCTGATCAGGTTGGTTAATTTATTTGATGACTTATCCCATATATAGAGGTTTCCAATATGGGGGTGGTTTTCAAACAGGCTTTCATTCCCTTTTCTCACCAGCAGGTCCAGGGAAGCGCGGGGATAGTTCAGGTGCAGTTCTTCCAGTACTGCTGTGGCCAGGATGGCATCGCCAATAAAGGCGGTTTGGATCACCAAAAACCGGTACGTTTCCATTACACCGACACGTTAAAGTCCCGAAGCACATTGTTCAGGGATGTTTTTTTATCCGTACTATCCTTTCGTTGTCCGATGATCAGGGCACAGGGCACCTGATATTGTCCGGCAGGGAATTTTTTGGTATATGACCCGGGGATAACAACAGATCTGGCGGGGATACGGGCTTTGTATTCCCTGGGCTTTTCGCCGGTAACGTCTATAATTTTGGTAGATTGAGTAATTACCACATTGGCGCCCAGTACGGCCTCTTTTTCGATGCGTGCTCCTTCCACTATGATGCACCTTGATCCTATAAAGCAATGGTCTTCAATGATCACGGGAGCTGCCTGCACCGGTTCCAGCACCCCACCAATGCCGGCACCACCGCTTAGGTGGACATATTTACCTATCTGAGCACAAGACCCAACCGTAGCCCAGGTGTCCACCATGGAACCTGTATCCACATATGCACCCAGGTTCACGTAGGAAGGCATCATGATCACCCCTTTGGCAATATGGGCCCCGTAGCGGGCCACGGCATGGGGAACCACCCGAACACCTTGTTCAACATAGTTCTGTTTCAGATCCATTTTATCATGAAACTGAAACGGCCCTACCTGGCTTTTGGTCATCTGGCGAATGGGAAAGTAAAGGATTACCGCCTTTTTCACCCACTCATTCACCACCCAGCCGTCACCCCGGGGCTCAGCCACCCGCAACTTCCCCTTATCCAGCATATCCAATATTTCCGTGATAGCCTCACGGGTTTGACTTTCCTCCAGCATACCCCGGTTTTCCCAGGCAGCTTCTATTATCGATCTGTAAGTCTCCATAAATAAATTAATTATAACCTGTTTATACTATATATGGGTCCGGTCTAAAAACACACATTTTTCACATCCGCAGAAAATCAAAAGTAACCTTTTTAGATTGGACTCATAGTCTGAATTTAATAAGCCGTCATCAATCTCCATCAATCTTCTTCAATCTTACACCAATCTCCTTCAATCTTACTTCAATCTCCTTCAATCTCCTTCAATCTTACATCAATCTCCTTCAATCTCCTTCAATCTCCTCCCATCACAGGTGCAATATTCCCAGCACACTATCTTCCATAAATGGAGCTCCTGGGTACCGGTCTGTATAGTCGAAGTTTAGCCATATATATCCGTCACTGTCCCGGTGATAATAGATATTTTTTCCCAGCGCTTCTTTATAGAACAATTTTCTTTTGATAAGGTATATAATCTCTTCGAATTCATCTTCGTGACACACTTTCACTTCGGGATAGAGGTGTCTGTCGGTATGCACCACTCGTGGTTCACCTCCGATGGCTTTAATAGCAGCGGCCATCAGTGTGGAGTGGTCGTCACAATCTCCGGCCATAAGCTTAACGCTTTCGCTGGCGCTGGCGTAATAATTTTCTCCTTGGGGGTCATGCACATAAGTCCAGTTGGTATTAATTTCTTTAAATACACTAAAGTATCGTACAACCCTGCCATATTTCCGGTAAAGAGCGGGGTCGTTAAAGTGTTTTTGAGAAGCTTCCACGGCAAAGGTTCTCACCACGGGGTTTTGGTATTCTACGGCCTGGCGTATCTGTGCGGCGTTTCGGACGGTCATTTTTGCATTCTGCAAGAAGGGCAACTTCACAGGGGTATTTTGAACGTGGGCCACCAGGTCCATATATCCCACATATATTCTTGAAAATCCGTATCCTCCCCGCAGTTCGTTAGCTCCTAAAACCATGAGCAGAGCGATCATTCCGCCCAGGACAAGGTTTCGAAAAAGGTATACCAGCAGGCGTACAGTAAGTAGGATTATGGCGAATGTAAGCACATGATCCAGTCGAAATCGTTGCCCGAGGTCAATAATTACATCCGGCACAAACCGGTAAATAATCACGAACAGGGGGATGGTTATAAGCACGGACACCAGCAATAAGATTGGTGATGTAAGCATGTTACGCTTTTTATCCTTGCGTGCCCGCCGGGTATCCCGTTCCATTTGTTTAAAAACATCATCAAAGCTAGCCATAGCCAAAATTTTGGGCGTGAAGATATAAAAATTCCCGTACTCTCACGGTTAAAATGGCTATCTTTGCCCGCTCCAAAGCAGCCATATTGTTATGAAAAAAATTGTCAAGAAATATCCCTGCCGGGTTCATTCCGAGATTGGGGCCCTGGAGGCTGTGGTGCTGCATACTCCGGGTCGGGAGGTGGAAAACATGACACCACAAAATGCGGAACGTGCGCTATATAGTGATATATTAAATTTAAATGTAGCTCGCCAGGAGTATGCCTTGTTCCAACAGGTGCTGGAGAAGTATAGCACTGTATTTCAGGTAAAGGACTTGCTCACGGATATTTTGAGCGATTCGGATACCCGGATGGATCTCATTCGCAAGATAGTAAAAAATGAAAAGGTGGAGGCCATGCAAGACCGTCTTTTATCCATGGATAAGACGGCCCTGGCTCGTCAGCTTATTGAAGGGGTTGTTTTACAAAAGGATAATCTAACCAGCTATTTGTCTCGCCAGCGCTATGCGCTACGCCCGCTTCACAACTTTTTTTTCACCCGTGATGCATCCACCACCATCTATGATACGGTGCTTATCAACCGTATGGCCAGCGTAGTACGTGAGCGTGAGTCCATAATTATGGAGGCTGTTTTCAACAGCCATCCGGCCTTTAACAGTAAAACGGTAAATCCGGTTGATCACGCTTCTTTTAGCTCACACCTCCGCATTGAAGGCGGCGATATTCTGGTAGCCCGGGAAGACTTGCTTCTGATAGGTATTGGCGAACGCACCTCCTCACAGGGGATCGATTATATTATTGAACTTTTGAAGAAGCACAAAGAAAAGCGGCACATTTTGGTTCAGGAGCTTCCCTTGAAGCCAGAGTCGTTTATTCATTTAGATATGGTGTTTACCTTTTTGGATACCCATTCCTGCATGATCTATGAGCCGGTTATTCTCAAACCCAATCGTCTTCAAACGGTTCATATAGAGCTGGACAACGGGGAGGTAAAGTCTATCACCCAGGAAACCAATCTTCTGGAAGCTCTAAAGGGATTGGGTATGGATATGGAGCCGGTGTATTGCGGTGGTCGTAAAGACCAGTGGACACAAGAGCGGGAGCAGTGGCACAGCGGAGCCAACTTCTTCAGCCTGGCGCCGGGAAAGGTGCTGGGGTATGCACGCAACACCTCTACCATGGAAGAAATGAACCGCCATGGCTACGAGATCATCTCTGCCCGGGACGTGGTGGATGGAAAAATAGACGCCCAAAGCTATCAACGAGCCGTAATTACCATAGACGGATCGGAACTACCACGCGGTGGAGGCGGTGCACGTTGTATGACCATGCCCGTTAGCCGGAAAAAAGTATGATATAAACCATCCATGCCGCAGGCCCCGGGAATTCAGTACCTGCCCCGGGAATTCAGTACCTGCCCCGGGAATTGGGTACCTGTCCCGGGAATTGGGGACCTGTCCCGGGAATTGGGGACCTGTCCCGAGAATTCGGGAACAAAGCGTTTGACAAATAAGAGGATGATTAAATTCGAGACGGCGAGCGAAGCCACTTAAGCGAATAGATCGACCGCCGCTCTATTGGTGCTTTATGCATCGAACGTAATACCCTACTTCATGGCTGGTACTGTTCACCCTAGCATTATCCGTATTATTGTATATACTTCTTGTCCAGGCCGAAGTCTCTTCCGGATCGGATATACTGGAGCTCCAGAAGTGGGCATTGGTCCCCTCTCCCACGGTCATGCCGGTACTACCATGCCGGAAGCCACCGGGCAAGGCAGAAAAGTTATATTCATCGGTACCGTTTCCGTCTCTTCCATTGCTGTGAGTGTCCCAGCCGCTGGTAGCCTTTAACACTTTGCCTTCATCACCAGAATGTCCCTGAGATTGCAGGAAAAACATAAGATTATTCCAGTCTTCATTGCGGGCTACACGCCACCCTGCCGGGCAAAGACCGCCACGATCTACCGCATACCAGTTGTATATGGCACCGTACTTGTCTTTATATGATGGGTCATTATCGTACCAACAATAAGCTGCCGTGGAAAGGTTACTCCATTCGCTGTCATCTGTAACATTGGCAATGGGGGCGCCATCATCGTAATGGGTGGTTTTAAGATTCTCCGCCATCCACTCCTGGTCATTAATAACAATGGTCTTGTACCTATTACCATCCGCATCAGTAACAGAACCATACTTTACCGTATCCGGAGGGGTTTGCTCATCGTCTTTATCACAGGAGGCAAGGAACAGCATACCCATCAGGAAAACACTGAACAACATAATAATTTTCAAGCTTTTAGAATCTATTTTCATAATATTATCCGATTTTATTTAACCCATATTCTTTGAGATTTCAAAAATAGCTGTTTTTCTTTTTACCGGGCCCACTATTTATATATTCTTTCAAAGCGTCTCTGTTTATAATGGATACTTTTGATTTTTTGCCACTTAATTTCCGTAGTCCAGGGGGGTAATCCACTGAAATTCATTTATCGGTCAGGTATGTAACGGTAGATTTCCTTCGGGGTATAAATTTTCCTCTTTGGCTGGCCGGAATATTATATTTTAGCACCCTTTTTTAATCAATATAACCGGAGGCATTATTATGGACGTTATGAGCGATCAGTTATCCAGTGTACATATTTTAAATCAGTATCTTCTCACATTTGTCATGGTTATTTCCATGGTACTGGTGGCCCGCACGGTAGTTGCGGGCACGCGTTATTCGCCCATTCTTATCATCGTAGTATTCGGTCTTGCCATGGGTTTTTTGTTGGTATCCACGGGTCTTGCCACGCCGGGGTTAAAGGAGTTTCCGGTGATGGAGCTAAGCAGTCGTGTAACCATTACGGCGCTAATGGCATCCTTTTTTGTTGGGGGCCAGGAGATCCGCAAGCTAATCGCCAGGGACCGCATAGATGTTCGCGACATGGTGGTTCCTTCTTCCCAGGAGCTGTTTTTGGGGACCAAAGCCACCCAGTTTATGTTTTTGGTTCGGGCCTTTTTTATTCTCACCGGCATTGAGGCGCTCAAGCGTTTGCTGGTGGGTTACGATTCGGGCGGAGCCATAGACAACTTTTACCCCTTGCTGGGTTATCTGGGGATAGTGGCTTCCATTATTCTTATAGACCACCGTGCACAGATTGAGAACAAAGGGCTCTATATCCGCAAGGGCGTTATGGAGACGGTGATGATCGTTTTGTTACTGATTATTTCTTTTTATATTGCTCAGTGGATCCGTCCGGTGATTGCTCTTCCGGAGATCTTTTTCGCCATGGTTTTATCGGTGAGCTTAGGGATGGTTTTGGTACACTGGAAGCTGGGTCCTACCCTTCGTTCTTTGCTGTTTGCCGGCATTCCGGTGGTATTGGCGGCCAACTTCATGGTTGGTGGCTCCCAGATCATGGATGCATTCCGGCTCACCGGCATGAGTGCGGTGCTATCCTTTGGCTTTTTTGGTCAACTGCTCTGGATGTTTGGGGGTCTGGCCATTCTTATATGGCTGGGTCATGCCAATCATATCCGTAACCTGGCACCGGGCATGGCCGGTGCCCTCTCTCATTCCGGCCTTACCGGTGCCTGTACGGCAGGCGACCTGGGAAAGGAGGCTGCCGTAAGGGCCCCCATAATGATCAATATCCCTTTTATAGGTCACATATTTGTGTTTTCTGTCCTGGCAGCCAGTGCCTCCGCCGGGAAGCTGCTGCTCCCCTACACGCTGGTTATCGTGGGCGCAGGGATACTGCTTACCTGGTGGGCACTAAAGGTATTGCGAAAAGGAGAAGGGGTGGACAGTAAAGAGATTCGCGGACTAATGCTGTTCTCCCTGGGGTGGCAGCTCATTGCGGTTTTTGGCGGACTGCTGGTGTTGAGCATTAGCGGCATGAGCCTGGAATATGCCGTTATGGCCAACGCTTCAGCCATATCCCACTTCGGACTGTTTGCCGCCATACAGGAAGGAATGTTTGGCGCCGAGGCGGCAAGCCTCATCGCCTTTGTCTTTGCCATGCCCTTTTTAGTACACCCACTGGTGTTTGGCATCTTTGGAAAAACAGCAGAGAACAAAGGGATTATGCCCAAATATATAGTGTATAGCCTTGCCCTTCTGGGAGTGGCTGGCGTACTGTACGCTATGATACGTGCCTGGATGGGATAGGAAGCAACCAGGCAAAGCACGGCTTACCTCCTCCGGAACCACTTATAAGCTTTTCTTGTTATACGCCTTATCTTATCCATGGTAATGGAATGCCGGGCGGTACCCTCCTCACCCAGTAAAAAAGCATAGGGCCGCATAAAGCTGATATGGCTGAAAACAATGCGGATAGTGGCCAGAAAAGGAACGATAAGCAACATGCCGGGGACACCCCAGATCATACTGGCCGCAATTAATCCGGTGATAATAAAAAAGGGATTGATCTTTACGTTGCCACCCACAATATTTGGGGTAAGGATATTATTCTCCAGAAACTGTATGCCAATAAACAAAACCACCACCCGAAATGTGAGCACCATATCCCCTTCCACCAACAGGGCAAACAGGAATGGCACCAATCCACCCAACAACGTGCCAAAATAGGG
>PWNQ01000093.1 GCA_003557725.1 Bacteroidales bacterium | reverse complement strand
TGGTGAGGCAACCATGCGCGATGGCCCTCCCCTTTAGGGGCCGGGGGCGCGCGCCGGGAAATGATGCGAGGAGGCGAAGAAATAATCATGTCACCCCTTCGGGGCCTGGAATTGGCTTGTAGCTGCCTGTTTTCTATAATAAAGGGTAAAACTGCATGGAGCATGGAGCAGAGAGTAGAGAGCATGGGGCATAGGGCATGGGGCAGAGTGCATGGAGCAGAGCGTAGAGGGTGTAGGGTAGAAGGTGAGGAGCAGCATATTATTCGTGCATTCGTGGCAAAAACACGAACAAGGAACAAGGAACAAAATTATAAACACATGAAAGCCTTTATCTTCGCCGCCGGAAAAGGAACACGCCTGCGGCCATTCACCCTGAACAAACCCAAGGCCCTGGTGGAGATACTGGGAAAACCCCTGATTATGCACACTATGGAAGCACTGCAGCAAGCCGGAGCAGATCATATGATCATCAATATCCACCACCTGGGTGAACAGATCATAGAGTTCCTGGAAAAAACACCCCTGCCCGGAATCCGGGTCAGCATCTCCGACGAAAGAAGCCACCTGCTGGACACCGGAGGTGCTCTGAAAAAGGCCGCACACATGCTGCAAGATAACCAACCCTTCTTTGCTGTTAATGCCGACGTGGTCACCAACCTGGACCTTAAGGCCCTAATGAAATACCATAATAAGCACAAGCCTCTGGCAACCATGGCTGTAAAAAAACGAAAGTCATCACGATACCTTCTTATTAACCATAATAACCAACTGACCGGATGGAAAAACAGCCACACCGGAGAACAGATCATCGCCGGAGGGACAGAAAATAAAAACCTCCACGAGGCAGCATTTAGCGGCATACAAGTGATCCACCCGGAGATATTCAAACACCTGCCCCGGGAAGAGGCTTTTCCCATTATCCCCTGGTACCTTTCCCTGGCCAAAAGGCATACCCTGCTAACCTGGAACCATGACCATTCATTTTGGTTTGATGTGGGGACACCCGAAAAGCTTAACCAGGCCCGGCAGCATCTAAAAAAAATCAATGCCCCCTAAGGCAGTCGGCAATATGGAAGTCAAAAAAGTTGCTTATATTTGAATGCGCTTTTCCACCCCGTGAAAAATTGCATCATTTTGTTTTTAAATACTTGTTATTCATTGCTTCGCATATTTTTTCAGAAGCATTAATTTTTACCTTATATGTTTTCAGAATTTCAGGAACCGGACAAAGAAGCCATCAGCCGCCTCAAGCTATACCGATATGAAGGTCCGGTGGTTATAGTGGACAGCCTCAGCCGTTTTCAAAAGGAGATCAAAAAAATCGCAGGTGAAGAGCTGTTGGGACTGGATTCAGAGCGGCGCCCATCCTTTAAAAAAGGGGCCATCCACCCCATCTCCCTGGTGCAAATTGCCACCCGTGATTGCGTGTATCTGTTGCGCCTCAATGAAATAAATTTCCCCAGGCCCTTGATAGACATCCTTGAGAATAAAAACCAGCTAAAGGTAGGCATTGGCCTGGATGATGATTTATCGGGTTTACAGAGCTTAAAAAAGTTCAATCCTGCCGGTTTCCTGGACCTAAGCCACTATTTTCAGGCGGAAGGCTACACCCATAGCAGCCTCAAGTTCTTATCTGCCATGGTCTTAAATGTACGCATAAGTAAAAAACAGCAGGTAAGCAACTGGGAGCGGGAACAGCTCACCGAGCCGCAAATAAAATATGCGGCCACCGATGCATGGCTGCCCCGGGAAATTTACCTGGCCATGATGGAGGATGGTATCCATCCCAAAATATGACAGAATAGCAGAACCATAAAGGGAATGGTTTTTGTGACCTGAGTATACCAAAAGGCTGCAAAACAACACCGGTATTTCACCGGACATGGTGCTTTCAGCTTACAAAGTATTGGTTATCAAAATACTAAAAAACATCCATGTGCTTTACATGGCTGCCCGGAGCATTTATCCCGGGGAGTATAAAATTATGACCCTATGACACCTCCTTCCATATTAAAGCAATACAATTTTGCCTGTGACCTGGTTTACCGTCACCGTGTGCGTGAATCGCTGGATATTCTCCGGATCATGATCAAGTCCTTATCTTCTGATGCATATAACTACGAGCATTCCCGGTTATCGGATACTTACTCCCGTTATCTGGACAGTGTGGTTGGGGGTGTGGATGACCCTGATCAGGGGAGGGTCTATCAGGATATCCTTCGTGGCACGCTGGAGCTGGCCGACAGGGTTAAGCAGGACTTGCTGCTCAAAGGGAGTCCGTCGGTACGTTTTCGCCATGATCGTCTGGAGAAGCACCTTAATGACCCGGACACCACGCTGGAGGGCATTCTGAGAGCAGCCACCACAGGCCCCAGCGTAGAGGATATTATCCGTGAACAGGAAGGGGAAGAAGGTCAACGGTCGTCTGCTCAGAAAGCGTTGGATGTGATCTTTGACATATTGTGGTTAAAGGACCGTTATAACCAGGAGGAGGTTTCTTTGGCAAGGGAAGTGTTTAGCACTCCCCATCTGGACTGGCATCACCGCTGTGTCTTCGTTTCGGCAGTAACTTTGGGCCTGCTGCGCAACTTTGACACGGCCCGGTTTGACATCCTTATCCAGGCCTATGTAAACCAGGAGGATCAGGTATCCCAACGGGCATTGGCCGGGCTTCTTATGGCATTGTTCCGCCACAACAAGCGGCTATTTTTATATGGGGAGATACTGGACCAGCTGGATGCAGCCTACGATGAGCAGCCGTTCAGCAACCTTTCGGGCTCCATCATTATCCAACTGCTTAAGGCTAAAGATACCCGCCGGGTAACCCGTAAGCTGGAAAAAGAGATTATGCCCGAGCTGCTCAAGCTGCAACCGCGCATCCGGGAAAAGCTGGATCTGGATAAGATTCTGGGAGAGCAAGACCTGGAGGACCAGAATCCCGACTGGCAGGACTTTTTCAGTGAAACACCGGGGCTGATGGACAAGCTGCAGGAGCTGTCAAATATGCAAATGGAAGGGAATGATGTGTTTATGTCCACCTTCTCCCGCCTTAAGCACTTCCCCTTCTTCAACCGTATACAAAATTGGTTTCTACCCTTTTATACAGACAGCCCCGTGGCACGGGCCGTGGTGCAAGAAGAAAAAGCGCTGGGAAGCCCGGAAAAGCTTATAGAAAATATGGCCATATCCCACCATATGTGCAATTCGGACAAATACTCCTTTTGCCTCAACCTGAACCATATGCCCCCACAACAAAAAGAAATGATGGGGCGCATGATGCATCAGGAGTTTGACCAAATGAAGGAGGTGGCAGAAGATGAAAACCTGCTCCATGAAAGCCAAAAAGATAAAGCCATTATCACTCAGTATATACAGGATCTATACCGATTTTTTAAGCTTCACCCCCTGCATACGGAGCTGGATGACATCTTCAGCTACCGGATGGATTTTTATAACAAGGACTTTTACTCCCATATCATCAAGGATAAGGCCATCACCCGTACCATTGGAGAGTATTATTTCTCCCGTCAGCATTACGACCGCGCAGGGGAAGTGTTTGAACGGGTGCTTCAGGAAAAACCGGGAGATCCACAGGAGATTATGGAAAAGCTGGCCTATTCTTATGAGAAGCAAAAGGCATACCATTTGGCCATAGACTATTATAAGAAGGCAGAGCTTTTTGATCATAACCGATTGTGGAACCTGAAGAAGATCGCTTTTTGTTATCGCATGATAAAGGAGCCGGAAAAGGCACTGGAACACTATCAACAGGCAGAACAACTATCGCCCCAGGAAGTAACCATAAAAGTACTGCTGGGGCACACCTGCCTGGAGCTGGAAAAATATAAAGAGGCTATGGAGTATTATTATAACGCCGAACAGCTGTCCCATGAAAACTATACCATCTGGCGCCCCCTGTCATGGTGTGCCTTTGTAATGGGTAACTTCCAGCAAGCCAGCTATTACCTGGACGGACTGATGGAAAAGGAGCCCACCCGGTACGATTTTATGAATGCAGGCCACGTAGCCCTATGCCAAAACCACCTGCCAGAGGCCAGCAAACACTATGTGAAGAGCATCCGGGCCAGAGGGAATAATATAAAGGCCTTCCTGGAAGCGTTCCGTGAAGACAGAAAGCACCTGCTAAAACACGGAGTCCGGGAAAAAACCTTGGCCTTAGTGCTGGACCATGTGCGGTTTCAGATGGGAAAAACCGCATAAGGCGATTACAAAAACGCCTTCTTCAACTGCTCACACCACTGCTCAATTCGATGGGGTGTCTTTTCATACTCATTATCCTCATCCACAGGAAGCCCCACAAACTTGCCATCCACCTCCGCCCGGGATTTCTTGTATGTGTAGTCTTTCGTTGAAGTGGCACCCACAATGGTCCCCTTGGACTTCAATACCTTGTCATATAACACCTTCATGGCATCCACGAAGTTTGCCGGATAGTTGCGGGAGTCTCCCAGACCAAAAAGGGCCACCTTTTTGCCTGACAGATCACTCTCATCCAACATATCTAAATAAAACTTCCAGTCAGACTGCAAGTCAGCACCCCGCCAGGTGGAGGTGCCCAAAATCAGATTGTCAAACCGCTCCAGGTCTTCCTTCCGGGCCATAATAATATCTATTACTTCTGCCCCATCATCGCCCCCTAAAGCTTCCTGTATCTTCTTTGCCACGGCTTCCGTGTCTCCACTGGAAGAACCGTAAAATATTCCTACTTTCTTCATGTGTTTAAAATTTTGCTCGTTGTTCGTTGTTCATTGCCACGAATGCACGAATAATATGATTTTTATATGTTTAACAAAGCGGTTCTCACGGTCACAGCAGGCCCCGAAGGGGTGACATGATTATTTCTTCGCCTCCTCGCATCATTTCCCGG
>PWNQ01000017.1 GCA_003557725.1 Bacteroidales bacterium | reverse complement strand
TGCCAGTTTTTTATAAAACCAAACGGCTGACACCTGAAAGGCTCTTTTCATGTGAATATCTTCATTCCACGAATCGATACGCTGTCCGAAAAATGTGTTTTCATACCCATCCCATTCAAACACCTCATTTTTATTTTTCACAGCATTCAGCTCAAGTGCGAGGGCAGAGTTAAAAATTTTAAACGTGGAGGCCGGTAATGATGGCATCAGGGCATCCGTAGAGTCACTGAAAATCCATAGGCCGGTTTCAAGGTGGTGAAGCGTAATACTTCCGTTTACTTTACATGTTTCAAAAAATTGCTTCATGTCAGCTTGTGCAAACATTTTAGGTGTGCTAAATAACATTAGCACAATCGTTATGGCTAAAAATGTAATTTTCAACTGTTTTGTGAGATGTTCAATTTAAATGGATTGCACTGTATGACAACTGATTTAGTTCAAAGAGATCAACATTGTGGCATTCAATACCCAAACCAGTACGAAAACTTTACAAGGAAGGTATGGCTGGCCGGGCTTCGGAACAGTTTTTCAAAATCGTGTCCCATGTTAAACAGACCTGTTGATTCGCGGCTGTCTCGGGTTTGCTGCCACACCAGGAACATGGTTGAACCTGGGCGAAACTCCCATCTCAGAACAGCATTTCCCCGTAGTGAACGGAAATTGAAATCAGGATTTGATATTGCAAACTCATTCTCACCGTCACCAACTGGATCAATCACGTATTGGCT
Source organism: Bacteroidales bacterium (assembly GCA_003557725.1). Taxonomy (GTDB): domain Bacteria; phylum Bacteroidota; class Bacteroidia; order Bacteroidales; family PWNQ01; genus PWNQ01. The sequence continues at coordinate 4,234 of PWNQ01000017.1, read as the reverse complement.
GCTTACTTCATTAAAGACAACAGTTCCCATGTCTTCGCCATATACATCATAGTCGATAGAGCCTGGCCGGTTCAGTTCTTTGAATCGGCTGTATCTTCCTGCCGAAATAAACGGCTGGGCAAACAATTGGAGGCTCAGATCCGGGGTAAAATTCCAGTCCAGCCTGATGGATGCCGATAGTGTGGTTTGGCGCAAATCGGCAAAAACGTACCGGTTGCCGAATGTTTCGGTGGCTCGTTCATCAGCGGTGATTGTTACATACTGAGTTGCGTTGTAATTTTTCGCTAAACGCGGACTGATTGAAATAGAAGCAGCCTGGTACGGCCTGTAACGGATGGTGGCGGATATGTTGGTTATATATTCATCCAGTTCGGTGCGCCGGTGGAAAATCCCCGGAGATATCCTTAGGTCCCGGCGGGCATCACTGCCCAAAAACAGATCGATTCCAATATTTGATGGCATGCCGGCAATGGGTCCGCCTCTTGTAAGACGATCATCTTTTGTCCGGAACCCTTTCAGAAGATTAAAGTTCAGGGTCCAGAAGTTTTGAAAGTTAAAAAATCCTCCCACCCCTGAAAGGTTCTCCAGCGGATCGCCTGCCGTGTTCCATGTACTTCCACTTAATACCCACACATCAAAATTGCGAAATATACCCACAGGACTTTGCTGTTGCCTCGAAACCAGTCCGGTTAGTGCGCGGCGGTCGGCAGCCGGCTGAAACCCCATATCATTTACCTCGAAACCAGGGCTAATATGGTAACTTCGGAACTGGGTAAGCCATTCCCTGGTAAAAGAAGTGAACATCAGGTCGGCATAGAGTCCTTTCATGCTTGAGCTCTCCGGATCTACCTGCAGATGGCCGGCATCCGGCCTTTGGTAATAGCGTGCACTGGATCGCTGAATCTGTTCTATAACTTCCGGTTCACCGGAAATATAACTGCCGGTAACCATTCCGTTGATCCGGTATTTCCGGTCCGACCAGCTTTGCTCAAAATCCAGTCCGCCGGAGTACGCGCGATCGGTCAACAGCTCTTGCAGTGTCTCACTCCGGTTGTCGCGGTACAGGCTGTTGAATATAAACCCGGCAACCGTTTGTCCCTCCCGGAAATCGCGCCGGGCCCGGGCTACCGAATAGTTCGAAAGCGGTTCAATGGCAATCGATTCGATCGTTTCTCCATCCATACTGTAGCGGGCTTGTTGCCTGCGTGTAAGGGCATTTAACAGGCCGATTGACCATCCGTCCGATGTTTTTCCACTCAGTTTTATAGCCCCGGCAATCGGCGTTTGTCCTGTGATTTCCGAAAAATGTGCATTCTCCGGAACCTGACCTTGGGGTGTCCGCCCGATTCGCCTTGTGTGCAGAAGCTGGGGGGCTGTGCCTAAAGAAAAATTGGTTGTATGTTCAAAGTTGAATATTTCAGAACCTTCGAGAAAAAATGGCCGGCGTTCGGGAAAAAACGTTTCGAATGCGGTCAGGTTCACCACAGCCGGATCCACTTCAGCTTGGCCAAAATCGGGGTTGATTGTAGCCGTGAGCGTGAGATTGGAGCCGATTCCGTATTTGATATCGGCCCCGGCATTAAACTCCGGGTCGTGTTGCCGGTAAAATGGATCTTCGGGATTCCCGGGTGTTCGATTAAGCTGGCCGGATGCGTATGGAAGAAATTCCAGCCTTCGGGTGGATGGCAAGTTATTCAGGTTTTCCAGCCGGCCGAACCGGGATACTATTCCGGATGCATCCGGCGGAGTGGGCGACCAAAATGAATTTTCACCCTTTCTGGCAATCTCCCTTGCAAAATTCACTCCCCAGCTGCGCATAACGGTATCTTCTTCACCGTTATAGCGCAGTTGCGAAAATGGAATTCTGATTTCTGCGGTCCATCCCTTGTCATCAATATGAGCCGCCGCTTCCCACACGGCATCCCAGCTCAAATCTTGCTGATTGTCATTATAAGTCATCAGATCCATACGCACCTCTTTCGGGGTTACGCCAAATGTAAACGCGGTTCTGTTATCATTGTAACTGTCGAAGGCTACAAAAAACCAATCGCTATATCCGTCACCGTCTCTCCGGAACAGAGTAGCTGCGATTGAATCCGGTGAACTGTCGTACATACGGGCTCCTACATAGATCGCATCGTCATCATATAATATCCTGACTTCCGTTGCTTCTGTTGCCGGTTCATTGGGATCGGGGCTGCGCTGGGTAAATCCCGTGGCTGTTTCAGCCTGTTGCCAGACCGACTCATCCAGCAGGCCATCGATGGTGATGGAACCATTTTTTACTTTAAGCGCATCAATTTTGAAATTGTCAATATTATTAACTGTAAAATTCTGAACTTTTACTAAGTCCTGACCTGATGCTGTCTGAATAACAGGTATAAGTATTGTTAAAATGAATGCTTTAAAATATGGTTTCAGTGATATTATTCCGGAATTCTGAAAGTGAAACTTCATGAGTTGTCATTGGATACGTTTGATAGATAAGACAGTTTGTGTTCGGAAAGGAAACCGGATATAACAAACAGAATACCGGAAGCACTCAAAGCTTCAAAAAGCCTGCGGCCAAACGGGTAAGCTCCTTTGGCAGCATCTTCCTCGTTGAAATGTAGGTGGAGTTCTTCATCCACAATAGCCCACTCTGTAGATCCGTTTTTGTCTTCGATGAATCCGTCGGGGGAGACCATCTTCTCGTAGATTAGTTTTCTCATAAGCAATTTATTTTTTAGACTTTGGTGATCAGATCTTGGAGATTTTTTAAATCTCCAGGGTTTTTAAAGATATTCATCATGCAACCGCCACCATTGGTAGGGTGGAGTCTGAGGCCATCCGGCCGGGGATTCCTCCCAAGATTCCTGCCTGCCGTAAGGGGTCAGGTCAAGCAACCTGAAGTGGGTATCGAACAGTTCACCACCGCGCGCTGTGGTAAAGTAAGTGCGGTATATCTTGTTAGCATCATTCCGAATAAAAACATTGACGGCAAATCCCCTCCCAGCATCGAACTTGTCGGCAAAGCGACGGTCGTGATCAGTATACCACGGGGCATTCCAGCCCATCCGTGTTTGCAGGGTTTTAATTTCTTCCTGAGGCGCCGGTGAGGTAAACACAAAGGTGGTATCACGTGCGTTTACATGAGCCAGGTTGTGACCAATGTTATCCATCACCATCGAGCATCCCTTACAGGGTTTTGCACCCGGTTCAAGCATTGCACAATAGACAATAAGTTGCCGGCGCCCTTCAAAAAGGTCAATCAGTGATATCTCACCCTCAGGTCCTGTGAAAGTGTAGTCACCTTCGACGAGAACCATAGGTAATCGCCGGCGTTCGGCCGCCAACTCGTCAAGTTTTTTTGTCAACTCTTTCTCTTTGGCGAGTAGTTCCTTTCGGGCTTCCTCCCACTTATCGTGGGATACTATTTTCGGTAGATTGATTTTGTTCTGGCTCATAATCCTGCTTCGCCTTCATAGCTTACCATCCACTGAACACCGAATTTGTCGGTACACATCCCATATTTTTCGGCCCAGAACTCCTTTTTAAGAGGTACTTGAATCGTGCCGCCCTCTGAAAGTCTGTGAAACACCGTTTCGGCTTCTTCCGCACTATCGGGCTCCAGGGTGATATAAAAATTGTTGCCTATGGTTAGTGATTGATCCATGGAATCTATTACATCGGTTCCCATGAGAAAGACATTGCCAAGCGGCAGTCCGATATGGGCAATTTTGTCCCGATCTGTATCGGAAACATTCATGGGATTCCCTTCTATGTCTCCGAAGCGTAGTACGTCCATTAGCTCAACATCAAAAACGGATTGATAGAATTGAAAGGCTTCCTCAGTATTTCCTTTAAAATAGAGATAGGGATGTGCAGTTTTCATCTTGTTATATACCTGTTTTATTATAGTTAATGTATTTCATTTATATCATGTGGGCGAAGCCGGAGCATTTCGTTTTTTTATTTATATGAATTAATTGTAAACACGAGTTGACCTTTTCAAGTCACCATTCTTTGTCCTTCATTTTTTTACGTCGTGCCAGCTCTTTCTTGCTGGGCTCGCTACTTGGGAACGAACCGGGCCGGATAACTCCGTCTGGTACATAGGTACTCATCACAACACCGGAGGTGGAAGTCTGAGTGCGAACCAGCCGCAGTGCAGATGGTTTGACAGTCTCACCAAAGAGGCGCTTACCCCGGCCAAGCACCACCGGAAATGTCCACACATTGTACTCGTCTATCA
>PWNQ01000022.1 GCA_003557725.1 Bacteroidales bacterium | reverse complement strand
CTCACGGTCACAGCAGGCCCCGAAGGGGTAACATGATTATTTCTTCGCCTCCTGGCATCATTTCCCGGCGCGCGCCCCCGGCCCCTCAAGGGGAGGGCCATCGCGCATGGTTGCCTCACCAAAGTTTCCTCACTGCAAGCTGCTTCGGGCTGGCCCGGTCCTCCCCTTTAGGGGAGTTAGAGGGGCGCGCGCGGGAGCTTCGGCCCCGAAGTGTCGGGACCTTCGGCATTGGTGTTTCATATTACAACGTATATGTATTCACAATATTGAGCCATTGGCACGCAGTCAGGGCTGCTGTTTCTGTGCGCAGCCGGAAGGGGTTCAGCTCCACGGGGGAGAAGTTATTTTCCAGGGCCTGTTGGATTTCCTGTTCATGGAATCCCCCTTCGGGTCCGATAAGTACAAGGTTAGAGGTATGGGTTGGGCAAGCCATTGGCATTCGTTTTTGTTCCTGCCTGCAGTGGGCGATCCAGCGGTATTCTTCGGTAGCATTGGCGGTTAGTGCTTCCAGTTTTTGCATATCATTAATAAGCGGCAAGTGGTATCTTTCCGACTGTTTCATGGCGGCCACGGCCACCTTATATATACGTTCCAGGTTTATGGATGCACGTACAGAATGCCGGCTTTGGAAGAAGCTGATTTGTTCAATGCCTGTTTCCACTGCCTTTTCCACGAACCATTCGGTTCGCTTTATATTTTTTGTGGGAGCCAAAGCAATATGAATAGAGAAATTTCGGGGTTTAAAGCAGGCTTCTTCCCCCAGCCGTGCCTTTACTGCAGAGGGACGGCATTCCAGGATTTCTGCTAAATACAAGCTTCCCCGGCCGTTGGTGACCCTGAGACAGTGGCCCGGCTGCATGCGCAATACCCGCGCTATATGAGACGATTCCTCACGGCTTAGTGTTAATATGCTCCCGGTAACGGCATCCGGATGATAAAATAACCCCATATGCTTAAGGTATATGCCCGGGAACACATCGTTGCACAACGCAACGCAACGGTGCTTCCGGCTTATTGAACAATTTGACTCCTGTGGTGCTTAGTATATCCATATATTGATGTGCTTTACCAATACGGCCCGGTGTAAAAGCATGGATTTATTTAACTTGCTGAAAAAAACAAATATAAAACCCTTATTTGGGGCCATTATCAGCCCGCTTTCGGGGCATCACAACAGGGTACAAAAATAGATATTCATGATAGAAAAAGCATTAAAAATAATCAATCATCGTGACTTTGTGCTTACTTTGGCCATAGTTACGGGAATGGTACTGGGAGAGGGCACTTCATTTTTGGCGGATCATAACTTACTGGTACTTGGGTTGGTCATGCTGGCCGCCACTTCCGGATTTTCCTTTCGTTCCTGGATACCTGTTCGCAACGCTCTGTATCCGGCAGGCTTTTCAGCATTGCTCAACTACGGTGTTTTTGGCCTGTTGGTGGTGTTTATTTCCCGGTTATTTTTTCCCGGGGAGGAGCACTACATGCTTTGGGCCGGGTTTGTGCTCATCGCGGCGGCACCGCCGGGGCCGTCCATTATTCCCTTTTCGGCCATGCTTAAAGGGGATATAAATTTTTCGGTGACCGGCGTATTTGGGTTGCATCTCCTGGCCATGGTGCTCACTCCCGCCATTATCCTTTTCTTTTTGGGCCAGTCCATGGTTCAGCCTGTGGAGATCTTTTTAATTCTGGTGAAGCTCATTGTTATTCCTTTGGTTTTATCCCGCTTTTTGCGCCATCCCCGCCTGCTGCCCGGTGTGGAAAAAGCGCGGCCTCACGTGGTTAAATGGGGTTTCTTTTTGGTGATCACCCCCATTGTGGGGATGAGCCGGGACGTGTTGCTGGAGTATCCGGAAATATTATGGAAAACGGCGTTGGTATTCTTTATCAGCATGTTTGTGTTGGCCTGGATATATAGTCATGTGGCCCGTGCTGCCGGCATGAAGGTGCCGGTTATTGTGAGCTCAGTGCTGATGATGGTGATAAAAAGCTCTGCCTTTTCTGCCGTAGTGGCTATGCAGTTCTTTGACGACCAGTTGGTGGCCATGCCTTCCGCTGTGCTTGCCGTATTTGTAACACTGTTTATTATCTTCTTCTCCATGTATGCACGCAAAGTCTGGGGCATAAAATAACCAACCCCGTTGTCCCGGAGGTGTACAGCCAAAAGCATATACACAGGGGCGACGGGGTTGGGAGATGCCATGCCCCACCGGGGACATGGCAAGAACCGTTAAGGGCTATTAGTTTCTTTCCGGCTTGGGCAGAAGGGCTTTCCGCGACAGCTTAAGCTTTCCGGAACGCTTATCCACTTCGATAAGCTTAACCTCCACCTCCTGTCCGGACTGCAGCACATCTTCCACATTGCCTACCCGGCGCCATTCCAGCTCGCTGATATGAAGCAGCCCCTCTTTTCCCGGGAGGATCTCCACAAAAGCACCGAAAGGAACGATGTTCTTTACCTTACCTTTATATACTTCCCCCACTTCGGGGATGGTAGTGATCAGCTGGATACGTTTTTTCGCTTCCATAATAGACTCCTTGTCGGGAGACATAATGCTCACATGGCCAAACTCACCAATCTCTTCAATGTTTAGCGTGGTGTTGGTCTCATTCTGGATCTCCTGAATCACCTTGCCACCGGGCCCGATAATGGCACCAATAAATTCTTTGGCAATAATAAGGGATTCGATCCGGGGAACAAAATCTTTATAGTCGCTTCTTGGCGCATCAATGGTTTCTTCCATTTTATCCAGGATATGCAGTCTGCCTTTTTTAGCCTGGTTGAGAGCTTCACCCATCACCTTATATGACAAGCCATCCACTTTGATATCCATTTGACAGGCGGTGATCCCGTCCCGTGTTCCGGTCACTTTAAAGTCCATATCGCCCAGGTGGTCTTCATCGCCCAGGATATCCGACAGAACGGCATATCTTCCCGACTCTCCATCGCTGATAAGTCCCATAGCGATACCAGATACCGGTTTTTTAATTTTCACTCCGGCATCCATCAGTGCCATACTGCCGGCACAAACGGTAGCCATGGAAGAAGATCCGTTGGATTCCAGGATATCCGACACCACACGAATGGTATAGGGGTTGTCTTCCGTTTCGGGCATTATAGGCTTAAGTGCTCTGAGGGCCAGGTTTCCGTGACCATGCTCCCGCCGGCTGGTAAACATTTTAGGTTTGGCTTCCCCGGTGCAAAAGGGAGGGAAGTTATAATGGAGGATAAAGTCTTGTTTTTCTTCAATAACCGCCCCGTCGATCACCTGCTCATCCATCTTGGAGCCCAGGGTAACGGTGGTCAGCGATTGTGTTTCTCCCCGTGTAAACAGTGCAGAGCCATGGGCAGAGGGCAGGTAATCCACTTCAGACCATATCTCCCGGATCTCATCCAGCGCCCTTCCGTCCAGACGAATGCGATCATCCATGGTGAGATTTCGGATGGCATCCTTTTGTACATCGAAATAATACGCTTTGGCCAGGTCTTCCTTTTCTTCCCGCTCTTCTTCAGACATTCCTTCCAGGAAGTCATCAATGATCTTGCTGTACATGGCACTACGCTCATGCTTGTCGGAAACCGCCTTTTTAGTGAGCTCAATCACCTGGTCATAGGTGGCTTGTTTCACCTTTTCTTTCAGCTCCAGGTCCTCTTCTTCCTTTTCATACTCCCGGGTAGTGATGGGTCCTTTTTCTGCTTCCACCTTTTTCCTCAGCTCCTTTTGAGCCAGGCACTGCACCTTAATGGCAGCATGGGCCGCTTTGATGGCTTCCATCATATCCTCTTCCTGCACTTCTTCCATTTCGCCTTCTACCATAACCACGTTGTCCATGGTTCCCGCCACCATAAGCTCAATGGAAGCATCGTTGGTTTCTGAGATGAGGGGATTGATCAAAAAGTCACCGTTGATTTTCACCACACGCACCTCGGATACGGGCTCACTGACAGGGATGTCAGAGACCTGCAGGGCAGCAGAAGCCGCCAGACAGGCATAGGCATCGGGGGCCTGATCGCGATCGGCCGAGATCAACGATACCAATACCTGCGTCTCACTGCGGTAATCCTTGGGAAATAAAGGCCGCAATGCCCGGTCGATAAGCCGGGAAATCAAAATCTCATACTCGGAAGGACGCGCCTCCCGCTTGAAAAAACCGCCGGGAAAACGACCCGCAGCAGCATATTTCTCTTTATACTCTACCGTTAAAGGCAGAAAATTCATTCCTTTGTTGGTCTCTCTACGGGATACTACTGTAGCCATAATCATGGTGTTCCCATGGGTGAGCACTACGGCTCCGTCTGCCTGGCGGGCAATCTTTCCGGTCTCCAACGTGGTGGAAGTGCCGGAGCCCAAATGAAACGTCTCCTGAATACCAGTCTTGGTCATATGTCTGAAAATTAATGTGTTATTGTAATTAAATCATTGTAATATATACAGATGCAAAGATAATAATAATACCTTTGCACCAGGCAAGATGCCCATGATACCTATAAAAAAAAACTGCCCCGAAAGGCAGTTTTTTGTTTTTACTTTCTGATACCCAGCTCTTTGATAATTTTACGGTACCGCTCTATGTCTGTCTTGATCAAATAATCCAATAGCCTTCTTCGCTTCCCTACTAACAATACCAGGGCACGCTCCGTGTGCATGTCCTTCTTGTTCTTCTTCAAGTGCTCCGTTAAATGTTTGATGCGCTTTGTAAACATAGCGATTTGACCCTCAGGTGAACCGGTGTTCTCCTGGGAAGCCCCGTACTGCTTGAATATCTCTTGTTTCTTTTCTTTTGTCAAATAATACATAAGCCTTAATGTTATCCTTTTTTCAATAAAGTGGTTTGCCAAATGAAGGTGCAAAAATAATACTTTATTCTTTAACCACAAGTTTTTTTTATGAATTGATATTGAATAATGAAAATTTCCCCACCACCCCCCCAAATTCAATAGGGTTATTTTTATTGACAGAGGTAACAAATGGTGCAACCGGTGGATACGTTGTCGGTATTGGTAATGGTATTAACGGTGGTAACGTAGGGTGCAACCGGTGGATACGTTATCGGTAATGGTATTAACGGTGGTAACGTAGGGTGCAATGGTTGGATACGTTATCGGTAATGGTATTAACGGTGGTAACGTAGGGTGCAACCGGTGGATACGTTATCGGTAATGGTATTAACGGT
>PWNQ01000067.1 GCA_003557725.1 Bacteroidales bacterium | reverse complement strand
AGTGGGAAACCTGGCTCAGCCCATCCGCAAAGACATTATCTCCAGCGGGAAAAAAATGTTGCGGCTCATCTGTGACAACTGTAGTAACCCGGAAAACTCCTTGCGGGTTAACGTTAACCAGTGGCTGACAAAAGCTTATTCAGAAGGCCGGGAAGCCTACAGCAGCCACCTTTACAGCCGGGGAGAACATTCTGCCACTCACGTACAATATGTGCCCCAGCGCTATGGTAATAAACCACAAATGGTACCCGGAAGGGAGCTGCTAAGGGAAAATTTTGACCGCATACTGAAAGAAAACCCCAACGTGCTTATTTTTGGCGAAGACGTGGGAAAGATCGGTGGCGTTAACCAAACACTGGAAGGACTGCAGAAGAAATATGGCCCCGTACGGGTAGCCGACACAGGTATCCGGGAAGCCACCATTATCGGCCAGGGCCTGGGAATGGCCCTAAGAGGGCTGCGTCCCATAGCAGAGATCCAATACTTCGATTACCTGCTCTATGGCTTGCAGGTGATCAGTGACGACCTGGCTACACTGCACTATCGAACAAAAGGGGGACAAGCAGCACCATTGATCATTTCTACACGGGGACACCGGCTGGAAGGAATATGGCACTCCGGATCTCCATTGAGCATGGTGATCAACTCTATCAGAGGAGTGAACGTGTTGCTGCCCAGAAATATGACCCAGGCCGCCGGATTCTATAATACCATGATTAAGGCCAATGAGCCCGCACTGATCATTGAACCCCTTAACGCCTACCGACTGAAAGAAAAAAGACCGGAAAACCCCGGAGAATATACCGTGCCCGTGGGAATACCCGAAGTGCTGAGAAACGGGAATGACATCACACTGGTAACCTACGGCTCCTGTGTACGAATAGCACAAGATGCCGCCAATCAACTGGAATCTTTTGACGTGGATGTGGAACTTATTGATGTGCAATCATTGCTCCCCTTTGACCGAAAACACCGCATCGTGGAGTCGTTGCGTAAAACCAATAAGCTGATACTCTTTGATGAAGACGTGCCCGGAGGGGCCACCGCTTTTATGATGCAAAAAATACTGGAAGAACAACAAGGCTTTCGCTACCTGGATGCCCACCCCGTTACGGTTACCGCCCGGGAACACCGCCCAGCATACAGCACCGACGGTGACTACTTCTCTAACCCTAATGCGGAAGATGTGTTTGAAGCCGCTTACTCCATGATGAACGAGTATAATCCCGCCAAATACCCGGAAATTTATAACTTCTGATCAAGCTGATGGCCATGTGTTTGGCGAAAGGAACATAATCTATATGGACAAACTTAAACAGGAAAAGTGCCAGTATTATTCGTGCATTCGTGGCAAAAATCATAACCTATGACACCCCGGAGCAATTCCCTAATCAACGTGGAGCTATTATCAATTGGCAATGAGTTGCTGAGTGGAGACGTGGTCAACCGTAATGCCAGCATAATGGCCTCCATATTATCCGGTCAGGGATACCGGGTAAGTCGTGTTTTGGTGGTTGAAGACAGCGTAGAAGCTATCGTAGGGGCACTGGAAGCCTCCAGCGTTGGGGGTCAGGTGGTTATTGCCACCGGAGGGCTGGGGCCTACCCCAGACGACCTGACACGGGAGGCTGTCGTTCAGTTTTTTGATAACCATCAGCTTCTGCCCAATCGCCATGGGACTGCTCCGGGGGTATATGGATTTTATGATCATACTCACTTTTTCTTTCTTCCCGGCGTGACCTATGAGATGGAGGGGCTGCTCAGGGATGCAGTGTTACCACTGCTCCAGCAAAATTACCCTCACCAGTGGCGCATACAAAGGACCCTGCACACCTTTGGAACAGGGGAGTCGCTACTGGCAGAAAAGCTGGCGGCCATAGAAAAATCCATGCCCCCGGACATCCATCTGGCCTATCTGCCCGGGCTGCGCCAGGTAAGCCTCCGCCTGTGGGCCCAGGGAAGCAGAGGAAAAGATGCTGTCCGCCAACAAATGGACGATTATGAGCAAAAAATGGCCACCGTTTTGAAAAATACTATCTATGGAAAAGAAGAGGACACCCTGGAAGGGGTGGTGCTGCAGGGACTCCAAAAGACAGGGTGGAGCCTGGCAACAGCCGAAAGCTGTACCGGAGGATCCATTGCACAGCGCATTACCGCTGTGCCCGGCAGCTCTAAAAGCTTTAAAGGCGCCATTATCGCCTACGATAACCAGGTGAAAATATCGCTGTTAAACGTTAATCCCCAGGACCTGAAGCAATATGGAGCCGTGAGCCAAACCGTGGCCAGCCAAATGGTTCAAAATGCACGAAAGGTGCTGCAGGCAGACACCGCCCTGGCCATTACAGGAATTGCCGGGCCCGGGGGAGGCAGCAGGGAAAAACCCGTGGGAACCGTATGGATCGCCCTGGCTACACCGAATCATACAATATGTGAAAAAATTATGGCCGGGAATGACCGAAGCAAAAATGTGCGCATTGCCACTGCATGCGCCCTGAATATGTTACGACTGGAATTGGAAAAAAGGAATGGGGAAAAATTTTGAGAATGAAAAATTAAAAATCAGCTTTGCCCCATCCCTAAAGGGTGGCTGATTTTCAGCGGATTCACCCTTTAGGGTCCGGGGCAAAAAGCCGCTGAAAATCAAAAGTAACCTTTTTAGACCGGACTCACAGATGGGAAAAAGCATAAATAGTAGAAAATGAGCGATATAAGAAAATATGGGCCCATGAAATACCGATGATTAACACTTGGGTGAAAATATTTTACAAAAGGATTGTTGGTTAACAAATTTTTGCTTTATTTTGCAAACCGTTTTCAAACAATATTAAAACAGATCAGTGATGGCTAAAACATGCGAGATTACCGGCAAAAAGATGATGACGGGAAATAATGTTTCCCACTCCCATAGTAAGACACGGCGTTGTTTTCATCCCAACTTGCAGAAGAAAAGGTTTTATTTAAAAGACCAGGACCGTCACATTGTGCTGACGATATCCACTTCCGGTTTAAGACTAATCGACAAGTACGGGTTGGACAAGTGCCTAAAGGATGCCCGGGAGAAGGGTTATCTGAAGCGATAGGTTTTGCGGAATTTTTTCCGGTTGATCATCACCGGCCCCGGCGAGCTGTTATCCTGTGATAGCAGCTTTTTCTGTGTAATAAACCTTGCTTTTTATCGTTTATTTCTTTGTTAATCGGGATATTCGTTATATTTTCGCACCCTATATGAAACTTTGCCGTGTACTTATTTTATCCCTGTGCTGTGCTTTTTGGTTGAGTCTGGATGCTCAGCAGGCAGGCTCACGTGGTGGTGGTGATGTGGTTCAGCTTACCGGAGTAGTGGTGACGGCCGACAGCCTGCACTCCATTCCCTATACCCACATTGCTGTTAAAGGCAGCCGCCGCGGTGCCATAGCGGATTATCATGGGTTTTTCTCCATGGTAGCCCGCAAGGGAGACACCATTCAGTTCACTTCTGTAGGCTTTGAACCGGTATTGTTTGTGTTGCCCGACACCCTTTCCGGCAAGCGTTACTCCCTGATGCAGGTGATGCAGGTGGATACCTTTACTCTTTCAGAGACCGTAATCTACCCCTGGCCTACCGTAGAGCAGTTTAAACGGGCCTTTGTGGAGCTGGATATCCCCGATGATGATCTGGAAAGAGCTCGGAAAAACCTGGCCATGGCAGAATTGCGTGAACGCGCCATGCAAACAGACATGGATGGCAGCATGAATTATAAGCATTATATTAATCAACAAACCAATCAGCTCTATTATGCCGGACAGATGCCACCAGATTTGGCCAGCACCTTGCTTAATCCGTTTGCCTGGGCAGAATTTATTAAAGCATGGAGAGAGGGACGTTTCAGACGTGACCAATAGACGGTTTCAACTTGAAAGGGAATGAAGAAAAGCGGATGGTTTATTCTGGTACTCCTGGCATGGGCCCTAAGTGTTAGTGCTCAGCAGCAAACCGGAGAGGTTTATGGAACAGTATACAACGAAGACGGCGAGCCCCAGGAGCTGGTTAATGTGGCCGTGATCGGCATGCCGGAAGGCACCTCCACCGATAAAGAAGGCACCTACCGAATGCATATTCCCGCCAACTCCATGATCAACCTGGCGTTCTCCTTTCAGGGCTACCGCCGGGAGGTGCTTATGGTGCAACTGGAACCCGACCAGCACCAGGAACTGAACGTTCATCTGAAACCCATTGAATCACAATTGCCTACCTTTGAAGTCGTTACCCAAAGACCCCAACGGGAAGGCGTGGAGTCCATTCCCGTGAAGGTGGCCGCGGAAATACCTACCGCCTCCGGCAGTGCCATAGAAGAGCTGGTAAAACGAACCGGCCTGGGGGTTAGCGCTACCAGCGAACTGACCTCCCAGTACTCCGTCAGGGGAGGAAACTACGATGAGAACCTGGTTTATGTGAACAATATCCAGATATACCGCCCCTTTTTGATATCCAGCGGTGAACAGGAAGGGCTCAGCTTTTTAAACCCCAACCTGGTAGAATCGGTAAACTTTTCTTCCGGAGGATTCGATGCCAGGTACGGCGATAAGATGTCATCGGTGCTGGACATCACCTATAAAGACCCGGTGGCCTTTGAAGCGGGCTTTGAAGGGAGCCTGCTGGGCGGGTCGGTATATGCGCAAGATGTAAGCAAGAGAAAAACACTTTCCTATGTGGCCGGCCTTCGCTATAAAACCAACCGTTACCTGCTCAATGCCATGCAAACATCGGGCGAATACCAGCCGGCATTCATGGATTTTCAGACGCTTATTCGCTGGAAAGCCAGCCCAGTATTTCATATCAGCCTGCTGGGAAGCGTCTCAGACAACCGCTATGAGATGATTCCCGAAAGCCGGGAGACCCGTTTTGGTACCCTAAACGAAGCATTACGCTTTAGGGTGTTCTTCGACGGCAAAGAGTCGGACCGTTTTCGTGCCTATAATACGGCCCTCACCTTTCACTTTGAGCCTTCCAAGCATTTGAACCTGGACCTTATCGCCTCGGCATACCTGGCCGATGAATGGGAGACCTATGATATCCGGGGGCAATACTGGCTGGAAGAGCTGGAGACCGACCTGGGTGCCGACGATTTTGGCAGTGCAGCCCTCACCCGGGGCGTTGGATCTTATCTGGAGCATGCCAGAAACCTGCTTACGGCCCATGTGATCAGCCTGAAACACGTGGGCGATTATACCCGACCCGCCCAAAATCTGGCCCTGCACTGGGGGCTGGAAGTGCAAAAAGAAACCATCGACGATGAAATGTGGGAATGGACCATGCTGGACTCCGCCGGATATGCACTGCCCAGACCCCCCGACAGCATCGGATACCAGCCACCATACTCCCCTAAAAGAGAACTAAAGATGCATGAGTTCGTTAGCTCACAAGCACAACTGCAATCCCTGCGCACCTCCGGCCATATACAAAATTCCTGGCTGTTCAATACCGACAGCATGAAGTATGAACTCACCACAGGGCTAAGGTTCCAGCACTGGTCCCTTAACCAGGAGCTGCTTATCAGCCCCAGAGCCGCACTGGTGATAAACCCGCTGTGGAAAAGGGACGTGAGCTACCGGCTGGCCGCAGGCGTGTATTACCAACCCCCCTTCTTCAGGGAAATGAGAGCCTTTGACGGAACCATCAATACCAACCTCAAAGCCCAACGATCCATCCACCTGGTGGCCGGACAATACTGGAACTTCCAGGCCTGGGGAAGACCATTCCGGTTTGTTACCGAAGCATACTATAAAAAACTGGACAACCTGGTGCCATATGAAATAGATAACGTGAGCATAAGATACTTTGCACAAAATAACGCCGAAGGATATGCCACCGGTGTGGATATGAAAGTGAACGGTGAGTTCGTAAAAGGCCTCCAGTCGTACGCCGGACTGTCCATCATGAAAACAAAAGAAGATATCCTGGACGACTACTACTACCTGTACTATAATGATAAAGGAGAACAGATCATCCCAGGATTTACCACCAACGACGTGCCAGTAGATAGTAGCCGCCATGAACCCGGTTTAATCCCAAGACCGTCAGACCGAAGGGTGAACTTTTCCCTGTTCTTTCAAGACTTCCTCCCCGGAAACCCCACCTATAAAATGCACCTGAACCTGGTGTATGGCACCGGGCTACCCTTTGGACCACCCACAAGAGAACGATATAAAGACACCCTGAGAATGCCACCATACCAACGGGTAGACATCGGATTCTCCAAGCAACTTAAAGGAAAAAACCAACAAGTGGGCCAGAAAAACCCGCTAAGACACTTCCAGTCCGCATGGATCTCTCTGGAAGTGTTTAACCTGTTGCAAAATAATAATACCATTTCCTATATGTGGATCTCCGATGTGCATAACCGACAGTATGCCATCCCAAGATACCTTACCTCCAGAAGGGTGAACCTGCGGTTGGTGGCCACTTTTTAAGGCCATGCTGAATATGGGCCCCCATGGTCTTTTTTTATTGTTATTCGATTAACAATCAGACCGTACAATTTTTTACTATTTTTGTATCCATAAATCAGAGGCGAAAATTGAGATGAGCCCAATAAAATAAGAAAAATCACAACCGAAAAATTCAACAATCAACAATCAACGGTTCAACAGACCAACGGTACAACAGATCAACGGTTCAACAGTTCAACGGTTCAACAGTTCAGCAAAGAATCATAATAAATTTCATTATCTCAGACCGAAAGAAAGAGTCATAAACAGCAGAAAATAAGTAATATAAAAAATTTGACATATGAAAATGTTAAAAGGAAAAGTGGCGGTGATTACGGGAGCCGCCCGGGGAATAGGAAAGACCATTGCCATGGAGTATGCCCGCAGCGGTGCAGATTTGGCCATTTCCGATTTAAAAATGGATAAGACCCTGGAAGCCGCCGCCAGAGAAATGGCTCAAACAGGAGCCAGAGTGCTTCCTTTTGCTTCCGATGCGGCCAGCTTTGATGACGCACAGCAGTTTATTGATAGCGTGGTGGATGAGTTCGGACGGGTGGATGTGCTGGTGAATAACGCCGGAATTACCCGGGACAACCTGCTGATGAGAATGTCAGAAGACGACTTTGACCTGGTGATGAAAGTGAACTTAAAATCGGTGTTTAACCTTACCAAAGCCGTACAACGTACTATGCTCAAGCAACGCAGCGGGTCAATCATCAATATGGCCTCTGTGGTAGGGCTCCAGGGAAATGCCGGACAAGCCAACTATGCCGCTTCCAAATCTGGTATTATCGGATTTACCAAGTCTGTGGCACAGGAACTGGGATCCAGAAATATCCGATGCAATGCTGTAGCTCCCGGGTTTATCGTTACCGAAATGACCGGAGAACTGGATGATAAAGTGAGAGACGACTGGATCAGTACAATCCCGCTGAAAAGAGAAGGAACACCCCAGGACGTGGCCAACGTCTGCGTGTTCCTTGCTTCCCAATTGTCTGAATATGTTACCGGCCAAACCATCTCGGTAGACGGAGGACTGAACCGCTAAGGCTTTACCAACTTTTTTTCTCCGCCCAAAATCCCTGCCTGTAATTCCTGAATTTGGAAAAATTCTCCCAATTTAGGAATTATAGACAGGGATTGTTTTTTGAAATAGGTTTATATTCAGGAGGTTGTCATAATATTTCCGGTTTGGTATATGTTTTGAACAGAACATTAATTACCAGTTTGAAGTACACACTTAACACATTTAATATGTCACAAACAAAAGAAGCCCTGGACATACAGCAACGTTTAAAATACAAATGGTATGGAAAGCGCATTTTAGTGGTGGAAGATATAAGCATAAACCACATGCTCATAGATCGTATCCTTCGAAAAACCAGAGCTCAGGTCCTCTGGGCTATGGACGGTGAAAAAGCGGTGGAAATGGTTAAAGAAGATGAAAATATTGATCTGGTGCTTATGGATATCCGCATGCCGGTGATGGATGGCTACGAGGCTACACGGAAAATCCGTGAAATACGAATGGATATTCCCATTATCGCCCAAACGGCCTACGTATTGGAGGATGAAAAGGATAAAGTACTAAACGTTGGATGTAATGACTTGATAACTAAGCCTCTGAGAAGGGAGTCCCTGCTGGAAAAAGTTCATATCTACCTGGGAAACGGAAACTAATCCCTTCAAATATTAATGTGCTGAAAACTATTTTGACCCCATAAAAACAAGGGGCGTCCCTTTTTGGGACGCCCCTTGTTTTTATGTATGCTGGCCATGTAAACTCATGCCAGTCTGTATTTTCTGTGATTTCCGGTGGCATATACCGGTGGGTCCGTGGTGTGCTTTCCTGTGGCTGCTATAATTTTTCTTCCACTATTGGGGCGGTATACAGGGCTGTGTTTAATGGGTAGGTTCTCCCGGTTCGCGCCAGCGGATATCAAAATAACCCGGTTTTTTATCTACGGCTTCCTGCAGGAATTCCTCCGGGTATCCTATCCCTTCGGGCCAGGGCCGGTATTCATCGCTAGTACGTATGTACCGGTCGTTATATTTTGCGAAGATATGGAATCCCAGTTCTCTCCAGCGTTCCACGGTATATTCGGCATTATTGACACTAAACTCGGTAAGGTAGGTTTCCATGGCTTCTCTATCTCGTTCATAGAGTTCATTGGCAGCCACATCCACGGCTCCGGTAAGGGCGATGGCCCGGCTTTCCAGCTCATGTTGTACCTCTTTAATATCTTCAATAATATAGCTGTACAGTCCGTAGGCATAGTTTGCCACCAAATTGAACACCCAGAATGCAGATTCCCACTGGAACTCATAGATGCTTCCGGTCACCAGTGATTTGGGTGGCTCCTGCATGCCCATATACAGGGGCATATAGGCATTGGAGTAGGTGTCATCCACGCCATACCAGAATATTCCTCCTATGGGGTCGGGGAGCCAGTCGCGGGATTGGGTCACAAAGGAAAACCCTGTTTGTGGCTGTGAGATGGTTCTGGGCCAGGTGTAGCTCATGGTATCCTCTTCATTTTCCAGTTCCCAGATAAGCGGGCGCCAGCGGTAGGGGTTATTATAGGGGCCGGCACCAAATCCTTCGCCGGTATAATGGGGGCTGTCGTGGAAGTGGTCGCGGACAAACCCGATCATTTCTTCCAGGGTGACTTTGTTATCGGGCTTAATAAACAGGGGGTAGGGTTCAGCGCCTTTGATACAGCGCCAGTAGTCGTCGGAAAAGTTCTTCGACGGGGCGGCCCTTCGGTACACGCTCCATACCCTGCTTTCACAGAGCAACAGCGACAGCGGTGTCACCGGGTTATAGGCATCCACGAAGCTAAATTCCTCTCGGGGGCCTTCAAACCAGCCCATTTCCCGGGCAAAGTCCACCACATCGTCCGCCCACATCCAGTTATCCGTATCCTCCCAGTTTACCTCACGTATGCGTGCCTGGTTGGCATGTGCCGCAATGTAGCCATCGGGCACCCGGGCAGCAACCCATACAGCACCCTCTCCGTGGGCTCCCTTGCCAATAAAATCCATTACCCAGGCCTCGTTTTTGTCTGATATGGAAAAGGACTCTCCCGTACGCTTATACCCGTAGGTGTTGGCCAAACCGGTCATGACCTCTATGGCCTCACGCGCCGTACGTGCACGCTGAAGGGTGATATACATCAGGTTCCCGTAGTCCATAATGCCATTGGGATCATGCAACTCCTCGCGACCGGTAAAGGTGGTCTCTCCAATGGCTACCTGATGCTCATTCATGTTGCCTATTACACGGTATGTGCGACCAATCTGGGCGATCTTACCCAGCGATTGACCCGTATGCCACGAAAATAGCTCCAGAGAATCCCCCTCTTCATATTCCCCGCCAGGGTAAAAATGTAAGGGATCCATCAAGCCACCGGCATCGGCCAGGTAACTGATCATTACACTGCCATCTGCACTGGCCCCCTTGGAAACTAATACATTGGTGCAGGAATGGGCCGGGTTTATTATACCGGAAAGTACAAAGACTGCTAACGTGATCAATAATTGCCATCTCTTTTTCATGTGTTTAATTTTTATTTGATTATATTTGATTATATGATATTTGATTCTAATCTAAAAAGTTTACTTTTGATTTTCAGCGGATGTGAAAAATGTGTGGTTTTAGACCGGACTCATATTTTATTTTATTTGATTTGATTTCATGTGTTTGTATTTTGCCACGAATGCACGAATAATATGGGGTTTTATCTGTTTAGAATTTTGTTCGTTGTTCGTCCAGGCCCCGAAGGGTTTGGACAGGGGCGCGTGCGGTGGCCCGGTCCTCCCTTTAGGGGAGTCAGAGGGGCGCGCGCGGGAGCTTTCCGGTAAGGAAATAATCATTCTCCTGTGTGTCGAAAAAATTTTCGCCATGGGTGTTTCATTTTATGATGTGTTGTATTACCATGCCAACCCCGGTTTATATAAAGTCGAAAAACCCGTTATACATCACCCGCACGTAAGGTACCGTATGTAAGGTAAAACTTTTATAGTGCTTTAGGTTCAAAAACTTCAGATATACCGTGGTTCCCAGGTCCAGGGTAAGCTCCTCATTGAAAAAAAACTTGAGCCCCATTCCGCTGAACACCCCTGTGCCAAACCCCCCCAGCCGGATATCGTACTCGCTTTGCGGAATATTGGGGTCATAACCCCGCCCTGCTCCATACCGGTTGATAATGGAATAGCCCCGGTCGGCAATGCGTATGGTAGATTCTTTTACTTTCAGGTTATTGATACTTATTCCGGCTTCTGCATAGTAGGTGATCCCCGGGGAGATCAGGTCGAACTGCCGGTGCACGCCAATATCTATCAGGTTTCGCTCTTCCACGCCATAAATATCAAATACCCTCTCCCGGCGTTCTTCAATTATATGGGAAGGGTCCATTTCCAGAACAAACACCCCCTGGGCCCGTAGCCGGGTAAAGGTGAAGTTCAAAAATACGCCCCAGTCTTCCGTGATGTTATTGCGCGCCAGAAAACCAATGTTGATATCCGGGGAATAGCGCATCTGATGTGGTAAATCGCTTTGGCTATAGGTATAGTCTGCAGCTTCATAGTAGTTTAATATATCCTGGCGGTGAAATTTATTATCCAGAACAAAGCCGATCTCGTTCTCATTGCCCTCCCGGCCGCTGTAATAGTTGGCGGTATAGTTATTGGCAATATATAAACCGGTGTGCATGCCAATAATCCAACCCTCTAACATTTTGCCATCGGAGGTGTTCTGTCCGGTTGTCAACAGGGTGGCAAGGACCATTAAGATGCTTAAATATAGCTTTTTATTATAGCAAAGCAAAGGCATATACGGTTTTTTTCAGGCGTCAAAAATAATATTTCCCCCGTTGAAACGCAAGGAGGGAAGTGATCAATTGAATTATTCGGCGAAAAAAATTTTTGCATGCATACTGGATCCGTGAGAATAATTGTATATTTGGGGCAAAATAAATCATAATAAAAATTAGATCATATGGCAAAGTATACGCTTGTAAAGCTTCCCGGCGACGGGATTGGCGGCATTGTTCTGGAAGAGGCCATCCGTGTATTGGATGCTGCCGGTCTGGATGCCCGGTATGTTGAAGGAGATATTGGGTGGGAGTATTGGTGTAAGGAGGGAAACCCCTTGCCTCAACGTACCATTGACCTGATCCAAAAGCACAAAGTAGCTCTTTTCGGGGCCATTACCTCCAAGCCTAAGGGCGAGGCGCTGGAAGAGCTGGCGCCGCAGTGGAAAAATAAAGGGCTGGAGTACTCCAGTCCCATCGTAGCCCTCCGCCAGCATTTCGGACTGGATATCTGCCAGCGGCCCTGCAAAGCATATATAGGTAACCCGCTGAACTTTGTGCGCCGCAACGCACAAGGAAACCTGGAAGAGCCCCCGGTGGATGTGGTGGTGTTCAGGCAAAATACAGAAGGACTGTATGGGGGAGTGGAATGGTCTGACCCGCCCCAACAGGTCTATGATGCCTTTTTGACCCACCCCCGGTTTAAAAAGAACTTCGGCCATGTGCCCAAAGATGAACTGTCCATATCCACCAGGATATTTACCCGTAAAGCCACCGAAAGGATTTTGCGGGCCGCCTTTGAACATGCACGCCAGTTTGGCTATAAGTCCGTGACCGTCTGTGAAAAGCCCAACGTGATCAGGGAAACATCCGGGATGATGTACGCCATGGCCATAAAGCTGCAAAGGCAGGATTATCCGGAAATAGAACTCTGGAACACCAATATCGATGCACAGATGATGTGGCTCACCAAGAGCCCGGAAAACTATGGGGTCATTGTGTCGGGAAATATGTTTGGTGATATTGTCTCTGATGCTTTTGCCGGCCTTATTGGCGGGCTGGGCTTTGCCTGTTCAGCGCAGATCAATCCGGAAACCGGAGTGGGTGTCTTTGAGCCTACCCATGGCTCTGCACCCAAATATGCGGACTACCGGGTGTCCATCACCAACCCCATTGCCATGATCGCATCCGCATGTATGATGCTGGACCATATCGGTGAACGCGCCATTGCCGAAAAGATACGGAAGGCCGTGGCACAAGTGGTAGAAGAAGGGAATGTGCAAACCTACGACATGAAAAAGCTCAAAGGAAGCCCTGAAGTGACCAGCCAGGGTGCCGCCACTACGCAGGAAATGGCCCGGGCCATTATTGAAAAGCTGTAACAGGGACCGCCCTGATGCCTTCACAAGGCCTTTTATAGAGATCTCTTTTCTAACCTTAAATACCCATGATTATGAATAAAGATGTACTGGCATTATGGCCGGAGCTGGAGTGGATCAACCATAAACAGTTGGCCCGGCAAACAGCCAAAGCCTGGGAGCTGGCCCTGGAGCGTAGCGTATTAACCCCAGACGACCTGAACCGCATACCCTTTACCCTGCTGGCAGGGCCGGATTTGAAGGTTACCTTTATGGACCATAAACGCTCTGTGGTTCATATTGCCCGGGATGCAGGCCTGAAGATCAATGAAATGTATCATGGCGAGCTCCCCGTAGACATGGATGTGCTTATGGCCGGAGCCATCCTGGCCGATGTGGGCAAGCTGCTGGAATATGAGCTGGATGACCAGGGCAAGGCCATCCAGGGGGACTATGGGAAATACCTGAGACACCCCTTTTCCGGTGTCTCGCTGGCCGAAGAAGCCGGCGTGCCCGCCCCGGTATGCCATATCATCGCCACTCACGCTAAAGAAGGAGACCTGGTCAAGCGTACCACCGAAGCATACCTGGTGCACCATGCCGACTTTATGACCTTCTTGCCCTTTAAAGACCGTTTAATCATTAAATGACCCACCGATGAGCTCAACGTTAATAGAAAAAATAATGGCGCGCCATTCGAAAAAAGACCGGGTGAAGCCGGGCCAGATCGTGGATATCCGCATTGATACCCGTGCGGCCCGTGACTTTGGCGGTGCCAATGTGGTAAAAAACCTGGAAGACCACGGCCTGGAGGTTGCCGACAGGGAGCGGACCTTCTTCACGTTTGATTGTAATCCCGGCGGCAGCGATCAGAAGTATGCGGCCAACCAACACCTTTGCCGCCAGTTTGCCCGCCGAAAGGGTATACGGGTATATGATATTAACCAGGGCATCGGCACCCACCTGGCCATCGATGCCGGCATGGTGAGCCCGGGAAGCACCTTTGTCTCCACCGACTCCCATGCCAATATCATGGGAGCGGTGGGTGCCTTTGGGCAGGGGCTGGGAGATAAAGATATGGCTGCCGTTTGGGCCAAAGGCTCCGTATGGTTTAAAGTGCCCCCATCCATCCGTATCACACTGGAAGGGAAACGACCCCCGGAGGTCACCGCAAAGGACATGGTGCTGAACCTGCTGGCAGAGTTTGGTAGCAGTACACTGCTGGGATATGCCGTGGAGTTTGCCGGACCAGCTGCAGACCAGTTGTCCCTGGATGAACGCATCACCATTGCCTCCATGGGAACGGAAATGGGAGCCCTCACCCTGTTGTTTGAACCCGGTGAAAAGGTGCTCCGGGAGCTGAAAGGAGATGATAAAAAGAGTATTATGGCCGACCCGGATGCACACTATGAGAGAACCATCACCCTAAATATTGAAGGCTTTGTGCCAAGGGTATCCCTGCCCGGGCGACCCCATGATACTCTGCCGGTGCAACAACTGGAAAAAACCCGGATCGACTCGGCCTTTATCGGGTCGTGTACCAATGGGCGCATGGAAGACCTGCGCGCTGCTGCTGAAATACTTAGAAATCGAAAGGTGGCCCCGTGGGTGGTGTTGAAGATCGTGCCTGCCACCGACCGTATCTGGAAGCAAGCCCTGGATGAGGGACTTATACAGGCCTTCAAAGACGCAGGGGCACTGGTGGCCAATGCCGGATGTGCCGGATGTGCCGCCGGACAAGTGGGACAAAATGGCCCCGGAGAAGTGACCATCAGCGCCGGAAACCGAAACTTTGCCGGAAAACAAGGCAAAGGAAAAGTGTTCCTGGCATCACCCCAAACAGTGACCGCAAGCGCGGTGGCCGGATATATTACCACACACAAACAAATCCCGGAACAAGCCGAAGAAAAACCACCGGAACAAAAAACCCGCCCGGAAACAAAAACACCTGTGAAATCCTTACGCCAAAAAAGCCCGATCACCGCACGGGGAGATACATGGCATATCCAACAGGACGATATGGATACCGATATGATATTCCATAACCGCTACCTGCATATTACGGAAATGAAAGAAATGGGCCAGTATGCTCTGGATAACCTGGAAGGCTATGAGGACTTTGCGGAAAAAGCAAAGCCCGGAGAGATAATTATCACCGGAAAAAACTTTGGGGCCGGAAGCTCACGGCAACAGGCCGTAGACTGCTTTAAGGCGCTGGGCATCTCTTGCATCCTGGCTGAATCCTATGGGGCTATATATGAACGAAATGCCATAAATGCCGCTTTCCCACTGCTGGTATACCAGCCGGAAATGTTGGAAACAATTGACTATAAAAGCGGCGACCCGGTTGAGGTGAACTTCCTTACCGGGGAGATCACCAACCTGAGAAATGATAAAAAAAGCCATGTGAGGCCGTTCCATGAAGTGCAGACGGAAATATACCAACGGGGCGGATTACTGTATACCGCAGAATGATAAGCATAAGAATAAACGGGCCGCTCAACACCCGGGGACATACCATCTATACTTTACTGCGTCGCTGGAAGGTCTTATTTATCAAGTTCATTAGCTTATCCTTCTGGATGGGTTTGGCAATATAGGCATCACATCCGGCATCCCTGGCCTTCTGCATATTTTCGGGAAAAGCATAGGCCGACTGAGCAATAATGCATGCCGATTGGTTAAACTGGCGAATGGTTTTGGTAGCTTCATAACCATTCATTATGGGAAGGCGAATATCCATCAGGATAATATCAATATCCATATTACTCCTGGCCACATCCACCGCTTCCATTCCGTTGCCGGCAAAGAGCAAGGCTTTGGTGTGGCCTCTGAGTAAACGCTCCAGGTATTGACTTGCACTGTCTTCATCTTCAACAATAAGGATCTTAAACTCTTTAAAAATGGAAAGGGGTGCCTGCTGTTGCTTTTTTTCCTGTACCCTGCCCCCGGGCATGGGCGTGCCACTTTTACGCACCGGCAGGGATACCGTAAAGGTGCTTCCCTCACCAATACGAGAATCCAGATTGATGGTGCCCCCCAGTTGATCAATATATGACTTGATTATGGATAGCCCCAGCCCGGTGCCATCTTTGGCCTCCTTGTTGGTAAGGTCAACCCGGGAAAATGCCTTAAAAATGGACTGATGATGCTCTTGTGAAATGCCCACTCCCGTGTCGGTTACCTGGATGATAAGATGGGTGCCCGTAACACTGCACGAAAGGGCCACCTCTCCATGGTCGGTATACTTAATGGCATTGGTTACCAGATTGGTTATTATGGAACTGAGCTTTTCCCGGTCGGTTAAAATATTGGCGTATGCCGGGTTCACCTCCAGGGATAAGCTTAGATTAAGTCCTTTAGCCTGTGCTTCCTGACGGAAAAAGGCGCACAGGTCTTCCACCAATTGCTTAACATCCACACGGGTCAGGGACACATCCATCTGGCCCGACTCTATCTTGGCAATATTAATAATGTTATCTACCGTTTCCATCAACCGGCGGGCACTCTTTCGTATGATGGCATTATACTCATCCCGCTCATCCAGCGTAAGCTCCTCATCACCGATGAGCTCACTAAACCCCAGGATACCATTCATGGGCGTACGGATCTCATGGCTCATATTGGCCAGAAAAGCCGTCTTCAGGCGGTCACTCTCCCGGGCTTTATCATGGGTCTTTAACAGATCTATATTCCTTTCCCGTAGCTGATCGGCCAGAGTCTGATACTTGTTTTTGGCTGCAATCAGTTCATTCTCTGCATGAACCTTTTGTGTAATATCCCGGACCCACTCCACATACATGTGGCACTCCCCCTTATTGTCTAAAATGGGAATAATGCGAAGATCAACCCATGAGCCATCATATAGCTTTACCTCCTTCTGTACGGCCTTTTTACTCTCTATTACCTTAATAGCGTGGCAATCAGGGCATATCTCACTAAACCCCCGATAGGTCTTATAGCATTTGGTGTGTAGCTTACGCTTTTTGGGAGCAATGGCAGCCAGGCCCTTCCAGTTGCTGTACAGGATATTCATATCCGTGTCATGGATGGACAGCATATCCGGAATTGCCCGTATGGTACTATCCAATAAATCTTTGATCCTTTTTATCTCTTCTGTTTGATGGTACTCATTGGTCACATCACGGAACACAATTACCACGCCGGTAATGGATTTATTATCATCCATAATGGGGGCTCCGGAGTCGGAGATTTGGTACTCCTTACCGTCCCTGCCCAGCAGTTTGGTATGATTGGCCAGGCCAACGACACCCCCTGTTTTCAGCACTTTACTCACCGGGTTTTCAGCTATTTTGCCGGTAACAGCATTTACAATCCGGAATACCTGGTCAATGGGTTGGCCAATGGCCTGGTTTTCTTTCCATGCAGTAAGCTCTTCCGCAATGGGGTTCATGCCGGTAATGCGTCCGGTGGTATCGGTGGCGATCACCCCATCCCCGATGGAATTGAGTATGGCCTCCATCCGTTTTTGGGCCTGCAGGGTCTGCTCGGTGCTCTGTTTCAGGTCATAATACTGCCCCAGGCTGATGCCAACGGCATCCAGCAGCGCCTGTTCCTTTTTTAAAAAAGAAACCTCCCTGCCGTCATACTCTGTTTGCGTGTAAAACACCTCCAGCTTACCCGCTGGCGAATCCTTTAACGGGATAATAGCTCCCAGAGCCAGCTCCCCCTCCTGAAAGCAGGGAGTAACCCAGGTCGTGTCGTTTATGGCCAGACGAACATGGGTGATATCCGCATATTGGAATGCACTTTGAATAAGCTGCACCGACTGCTGCAACACCTCCGTTAAAAGCAACTTCTTGTTTTTATATAGCAGGGAAAGGTCGTACAGGCAACCCAGCTCTTTAATGCGCTCATCCATGGGATCCTCCAAAATAACGGGTTTGCTGTTTTCCGGGTGATCACCGTAGCAGTGCTTCTGAACAGCCAGGGTGATTTGGTTGTATAATTGGGGGCTGACCGGAAGGTGGTGCTGCCGGAGAATGTCCTTTATGGCCGTTTGTAAGCCGGAGGCCTTGTTCTGACTACCTTTCATACACAAAGTAAATATTATATCATGCTATAATTTGGGAGTCAAAGATAGTAATAAATATCAAACTGAATAATAGTGGGGCATAAAAAGGTTACATTTGATTTTCAATGCCTTGTTTTTAGGTCAGCCCCCCCCGGGCGTAGGTAAAAAACCCTTATGCTTCATAAGCAACAATAAACATGTATATTTGTTTTTTTATTGGCACGTCGGGGCTGATAACACAAAGTTCTTACAATGGCTGAAGATCAGCTTTACCTTATCCTTCAGGGGTAGTGATCATTAGCGTCTTTATCACATAGCCAATAAAAACGGAAAGCCATTAGATGCTGGTCAGCCTTTAGTTTTGGCAGGTCGTAATACATGGAAAGGAACAAAAAAAATATATTATGGAGAAGCAAGTATTTCTCATTACTGGTGGCAGCTCAGGAATAGGGCTCACGTTGGCAGATCTTTTATCCCGTGACGGCCACCAGGTGGTGTCTTTAAGCAGGAGCCGGGAAAAGATCCGCCGGGCCCTGGATCAGTACCCCCACTTGCTGGGAAAGGTGCAGTTTGTAACTGGTGATGTCACCAGCAGTGAAGATATGGAAGCCTTATTTTCCCAAATGGCATCGGACTATGGGATGCTCCACGGGCTGGTGAATAACGCTGCCGTACTGAATAAGGGCACACTGGAAACCATAAGTGTGCCCGATTACCGGTTTACACTGGATGTAAACCTCACGGGCCCCTATTTGGTAACCAGGGTTTTTCTTCCTCTGTTAGCCAAAGCCTCAGGCGCTTCGGTGGTGAACATTTCGTCGGTGGCCGGGTTGAAGCCGGGTACCAGCATAGCATACTCCGTATCCAAAGCCGGACTGGATATGCTTACACGCTTTCTGGCCGGTGACCTGGCGCCCTATAAGATACGGGTCAACTCCATAAACCCCGGACTGGTTAAAACCAATATCCACCTGGATAATAAAGTGGTAAGCGATGAAGCCGCCTATGAAAATATGCTGGAAAAGGCCCGGAAACGATATCCGGTGGGACGAATAGGGGAACCCCGGGATATTGCTCTTATGGCCCGGTTCCTTATGTCCGATGATGCATCCTGGATTACCGGAAGTATCATCCCGGTAGACGGCGGAATAATGGTGGAAAATGACCTCATACCACCAAAAGAAACAGAGCGCGCGCCGCCCCTCTAACTCCCCTAAAGGGGAGGACCGGGCCACCGCACGCGCCCCTGTCCAAACCCTTGGGGGCCTGGACGAACAACGAACTAAATTCT
>PWNQ01000020.1 GCA_003557725.1 Bacteroidales bacterium | reverse complement strand
AGGAGGAGGAATTTTTGAAAAAGCACTATCAATATATGCCCAGAACCATGCTCCGGTATGCTATCGAAAGGTTTCCGGAAAATCTCCGTCAGCAATATTTGAAGGGAAATATATAATGAGTGTCCGGGTAGAGCGGCAAGGTAACGAGCCGCTCTACCCGGACACTACTTAAGCCGGCAAAAATAGGGAAATAAAGCGAATTGGAACCAAATACATTTTGTACCACTTCGGTAACTACGTAAGCCCATGGCATCCTTGCTCGTCTTGCCAGTAAATTGGGTGTCGCAAATTGCGATACCCGGTTTTGCTTAATTATTCTATGAAGCAAAAAAATACAACCATATTCTGATATAATCGATTGGAAGTCAAGAAATACTAGATCTTTTTTCTTTTTAAACACACTGAATGTCAATTAATTATAAGCCTGTTGATGATTATTTAATGCACTGATAAACAGGAGATAAAGAAGGCAACTTATTAACAACTGAGGCGTCGATTTTCTTTTGAATTATATTATCCCTGTTTGATTTATTATTCGTAAGTTTGTAGTCGAAACATATATAAGTGAAGCTGGCATCAAAAAATAGTTTTTAGACCGGGCTCAACAAACAAAAAAATATTATTATGAAAACAATGAGTACTTTTTTGCTAATTACCATAATGTTGAGTTTCTCGTGCAATGTTTTATTGGCCCAGAATGCTGTTTTTCAATTTCCTCAACATTTTGACGATAATCATTTTGTCTCCGGAGATGAGGATGACCAAATAGGTCGAACGGGAGTTGGAAGTTGCACAATGAATGGGGAGTCCATGTATGTTATGGTTTTTTCGGGTGATATGCAAGGTTTTGGCTGGCATTATGATGACCAAACCGGATATCAGGAGTTAGTAACTAATGAGTCTATCAGTCATCCGGATGTAGTAGTTTATTATTATGTGGATGAAAATCAAATATTGGCTTTTTTTACTTATGAAATGTCAGCCTATATTTACTTTGAGATATGGGAGTATCTTGAAGCGACAAATGAGTGGATTATTTATCATGATGCGGAAATGCTTGGGCAGGGTAAGCAGCCCAACGTGGACCGGGGACCTTATAAAGATCTTGCAGTTGTATGGGGTGATCAAGACGAAGAGCAAATATGGGGAGCTACAGGAACCATTACAGGTTATATTTATTCCATCGAGGTTGTTAATGAATGTCCGTTTGGCAATAATGTTTTAAATCCTGATGTAGCTATCAATTATTATGATGGCCAACAATACATTTTGATGGTTTATAAGGTTGTTGATCATCAAAATAGTGAAGAGATTATTACAGTGCGCAGGTATGAGTATAATAATTTTTATTACAATGCTCAGGGGTTTATTGCCCCTGGTAATCCTGACTTTTCTTCCGTGGACATAGGATACTATGGGTCACCTCGAATTGCTGCACCACATAAAAATTCGCAGCATGAAAATGCCTGCCAGGTTGTAGTGGTGGAACAAACTCCTTCAGGAAAATATATTGTACACGGGAGGAATGCTAATAGTTCCAGCCTATGCCCCTCTCCGGGATATCTACAGCCTTCAGTGCTAAATGATCATACTTGCGAATCTGAGTATGGTATAATATATGATCCACAAGATTACGAAACCGTTGGCCCTGTGGTTTCCTTTTATGAAGATATTCATGTAGCCTGGTCATACAAGTCACCAGAGACAAACAATTTTGTTATACTTTACCGGAGGTTGCATATTGAAGATTGCGATCGGGGCAAAGTAAGACAAACCAACGTCAATGCTCCATATTATTCATACTCTTTGGTAAATGGCAGGAATCAAAGCTGGGGAATTGGAGATCAATATCTTCCCTGTATTGACTCAAGATATAGTTTAGAAAATGAGAAGTTTATTGGATGGTTTAACAGTAATGGGAATGACCCGCGCCCTGAGTATAAAATAACGAATACCAATGTGCTTATTTTTTGGTCTTTCTGTTGAAGCAGAGCCAGGTTTATTTTATCCCAATCCTGCTCGTTATAATCTTTATTATACATTACCTGAAGATGAGAAAGGCAGTAAAATAACCTTATATTCTACAGATGGCCGGGAAGTACTATCGGAACACCTGCTAAATGCTTCGGGTAGTATTGATATTTCAGGACTTTCTGCGGGAATGTACATCGTTGAATTTAAATTTTTGAAACGCATTATACGCGACAAGGTGTTAGTAATTAATTAAGCATACAAGCACAAGGAAATCAGGTCTAAAAGCTCTGTTCACTGCTTGTATTCTTTTACAAAAAAATACAATTTACCATGATATCTATTTATACCCGGTTGCTGTTATTATCCCTGTTTATCACAGCCTTGTTTTGGCAGCAGCTTGCTGCCCAGTCCGTTAACACCTACGGGCATGCCGATAACGTGGTTCTTAGAAGCCCTCCTGTTCACAATCCCACACAGTCCATTCATTATCATATTTCATTTGATTCTATACACCCTGTCCTTGATACCTT
This sequence comes from Bacteroidales bacterium, assembly GCA_003557725.1. Taxonomy (GTDB): domain Bacteria; phylum Bacteroidota; class Bacteroidia; order Bacteroidales; family PWNQ01; genus PWNQ01. Next base: position 2,734 of record PWNQ01000020.1, on the reverse strand, counting down.
TTACAACCCAAACTATTCCAAATATATTTCGACTTCAACCAAATATAATTACCTGGCTGTATATTCTGACAAAGATGGAGACTTGAAACTTTATGGGGCAAACGTTCCGAGTAAGGTAAATGATTCACTTACTAATTACGTTTTTATATGGAACGAGGGAGGTCAACTTATAGATAGTTTGGGGGCGCATTTAACTCAATCTATACATATAAATAAGGGCTATTTATGGCCACTTGTGGCTGTCCCCATGCCGGGAAGCTCCGATTACATTTATCTGTTTAAGCAACCCCGGATTTCTTCTGGATCGCACCAAATCCACACTGCGCCACGAAGGTTCCGCTGGTCTCTGGTTGACCTTTCTGCCAATAATGGTCATGGAGGAGTTGTTTTTGATTCCCAAATTTTTTCATCCGATACCTTGTATTTCAATGCGGTTGCTTTAACCAAGCATGCCAATGGGCGTGACTATTGGCTGGTAAGTAAAAGGCACCAATCCCGTAAATTTGTAGCTTATCATATCCAACCGGGAGGCGTTGTGGATACCGTCTATTCTGAGGCAGGAAGATTAGTCTTAACAACCTTAAGTACTCAGCATGGTCGTCTTTTTGACTTTAGTCCTGATGGCCGATGGCTTGCAGATAATGTAGCTGAATACCATAATGGGGATACGCTACAACTTTTAAATTTTGATGCCTCCACCGGCATTGTGAGTGACAGTAATGCACGCTATGTGCCCATGTTTAACCCGTTTGACGGAATAGGCTCTCCGAATATGGCTGGATTTTCGGCAGATACTCGATATGTATATGTTTATCATCAGGCAACTTTTGGTCGTCTATACCAATATGACCTTAGTACTCCAGATCAGCAGTTTTTTATGAATTCTCGCGTGCTAATCCATGATGCTCTGCAAGGCGGGTTTAGTCCTGCTTATTTGCATACAGCAGCTAATCAGAAGATATACTCACGGAGCTATAATTTACCAGGTTGGGGAATGGGTCTTCACTCCATTGAGTCGCCCGGTACATATGGAATCGCATGTCAATACCAGGATACAAGTTTTTTAATTGAATATTATCATTCTACAACACATGATTATGAATTTTGCCAATTTCCCAAATTCGCCAGCTCCTGGCTAAAAGAGCCCTTAGACTTCAGCTACAGCCACGTCTGTGCGGGAGAGGGCACGCCGCCCACCCACTTTGCGTTTACCGACAGCGTAGTGGATGCCTTCTGGAGCTTTGGCGATACTCTGGCCATGGGAGCAGACACCTCCAACCTCTTCTTTCCCACCTACCATTACAATCATCCGGGCGACTATCACGTATGGGCCAAAGCGTTGAGCTATGGCATGTGGGACAGTATCTCCAAGGTAATCACCATCCATCCGTCGGCGCAGGTAGCCCTGGGACCGGATACGGTGCTGACGGGCAACGATTCGCTGGTGCTGGACGCTGGCCCGGACCATATCAGCTACAACTGGAGCACAGGCGACTCTACCCGCACCATCACGCTATATGGCAACCAGCTCAGCCCGGGCGACTATATGTACTTTGTGGAAGTCACCGACACCAACGGCTGTACCGGCACCGGGTCTATTATGGTTACCTACGAAGAGGATACCACCTCCATAATTCAAAAAGCCCGGGAGCCCCTCTGGGAAGTGTTTCCCAACCCCTGCAAGGACAACCTGCATATAAAGTTCCCCCAAAGCATGGCTTGGGGCCAGGCGAACCTGCGCCTTTATAGTTCGGAGGGGAAACTGCTCCGAAAGTGGGATATCCCGGCCCACACCCACCACTTCACTCTGGATATGTCGGCCTACAGCATCGGCATTTACTGGTTAGAGCTATCCACCAGCGACACCATCAAGAGGAAAAAGGTGGTCAAAGTGATCAACATGTAAAACCGCAAAATGACGAAGTCTGATGTTAAACAAATTAGTTTTCTTTTTGCTTACTGGTGTTTGTATGTGCTTTGCTTTAGCATGTAACAAAGATGATGATAATAGCCATGATAATGGTGAGGATGTTGTGTTAGCCCGGTAATGCTTAGGACTCGATTAGTGATTATAAACACTAATTTTGAATCATGAAAAAATCATGGAGTATTGAGCAAAAAGTTGCCATCATCAAAGAGGTAAAAGCTGGTGGAGTAGTTGGAACCTGCCGCAAACATGGCCTCTATCCATCCACGTATTATAGCTGGAAAAGAAAGATATAATCATGCTAAAAGATATCCGAAACGCACTACGAGAGCACGCTAATAAGTCGGATGCCATAGTGTTGCAACGTTTTTTCAAAACCGGTCCGGGAGAGTATGGCGAAGGAGACCGGTTCCTTGGCGTCCGGGTTCCTGCAACACGTGGAGTTGCCCGAAAATACCGACACCTGCCCCTGGCCGATACCCTAACCTTGCTTCAGTCTAATATCCATGAAGAACGCCTGCTGGCCCTTATTATCTTTATCCAAAAATATCAAAAAGGCACCCCGGAACAACAGGAAGAGATTTACCGAATATACCTGAATCATACACCGTACATCAACAACTGGGACCTTGTAGATATATCTGCCGGACACATTGTGGGGGCTCACCTGAAAAACAGATCACGCAAGCCATTATACACCCTTGTGCAATCACAATCCATATGGGACCGCCGCATTGCCATCATATCCACCTTCCATTTTATAAAAAATGATGAGTTTGATCAAACCCTGAAGATCGCGGAAATTCT
>PWNQ01000036.1 GCA_003557725.1 Bacteroidales bacterium | reverse complement strand
TCAGTCTTTTGCCTTTGGCCTTATGGCCTTTCACTGCAATAAACTCACTCAGCTCCAACTCCTCAGGGTCTTTGCTCTTTGGTCCCTTTACATTATCAAAGAACACCGTAAGCAATGGTTTCCAATTTCCGGTAAGGTAAACAAGTTTTGACCTGGGATGTTCTGAGATGAGGGAGATTCTTTTTTCTGCCGGGGGCAGGGCAAACCGTTTTACGTAATAATATCCGGCATCGCCTTCAAAGTATACGGCGGTCCAGGTTTTTCCGGGGTCATACTTCTCCAGGTGGGCCATGTCTTCATCAAAGTGGGTGGTAATATCAAAGCCATAGTTGACATAGTCTCCGTTTTCCATAACGGCCAGCAAGCTGTCGCTTCCTTTAAATGCGCCCAGGTATTTTCCGTTACCTTCAGTGTTTAGCCTTCTCACCGTATCATCATACCACAGGTCCATGGCACCAAGGGTGGAGATGCCGTCTTCTTTTTTCTTCACCCATGCCAATGGGTGGCGTGCAAGGATATTCCCTTTGGCTCCCTTGCCTTTGATCTGAACCTGGCTAAAGTCCACCTCCAGGTTTAGCTTCTTAAGCCGGGGCTTAAACTTGATCTTCACTTTAATAATTTCCGCTTCCCCATTAGGGTTGGCAGAAAAGTAAAGAATTTTGGACCCCTGGGTTCCCCGGGTCAAGTTATAGGTCTTATCACGCTGGACAGCAGTAACAGGAAATCGTTTGATATAGGCAATACGGGTTTTCCCGTCTTCGTATACCACATTATACACGGTACGGTCATCGTTGCGCTTAAAAACACCTACATAAACAATGTTTTTCCCAACAAATGACTTATCAGTCACTTTTGTAACCACATATGTACCATCTTTTTTGAACACGATCAGGTCATCAATATCCGAACAATCCAACACATATTCATCTTTACGCATCCCTGTGCCCACAAATCCTTCTTCCCTGTTCACATAGAGTTTCACATTGGCCACAGCCACCTGGGTGGCGTCAATATTTTCAAAATTGCGTATCTGTGTACGGCGGTCTCTGCCTTTACCAAACCGGGCTTTTATCCTTTTAAAATAATCAATGGCGTAGCTGGTAAGGTTTTTCAAATTATTTTCAACTATTTCAATATCATCTTCAATGGCTTTAATTACCGTATCGGCTTTAAAGGTATCGTATTTGGATATTCGTTTAATTTTAATCTCAGTAAGCCGGACGATATCTTCCCGTGTCACTTCTTTTTTCAGCAGGTTTTTGAAAGGTTCCAATCCCTGGTCGATGGCCTGCACGATGGCTTCATAGGTTTCACACTCTTCAATATCCCGGTATATTCTATTTTCGATAAATATTTTTTCCAGTGATGACAGGTGCCAGTGTTCTTCCAGTTCATTTTTTTGTATCTCCAGTTCTGCTTTAAGCAGGGCCACGGTTTGGGTAGTTGAGTCTCTGAGTATTTCTTTTACGCCCATAAACCTTGGCCGGTTATTTTCAATAACACAGGCGTTGGGGGAGGCAGAAACTTCGCAATTAGTAAAAGCGTACAATGCATCAATGGTTTGGTCGGGTGACACATTGTTGTGCAGATGGATCAGCACCTCTACATTTTCAGAGGTATTGTCTTCGATTTGTTTGATTTTTATTTTTCCTTTTTCGGAGGCCTGCACGATGGATTCAATAAGGCTTGAGGTGGTGGTTCCGAAAGGTACCTGGCTAATTTTAAGGGTTTTTTTATCTTCTTTTTGGATTTTTGCTCTGATCCTCACCCTTCCGCCTCGTTTGCCGTCATTATAGCGGGACACATCAGCCATTCCTCCGCCGGGGAAGTCGGGATACAGCTCAAAGTCTTCATTATTAAGACATTTTATAGAGGCATCCAGTATTTCATTAAAGCAATGGGGCAGCACTTTGGAAGCCAGCCCTACGGCGATTCCCTCCACGCCCTGGGCCAGCAGGAGGGGGAATTTCACGGGCAGCGTAACCGGTTCCCTGTTTCTCCCATCATAGGACAGCTGCCAATCGGTAGTTTTGGGGTTAAACACCACCTCCAAAGCGAACTTAGACAGGCGGGCTTCAATATACCGTGGCGCAGCCGCATGATCCCCGGTGAGCAGGTTGCCCCAGTTCCCCTGGGTTTCCACCAGCAAATCCTTTTGACCCAACTGTACCAGTGCATCGCCTATGGAAGCGTCCCCATGAGGGTGATACTTCATGGTTTGCCCGATAATATTGGCCACCTTATTAAAACGACCGTCATCCATTTCCTTCATAGCATGAAGTATCCTGCGGTGTACCGGCTTAAGACCATCCCGGATATCAGGAACTGCCCGCTCCAGAATCACATAAGAAGCATAATCCAGAAACCAATCCTTGTACATAGAATCCAGATGTGTGCTTCTGGATGCCCCGGAGTGGTGGCTTTTATCATCTTGGCTTTCGCCTGCATTATAATCCTGATCACTCATTATTTTATATACGTCATATTATTATTAACCAACATGCTTTTACCGTTTATGGGTGCGTACGGTCTGAAAACACTAAATTTATCACATCCCCTGAAAACCAAATACCCCCTTTTTAGACCAACCTCATGCTTATTACCGGTTTTAGACCGACCTCATGCTCATTACCGGCATTTTATAGCTTCCACCATCTTAACAGGACGGTCTCTCCCAGCAGGAATATAAGGGCAGCAACAATAAACCATGGCCACAATGGATAGCCCCTTTGTTCCCGCTCTATGGCCAGGCCAATGGCTTGGGGCGACTCCGTCATTACAGAGATCCATCCCGGCCGTTGTGCTTCAATATCCGCCATTTGTATATCCGACTCCCTCCCATCATAGTTAAATGCCAGGGCATCCAGCTTTTCTTCCCTGTAAAACAGGTCCCAAATACCACTTTGCTTTATGGCTCCTTCCAGGATAAACGACAATCCTTCTTTGGACTGCATGACCCTGGGTATAATCTCCTTTTCCGAAATAACATCCCGGAGCACGGGCACTTCATCCCCGGTAAGCTCCACATTTTGATTGGAATAGGTTTCATTGGCGCCGGCAATATGATACAAACGGCCGGTTTGTACACCGTCCAGCACCATATTATATACCACAGAGAACAACCAATGCCCGACAAAATTACTGCTTTTTCGGTTGCATGCCACAGAAAAAATATACACGCTGCCCTTTTGATGTTGCGTTTTTAAAAGCATGGGGCTGCCGTCTTCCAGGGTAAGTAATTCCCGGGCTGTGGCTTCAGCCGTATATGACAGTCGACGATCATGGAACACTACGGGGTAGTCGGGCGACGCTGAACGGTCTTGAAAAATCCCCTGAAAGGCATCACTTTCCCAGGCCATGTCCCGCACCCTCATCTCCTGCTCCCGGGCTTCTCCCAGCCGGACCTGGTCAAACCGGCTCAGTAAAGCATTATAAGAAGCTTCTGAGGCCTGATGACCAGGAAAAATGATCAAACTACTTCCCGAACTAACCTGCTCATCCAGTGCAGCAACCAAACCTGAAGGGATATGCTCCAGATCATCCAGCACTATGGAAGCATATACCGGCAAAGACTGGTAGTCCAAAGCACTCAGGGAGGTAAATGTGGTGTTCACCAGGGAATCGCCTTTAAAATAGGCCTCCAAAAAACGGTTAGGGGTCTCCTTCTCACTGATAACCAACACACCCACAGATCGGGGCACCTGAAACCGGAAGTAAAAACTGTTGTCAAAAGCCAAACCAGGATGGGACAACTCCAGCCTACCGTAATGTAACCCCGTATTGCGTATGCCAAAGTTCATGGAAAAAACGCTTTGCTGTTGCCCCTGAAAGTCTGCATTTAATGCCAACCTCTGGGTATTATTAAGAAAAAGCTTCAGGGGAACAGTTTCCTGGGCATCCTGGTTTATAATGCGCACGTTAAGGCCGGCCCGCTGGCCCTGAAACAATACAGGGGTGGTAAACCAAACACTGTCGATATAAACGTTGGATACATCCGGAGCCCGTACAGGCAAAAAGGTATAGCGTGCATTACTGTCGGGCATCTCAGCGGCCTGCTCCAGGTCATACATGGAAGATTGAAAATCGGAGATCACATATACCCATGGCTTCACCCCCGGGGTGTTTCGAAAAAGCTCGTGCTGGCGGTGGAATGCCTGGGACAACGTTCTGAAGGCCGGAGAAAAATGTGTCTCTTCAATGGCCTCCAGGGCTTGCTCACGGCTGAGCCAGCGCTGCTGACGGCCGGGAAAATCATTGGTAAGCACCTGAAACCTGGTTGAAACATCAAAAGCCTCCACCAAAGCTTCTGCCTTACGCCTGGCTTCATGCAACAAATGACCATCTTGCTTCCTGGCCTCCATGCTGTAAGAATTGTCCAGATAAATGCTCACATGCTCCCCTTCCCCTGCCAGGTCATTATCCGGGGAAAAAACAGGCCCGGAAAAAGCCATAACCAACATTATTATGACCAACATCCTCATAATCAATATAATCCATTGCCGGAGCGTGGAGCGACGATGGCTCTGCTTCTGAAGATCGGCAACCAAATTGGTCTGAGTAAAGTATACCTTCTTATACCTGTGAATGTTCAACAGGTGGATTATTACAGGTATACTAACTGCAAATAAACCAAATAGCATATTGGGATATAGAAATTGCATTGCGATGGATATTTTTTACAAAAGTAAAGCTAAAGATGAAAATAAAGACATCTCTCAGAAAAAATCATTTTGGTGAATAAAAAATATGTATTTTTACTGCCGAAATAAAACAAGTATAAGTCCACTCTAAAAAGGTTTTTTTGATTTTCAACGAGAATGAAAAAACATGTGGTTTTAGGCTGGACTCAAGTATTTACCAAGATTAATATCATATATATTATAAACCTCTTTTTGGCTCAACACATAGATACCACGAGCATTTTGGGGTTATGAACTTTAAAATTCGAGCAATTATGAAAAAAATTAAACTTTGGAAAATCACCGGAATTTTGCTTTCAACCCTTGTTATCATGTCTCTTTCAGCACAATCTCAGGAAGAAACCTGGACCCTTTTTGTTGAAAAGGACGGTGTGGAAGTGTATCAAAATTCTGCCAACTGTCATGATCCTTCCGAAGGATACAACAGAAGGCATGTATTGCTCCGGTTTGTCAATACCACAGACCAGGATGTTGAAGTAAGCTGGTTTATCGAGACCTGGTATGATGGCAATTGCAGCACATGCCATGAGCCCGAAGATCCGGAGCACTTTCGGTCCATAACACTA
>PWNQ01000224.1 GCA_003557725.1 Bacteroidales bacterium | reverse complement strand
GTTCGTCCAGGCCCAAAAGGGTTTGGAGAGGGGAGGGTTGGCCCGGTCCTCCCCTTTAGGGGAGTTAGAGGGGCGCGCGCGGGAGCTTTCCGGTAAGGAAATAATCATTCCCCTGTATGTCAAATAATTTTCGGCATGGGTGTTTCGTTTAATTTGCAGGGGTAAAATAATTACAACTGTGAAAAGACCATTTAATTTTCAAAGTAATGCGATCTAATGGACTGAAGAGGAAAGGCATGGAGCTCCTTCGGGACCGCGTTCCAAAAGAAAAGGATATTGCCTGGAACGATGTGGAACACATGCTGGATGAACTGGAAGCGGCCTGTGATGAGCGATTAGAAAAGAGACCGGCGGGGGAGAAGCCAAAAGGGAAAAACGCTTCAGAGAAGGACCTGGGAGTTTGTTGTACAGAGGATAAAAACCGGTTTCAGATCCTGCTGGATTCCATCCTGGCACTGGCAGAATTGGAAAGTTATAATGATATTTGTCGCTATGCGGCCGAAACCATCTATAACTACTTTGACCGGCGCGTGATTGTGACCATTGTGGATTACGATGTAGGGAACAATCGCTGGCAAATGGTGACCCATAAAGGATTGGATAAAGCCGACCGGGTGGCCAGGATCATTGGTCATCCGGTAGATGAACTATCGGGAGAAATTGATTCGCAATATTTGGCCCTTCTAAAGGAGGGGCGGTTGATCAGCGTGGGGTTGGATATCCAGGGGATCACCAATGGAAAAATCTCCGCCGGCCAGGGGAATTTAATTGCCCGTATCCTGGGGTTAAAAGATATGCACTGCATCCTGTTTCGAAGGATGGAGAATGTTTTTGGCAATTTTACCATAATCCAACGAAAGAGTAGTCCGCCCATGGACTCCCTCTTTGTTGAAGCATTTATCTCCCAGGTAGGGCTTTTCGCAGATAAGATTCAGTCGCGAAACCAATTGAAGGCCGCACTTAAAAGGGCAGAGGAGAGCGATAAGCTAAAAACCGCCTTCTTAAGCAATATTAGCCACGAGGTTCGTACGCCCATGAACGGAATACTGGGGTTTGTAGACCTGCTAAAGGCACCGGATATCACGGATGACGAAGCAAAAGAGTATCTGGAGATCATTGAGAAAAGCAGCCGGCGAATGCAAATGCTTATTGAAAGCCTGGTGGAAGTGTCTTTATTACAAACCAATCAGGTTACCCCCTCCGGCCAGTGCTTTGACCTGCACCAGTTGCTGGATAAGCTGGAAGATGGATACAACTGGCGTGCACAGGAAGAAAGCCTGAAGTTGATCATTGAAAAAGACCTGAAGCAAGACCGGTTCATGATAAATGCCGATAATGTGCTACTGGAAAAAACCTTGAAACACCTTATGGATAATGCATTGCGATATACCGGGGAGGGGTTTGTAAAAGTGGGCTACTCTCTGGAGGGGCAAAACCTCCATTTTTATATCTATGATACCGGACCCGGCATTATGAAAGAGAACAGAGACAGTATTTTTGAATACTTCTGGCAATTCGATGTTACCGGCACTCATACCCCGGAAGGAGTGGGACTGGGACTGCCCATTGCCAGGGCTTATGTGCGCATGATGGGGGGAAGCCTGAAGGTAGAGCCCAACGATCATGGGGGAAGTACTTTCTCTTTTTCCATCCCTTTTAAGTCCCGGTGATCAGCAAAGGGTATTTCCAGGAGCAGAGGTGTTGATTTTCAGCAAGTGCAAAAATCCTGTGTTTTTAAAGGGGGGTGGGGCGTGCAAAAAAAGGTATCCCCGGCAGAAAATATCCTTGACAGCGGGGATTAAAATGATTACTTTTAAGCCCGGGTTTTGCCGGGCGGAGCAGGAGGCGTTGCCGGGGGTGTTGTCGGCCGTTAATCAGTAAATTATATTCATAAATTCCCATTTTACTATGAAACGTTTTTTGTTTATTTTACCCTTATTGTTTGGTTTATCGTTGTATCTTGCTCCCTTTCAGCTTTTTTCACAGGCTGTAGGCATGGCTCCTGTGGCTCAGCAGGAGGAAAAAGTTTATGAGGTGGTTGATGAACAGCCCCTTTTCCGGGGTGGGGAGAAGGCCCGGATGCGTTATTTGGTTGATGAGATCAACTATCCGCAGCAGGCAATGGAAGAGAAAATAGAGGGGGTGGTGTTTATTCAGTTTGTGGTGGAGAAGGACGGATCCATTTCCAATGTGGTAGTATTGAGGGGTGTTCATGAGTTGCTGGACCGTGAGGCCTTACGTGTGATTGCAGAGATGCCCCACTGGACTCCGGGAAAAGTTGACGGCGAAGCGGTAAGGGTTTTGCAGACCATTCCTGTGCGGTTCAGGCTGAGCCGGTAGTGCCTTTGCCCCCTATCCCTGTTTTTCGGCGCACTGGTTCATTGCGCTCCGCCACTTTTGTGGCGCCTGGCAAGGCGTGACGATGGTTTTGGTCTTTCCCTGTGGACTGGTTTTTCTGTGAAACCGCCCCATGGCTTACCGGGTCATTTTCTTGTACTTCACCCTTTGAGGGATAATGTCCCTGCCCAGTCTTTTCCTCCGGTTTTCTTCATATTCGCTAAAGGTGCCTTCAAAGAAGTATACCGAGGAGTTGCCTTCAAAGGCCAGTATATGGGTACATATCCTGTCCAGGAACCACCGGTCGTGGGATACCACTACAGCGCATCCTGCAAAGTTTTGGATTCCTTCTTCCAGAGCTCTGAGCGTATTCACATCGATATCGTTGGTAGGTTCGTCCAGCAGCAGTACGTTGGCTTGTGTTTTCAGGGTCATGGCCAGGTGCAGGCGGTTTCGTTCTCCACCGGACAGCACTTTCGTCTTTTTTTGCTGGTCGGGTCCGCTAAAGTTAAACCGGCTCACGTAGGCTCTTGCATTGATGGATTGGTTTCCGAAGGTGATCTCTTCGTTTCCGTCGCTGATCACTTCATAGACGCTTTTTTCCGGGTCAACGGCTGCATGTCGCTGGTCTACATAGCCTATTTCCACCGTTTCTCCTATGCGAAGCGTTCCGTTGTCGGGCTGTTCTTCTCCGGTGATCAGCCGGAACAGGGTGGTTTTTCCGGCGCCGTTGGGGCCAATAACGCCCACAATCCCCGCCTGGGGCAGCATAAAGTTCAGGTTTTCAAAAAGCAGGTTCTCATCATACCCTTTACTCAGGTTGATGGCTTCGATCACTTCTTTTCCCAGCCTTGGCCCGTTGGGAATGGGTATCTCAATAAGGGCTTCCTTTTCTTTGATATCCTGGGCCAGCATGGCTTCATAGCTGTTAAGGCGTGCCTTGCCCTTGCTTTGCCTCCCCCTGGGGCCTTTTTGTGCCCATTGCAGTTCCCGTTCTAAGGCCTTTTGTCTTTTGCTCTCGTGTTTTTCTTCCTGTCTTAAGCGTTCCAGCTTCTGTTCCAGCCAGGAGGAATAGTTTCCCTTAAAAGGCAATCCCTCACCCCGGTCCAGCTCCAGTATCCAGCCTGCCACGTTATCCAGAAAGTAACGGTCGTGCGTGACCGCTATCACCGTCCCCTTATACTGGCGCAGGTGCTCTTCCAGCCATAATACCGACTCCGCATCAAGATGGTTGGTGGGCTCATCCAGCAACAAAATATCCGGCTGCTTCAACAATAGCCGGCATAAAGCAACCCGGCGACGCTCCCCACCGGAAATGGATCCGATACGCGCATCCGAAGCAGGAGTGCGCAAAGCATCCATGGCCAGCTCCAAACGAGAATCCAACTCCCAGGCCCCCAGCTGATCAATGCGCTCCTGTAACCGTCCCTGCTTCTCCATCACCTGCTCCATCTTTGCAGGATCATTCATCACCGCCTCCTCCATAAACATATCATTGACCCTGTCATACTCCGCCAGCAAATCAACCGTCTCCTGAACACCCTCCCGAACTACCTCAATAACCGTCTTGTCGTCATCCAAATCAGGCTCCTGTGGCAAAAACCCTACCGAATATCCCGGAGAAAAGGTGACCTCCCCCTCATATTGATCATCCAACCCGGCAATGATACGTAATACCGTCGACTTGCCCGAACCGTTTAATCCCAATAAACCAATCTTGGCTCCATAAAAAAATGAAAGATAAATATCTTTTATGATCTTCTTCCCCTCTGGTGTAAACTTGCTTACATTTACCATGGAGAAAATTACCTTCTTGTCATCGCACATGTGAAATAATATTAATATTTAATGCCTGCGAAAGTAATATTTAATGGTGAATGAAAACAACTTTTTATGCGCATTGTTAGGTTATGGATACATGACCGGCCCAAAGCCCATAGAGCACTCAAATCAATCAAATTACTTCAGTCGCTAAAGTCGCTAAAGGCACTCAAGTCACTAAAGTCACTAAAGTCACTTCAGTCACTCAAGTCGCTTCAGTCGCTTCAGTCCTGGGGGTGATCGGCAGTAATTGGTTGGAGGGATGGAGAAACAGGAGATCAATAAAATAAAAACATAGTAGATCAATATTTATCAAACCAAATAAAATCAACAGATTATGAGCTTAATGATTGGAAAAGAGGCGCCGGATTTCAGGGCCTCAGCAGTAGTTAACGGCCGTGATATTGTGGAGGATTTTTCTCTGGCGCGCTATAAGGGGAAGCAATATGTACTTTTCTTTTTTTATCCCAAAGACTTCACTTTTGTTTGCCCCACCGAGCTGATTGCTTTTCAGGAGAAGTTAGCCGAGTTTGAGAGCCGGAATGTTGCGGTGGTAGGGTGCAGCACCGACTCGGAGTATTCCCATTGGAAGTGGTTGAATACGGAGAAGAGCGACGGCGGCATTAAGGGGGTTACTTACCCTTTGGTGGCAGATTTGTCTAAGACCATCAGCGAAAACTTTGGTGTATTGGCCGGTCACCGAAGGGTAAACCAGGATACGGGCATGGCAGAGTTTGTGGGTGAGCCTGTGGCTTACCGGGGTTTGTTTCTCCTGGATAAGGAAGGGGTGGTGCGTCACCAGCTGATCAACGATATGCCCATTGGGCGAAGCGTGACCGAAGCACTCCGCGTGGTGGATGCCCTCCAGTTTTGTGAAAGCCATGGGGAGGTATGCCCGGCCGGATGGACAAAAGGCGATGAAGCCATCTCCGAAAACCAGGAAAGTATCGCCGGATACCTGAAGAAGAAGTAGGGTGGTGGTGCTTACCATAAACTGCAGTGGTTAGATTTTCGGGTAGTTGACTAATTACAAAGACTGCCTGTTAATTTTGTACCTTTGTCCCATGGAAAAAAGAGATTTTAAGCCCGGTACACTCATATATCCGTTGCCGGCGGTATTGGTAACCTGCGGCACAACCGGGGTGGACGCTAATATTATAACCATTGCCTGGACGGGTACGGTAAACAGTAAGCCGCCCAGGTGTTACATATCTATTCAGCCCATTCGTCATTCTTACCACCTGGTGAAAAAGTATGGTGAGTTTGTGATTAACCTGACCACCGAGTCCATGGCACGGGCCACCGACTGGTGCGGCGTGCGTTCGGGAAGGGATTATGATAAGTTTAAGGAAACAGGACTGACGGCCCTGCCGGGAAAAATAGTGAAAGCCCCAATTATCGCAGAGTCGCCCATGAGCATTGAATGCAAGGTGTTTGATACCATCGAACTGGGGTCACACCATATGTTCCTGGCAGATGTGGTGGCGGTCCATGCCGATGAACGGTTCTATGACCAGGAAACAGGACACTTTGACCTGGCCGGATCAAACCCGATGAGCTATATCCATGGACGATACTTTGGAACCGGTGCACGACTGGGGAAATTTGGCTTCTCTGTAGAACGAAAAGAGCACATGGGACGGAAAAACAGACTGGGAAAAGACAATAAAAAGCAGAATGACCGGAATAAGGACCGGAATAAGGATGATAAAACCGACGAAAAATAATACTCAAATCAAGGGAAAATGCCGCTGATAATCAGCAGAGGGCAGAGGGCATAGGGCATAGGGCAGAGGGCATAGGGTAGAGGGTATAGGGATTTGGGTTTGGTGTTGTGTGGCCGGAGAGTATGGGTGTGATGCGTGGGGTGTGAGGAGGAGCCTATGATTGGTGCATTTGTGGCCAACAGGGAATACAATTCAACACATAGTAAAAATGAGAGAGGGGTGGAGCGCATTAAAAAATGAGCCCACCCCTCCGGGGGATTTTCCCCCGCTCACAAGCTGCCCTGGTTTTGGTTGCTTGTGCCTCCGGCAAAGCCGTAACCTGGCCGGAAGGCAGGTTGATGGTTCTCCTGAGGGTTCTGTTAAAGGGCTCCCGGCCGGTACCGGTTTCCCGGTAGAGGCCCTGTCTGACTGATAACCTGCTGACAGCTAACAGACAACATTGTGCTCCGGGTCTCCCCGGGTCACGCAGATGTGGTCAAACACCCAGTATTTGACAAACCAACAACGACAGCTTTAATTTTTATAAAACAAAGCCTTTGCATCTCTGCAAGGTCGTTGCCTCCCGATACTGATTATTTCTCCCTGTACTTTTTTGGAAAAAGCACCAGGGAAAAGCCACCCCGATCTTATTGCTGCGCATACGCCGAATAAAATCGTACAGCTCGGGACACAGATTTTTAAAGAACGATCTGGTGCAAATATAAGTCATTTTAAAACTTTTGTCAAGCCCTAAATGAAAAAAAATGCTAATAAATAGCTAATAGTACTTATTAACAATTACTAATAACTTTTCTACATCTCTGTTTTCTTAGCTTTTTCCCAGTACTGGTCCATTTCATCCAGTGTCATATCTTTAAGGGCATTGCCTTCTTTTTGGGCCATTTCTTCCAGTTGTTTAAACCGTCGGACGAACTTTTTATTGGTTTGCTCCAATGCATTTTCCGGGTTGATATTCAGCTTTCGTGCGTAGTTGATCAGGGCAAACAGGATATCGCCGAATTCCTTTTCTGCTTCGTGCAGTGGGGATTGGTTTTTTATTTCATTTTCAAATTCCTGCAGTTCTTCCTTCACTTTTTCAAACACCTGGTCGTTGTGGTCCCAGTCGAATCCTACTCCGGCTGCTTTTTCCTGCATCCGGAAGGCTTTGATCAGTGCGGGGAGTGCTTGTGGCACGCCGTCAAGGACGGACTTTCCCTCTTTTCCCTGTTTTAGTTTGATTTTCTCCCAGTTATCCTGCACGGTTTTGGCATCGGGGGCTTTGGTGTTTCCATAAATATGAGGGTGTCTGTTGATCAGCTTATCATTGATATGACGGATCACTGCGGCAATATCAAAGGCTTGCTGTTCCTGTCCGATCTTAGCATAGAACACGATATGCAGCAGCAAGTCGCCCAGTTCGTTTTTCACATCCTGCAGGTTATGGTCCAGGATAGCCTGCGACAGCTCATAGGTCTCTTCCAGGGTGAGATAACGCAGGCTTTCTAAAGTCTGCTTACGGTCCCAGGGGCACTCTTCCCTCAGCTGGTCCATAATGGCGAGCAGCTTTTCAAAGGCTTCTGTGGCTGATTGTTTCATATAAAGGGGTACATGCAATGGGTTAGTAGGCTCTGGCGAATACCACTCGTCCTTCTGATGGCTTTCCCGAGTAGATGCACTTTCCCGGTTTTTGGTCTCCTTCCAGCGGGATAAGCCGGATAGTGGCTTTGGTTTTTTCCTTGATGGCTTCTTCCGTTTCCCTGGTGCCGTCCCAGTGTGCCAGTACAAACCCTCCTTTATTCTCTATGAGGTGAACAAACTCTTCCCAGTGGTCTGCTTTATGGGTAAGCTCTTCCGTATTATCCCGGGCCTTATTATACAGGTTTTCCTGGATATTGTCCAGCAGGTGCCGGATTTTATTGCCCAGGTCGGTGGCCTGATAGAAGGCTTTTTCCAGGGTATCCCTGCGTGCCACTTCCACCGTTCCTTTTTCCAGGTCTTTGGGGCCGATGGCTATGCGTACGGGTACCCCTTTAAATTCGTACTCAGCGAATTTCCACCCGGGGGTATAGGTGTCCCGGTCGTCGTATTTCACTCTGATGCCGGCGGCTTCCAGCTCTTTTTTTATTTCTGTTGCCTTCTGGTCCACCCGTTGCCGGTCTTCGTCTTTCCGCCATATAGGGATGATCGCCACTTGCATAGAGGCCAGTCGCGGAGGAACTACCAGGCCCTGGTCGTCGGAGTGAACCATGATCAACGCTCCCATAAGGCGTGTGGATACTCCCCAGGAGCTGGCCCACACATATTGTTGCTGGTTCTCTTTATCCAAAAACTTTACGTCAAAGGCCCTGGCAAAGTTTTGCCCTAAAAAGTGGGACGTACCGGCTTGCAAGGCCTTTCCGTCTTGCATCATGGCCTCTATGCAATAGGTCTCCTCTGCCCCTGCAAAACGTTCACTTTCACTTTTACGCCCCTTCCATACGGGCATAGCCATGTAATCCCGGGCAAAAGTAGCATATACATTAAGCATCTTTTCCGTCTCTTCCATGGCCTCCTCCCTGGTGGCATGGGCCGTATGCCCTTCCTGCCACAAAAACTCTGTGGTTCTGAGAAACAGCCGGGTGCGCATCTCCCAGCGAACCACATTGGCCCATTGGTTCAACAGCAACGGCAAATCACGGTACGACTGGATCCACTTGCGGTAGGTATCCCAAATGATGGTCTCCGAGGTGGGACGAACCACTAACTCCTCCTCCAGCCTGGCCTGATCATCTACTACAATCCCCTTGCCATCCGCAGATTCCTTGAGCCGGTAATGAGTCACCACGGCACACTCCTTGGCAAAACCATCCACATGGGCAGCCTCGCGAGATAAAAACGACTTGGGAATGAAAATGGGAAAATATGCGTTGCTGTGTCCCGTTTCTTTAAACATACGGTCCAATGTTTGTTGCATGTTCTCCCAAATGCCATAACCGTAAGGCTTGATGACCATGCAGCCGCGTACCGCAGAATATTCTGCTAAATCCGCCTTGATTACAAGTTCATTGTACCACCTGGAATAATCTTCTGTACGTTTTGTGAAATTTTTTGCCATCTTTTATTATTATGGTATAGTATTTGAATGATTAAATATGAATGTGAATCAGGCAGCAAAATTAAAAATAAGTTTGTAATAAAATGAATTACTCAATAAAACCCGGAGGAAGAACCATGAAATCTTTAAGGAACATAGCCGTATTAACAGCGCTCTCCCTCACACTGGGAGCCTGCTCCGGGTATAAAGTCACATCGGTTTACGATGATGTATATTATACCCCCGGCGACCAGCAAGCGCAACCTGCAACAGTGGAAACCACATCCGCCGATGAAGTGGACTATACCGCTGATGAAGGATATACCACCGTGGATCCGGCGGTAAGCACCTCTGACCCCAACGCCGGAGACCCTGCCGGTAATGACTATTACCAGGATGACCAAAATAACTATAGCGACCCGGCACCCAACTATTCGGAATCATACAGCGACGGACAGGGAAACACGTTTGTCACCAACAACTATTATGACTACTCCTACACTTCCCGCCTGAGACGGTTCCATACCCATTATAATATGGGGTACGGATACTATGACCCCTACTTTACCAATATGTACTGGTATACCCGCAATCCCTATTATTACGGAACCAGCATATATATGGGCTACAGCTTTTGGTATCCAAGAAGGTATTACCGTCCCTACTATTACCGGGGATGGGGCTACTTTGGTTATGGCTACGGGTTTGGCTACGGGCATTATCCCTACGGTCATGGCTACTGGTCAGGGTATAATCATGGTTACTGGGCCGGATACCATCATGGTTATTCCGATGGATATTACGGTTCTTACGGACCCAACTACTATTATAACAGTCGCGACCGCAATAGTCGTCACTATGGTCCCCGCACGGGCATAGGTCCCACTACTGTGGCTTCCAGCCCCCGGTCCAGCCAGCGGGGTTCCTCCACGGGAGCCGCTTCCGGCGACCAAACGGTAGCCATGAACACCTTGGGTTCTCGCTTTGAGCACTACCGGGGACAGTCTTTTACCGGTGGCGACGGCCGTGAACTGGGTCGTACAGCCTCCGCCCAGCGGGAGTCTGCCAGTGAGGCGACTACCCCGGCCAGGGATGCAGGAGACCTGCGCTCAGATGATACACGCTCATCCGCTTCCACCGCTTCCGATGTGCAACCACAACGCACACGCCCGGAAAGCGGAGAAAGCCAGTCGCGCAGTGAAGCCCCTGCCCGCACTACCTCTGCCTCTGAGTCGCAGCAGGAAGCCACTCCCCGCTACCAGCGCCCGGAGACCACCACCCCACGCTCCCCTCAGGAGCAGGGTGAGCCACAACCACGCCGCACCAGCGCGGAGCAGACCGCAGAATACCGCTATAATACTCCCCAACAGCGGTACACACGCCCGGAAACTACCACACAACCCCGCTATACCAACCCGGAGGCCGGCACGAACCGCCATTACAGTGCTCCCGGAGCACGGAGACCCAGCTCCAGCAGCCAGTATACCAGCCCGGCTTCCAGAAACCAACAGGAAAGGCAAACTACCCGGCCGGCACAACGGCAATCTACCCAGCCGGCACAACGGCAAACTACTCAGCCCAGAACTTATGAGCGCCAAAGCACACCCAATACCCGCTCCCGCTCTACTACCACACCCAGCCGCACCAGGACCTATAGCCCGCCGGCACGTACAACCACCAGAAGCTCGGGCGGCGGATCATCATACGGCACGCCAACACGTAGTAGCTCCAGCTCCAGGGCCACCCCAACACGTAGCTCCAGCTCCTCCAGGGCCACGCCAACCCGTAGCACCCGCTCCAGCTCCAGCTCCAGCTCCACATCAACACGTAGCTCCAGCTCCAGCTCCAGCTCCGGAACACGGTCCACAGGAAGCAGCAGGTCATCCGGCGGAGGAAGACGATAAAATGATGAAAGAAAATAGAAATCTCAAGGTAAGCTTTTTGTAATTTGTTAAACCCATAAAATGCCATTATTATTCGTGCATTTGTGGTAAAAAAAATATAAACACATGAGAAAGATAAGCATAACCACATTATTGGTTTTTATCATGGTCTTTTCCAACCAGGCCACAGCGCAGTATTATATGGATGCTTTGCGTTTTTCTAATATGGGATTTGGAGGCACTGCCCGCAGCATGGCCGTTGGAGGTGCCTTTGGCGCTGCCGGAGCCGACCTGTCCGTGCTCAGCACTAACCCCGCCGGAATAGGACTGTATAAGTCATCTGAGGTGGTGATATCCCCCTCTTTGTATATCAATCATACGGAAGCCTCTTATTTCGGCCAACTCAGTGAAGATACCCGGTATGCAGTGAACTTCCCCGGAATGGGAGTGATCCTGAATATGACCAACACCAACTCCAACAGCAACTGGAAAAATTTTCAGATGGGATTTGGGTATAATAAGCTGCAAGACTTTAATCAGCGTACAGAAATAGAAGGGTTTAACCACCTTTCGTCCCTGATGACCGAATACATGTTTAAAGCGGAAGCCGACCAGGGGCTTAATGCCTTTGATACGGAACTGGCCTGGGATGCCAACCTGCTGTGGTACGATGACTCCACCGGACAGTACGTGGTGGATGCTCCTGAAGGAGGGATCAATCAGCGCAAAAGCATCCGGGAAATGGGAGCCGTGAACGAAATGGTCCTTTCCTTTGGAGGTAATTATAACGATGTATTCTATACCGGATTAACCGTGGGCTTCCCGTTAGTGAGCTACTCCATGAGGGCAAGACACCGGGAAGAAGATATTGAAGATAACTTCAGTGAGTTGCGCTATTTTGACGTGAACGACGAGATCACTACCAATGGGTCTGGTGTCAATGTTAAATTCGGCGTGATCGCACGCCCGGTTGCCTGGCTTCGTCTGGGCGGTGCCATTCACTCACCCACCTTTTTTAACCTGAAAGAGGACTATGAACGTTCCATCACTTCCCGGTTTAATGATGCGGAGCTTAACAGGGATAACGTGAATCATAAAGGCACCTTCAGCTATCGCCTGGTCACTCCCATGAGGGCCCTGGGAGATATTGCGGTGTTTATTGGGAAATATGGCTTTATATCAGCGCAGTATGAGTTTGTGGACTATTCCCGGGCCAACCTTAGCGACCAAACCGGGATATCTACCCAGTATATTCACGACTTTAAACCGGATAATGATATGATTCAGGAGAGCTATACAGCGGCACATAATTTAAAATTTGGTGCTGAGGTGAACCTGGCGCCCTTTCAGATCCGGGGGGGATATGCTGTTTTTGGAAGCCCTTACGAGGGTGACGTTAACGATGGGCAACGCACCTTTTACACCTTTGGCCTTGGACTGCGCGAGAAGAGTTACTTTGTAGACCTTGCCTGGGTGATGGAAAAATATGAAGAGGACTACTATCTTTACAGCTCTCAATATGCGGGGATGCCTGCAGAGATGTCCCACAGTTCTGACCGGATTGTACTTACTCTGGGATTAAAACTTTAGGTTTTTGATTTTTTGGTTTGAACGATGCCCTGCCCTGATCTTTCTTTGGCAGGGCATTTTTTTACAGTGATTTGAGCCGGGCCTTTGCTTTTTGGTGGATGCTTTCCTTATAGCTTTCCGGGTGTATTTCCAGGCATTTTTCAAAAGCCTTTCGAGCCAATTCTTTTTCGCCTCTTCTCAGGTGTATCTCTCCCGTCATTAGTGCGGCATTGGCGGCGTAGTACCAGGGCTCTTCCCCGCCCTGCTTTATGGTAATGGCATAGTTGGCGATGGCCTTCTGGTGTTCTTCCAGCTTATCATAGATGCGTCCCAGTCTGTAGCGATATTCCAGGCCGTCTTTTGTAGAGCTGTAGGCCTGTGAGGGGTTGTGTCTTAGCAGCTCTTTCAGTGCCTGCTGATAATATCCCCCATCAAACAGCAGCCTTGCTTTAAGCAGGATGCGGTTTGGCGGCTTTCCCGATTCCATCTCTTGCTGTGCCCATTTGTCTGCTCCGGTTATCAGGCTGCCCCGCCCCTCTACCTGGCGGATCTCCTTTTGATAAGCCCCCTTTCCCGAGGTGAGCAGGGCGATCCAGGCAAGCTTTTGGCGGGATGCCTTTACGTACAGATCGCCCGAATAGCGGTCCAAATAGCTGTTAAATGCCGCTTTTGCCCCCGCATAGTCCATCTTCTGAAGCAGAGACATCCCGTAAACATAGGCATCCAAATACAAAAAAGAAACCTGCGGATGAACCCGGTATGGACGCTCCATCCAGCTGATGGCCCGGTCGTTCTCCCCAAGGTCTTTTAACAGCATTACCTTGGAATATCGAATCATGGGACTGCGAACCAGCCACTGCTTTACCCGGGGGTGCTGGTAGTACTGCTCCATCTGGCGCAGATTCTCCGGCTCCGGGCTGAAATTGCGATAGCTGAAGACCAAAAAGAATAAATGCTCCTCATGGAAGCGGTATGAAGGGTCGTTGCGGTTGTCTTTATACACTTTATGAAGAATCTCCAGTCCCTTGTCCACGTCGCCGGGGATGTTCATCAACCGCAACAGCCATTTGTAATTTTCCGGCATGCTGCCAAACAGAACCAAAATAACCCCATGCATCATTTGCCCGGGAGCATAGCGGGGATAGTGAGACCTGAGCCGTCCGGCCGTCCGGTATGCCCTGTTAAAGTCGCGCACCGAAGCCATATAATTGCCGTAACGACCATGAGTAAAGGAGGAGAAAAATAATACCACCGCACGGGTAAATAGTGCATCCGCATCCTGAAGCCCTTCCAAATGACTCAGCCAGATACTGGTCTGACCACTTAAGGCAGAGCCATCATAGTGGTGCTCATCCAAATGATGTTGCAAAAATGAGGATAATGCCTCCAGGTAAATGGTGTGGGGGGTGTTTTCACCCCACTGACCTATATGGGCCTCCGCACGGGTGAACTGATGCTCCAGTACCAGGCCACGGGCAAAATGATAATCAAAAGAACCCCCGGACTGGCCATAGAAACAAACAGAGGGAAAGAAGCACAGGGAGAACAAAAACAGTGTAACCTTTGTCATCATGGATACTGTATTTATTATGTGCGGCCAATAAATGCCACCAGGGGAACCCGTTTTTTCAATCCTTTATACCAGGACAAAATGGGGGAGAAAACCCGGGTAGCCATTTAGAGCCGGCTAACATATTGATGCAATTATTTAATGGTGCGAAAGTACCAAAATACATCAAAGAGGTTGGTCAAAAATCTTAAATTTTTTCATCCGTTGAGGATCAGCTTTGTTCCATCCGGTAATTCCATACGGTAATGATGCCGGGTCAGGGCCGGTGAAAATCAAAGTTGCATTTTTCTCATCCTCTTTGGTAATTATGGGGAGGCACGTGATTATTTTGTAGTCGTGATTATTTTGTAGTTTTGTGCTATTTAAAATCTACAGGTAAGTATTATGCAAAAGATATCCAGGATTGCTGTTTTAACCTCTGGTGGTGATTCTCCGGGGATGAATGCGGCCATACGTTCGGTTTCCCGCACCGGGTTTTACCATGGGTTGGAGGTATATGGTGTAATGCGGGGTTATCAGGGGCTTATTGAGAACGATATGATACTGATGGATAATCAGCGTGTTTCCAATATTATTCAGCGCGGGGGTACCATATTAAAGTCTATGCGCAGCAATGATTTTATGACGCCCCGGGGTCGCAGGCAAGCCCTGGAGAACCTTCACTCCCGTGGCATCCAGTCTCTTATTGTTATTGGTGGGGATGGTACATTTACCGGGGCCAAGATTTTTATGGAGGAGCATGATTTTCCTGTGGTTGGCATTCCGGGAACCATTGATAACGACTTATATGGCACGGATTTCACCATTGGTTATGATACGGCTGTCAACACGGTGGTGGAGGCGGTGGATAAGATCAGGGATACGGCAGGGTCTCATAACCGGTTGTTTTTTATTGAAGTAATGGGTCGTGATGCCGGGTTTATTGCCCTCCGTAGCGGGATTGCCACCGGGGCGGAAGATATACTTATTCCCGAGCGCCATACCAGCATCAAAGAGCTTATTAACAAGATAAAGTATGATCGCAGGAGCAATAAGACCAGCGGGATCATTTTGGTTTCCGAAGGCGATGACGCGGGCAATGCCTATGAGGTGGCCGAAAAAGTAAATAGCCAGTTCCAGGGCTACTCCACCAGGGTGACGGTCCTGGGGCACATCCAACGAGGCGGGGCTCCATCCTGCATGGACCGCGTGCTGGCCAGCACGCTGGGATATGAAACTGTAAATGCGGTGTTGAAAAATGAACAGGGGGTAATGGTGGGAAAGGTGAACAAAGAGATTGTATATACCCCTTTTGAAAAATCCATTAAGCACCATCGCAAGGTCAATGCTGCTATGCTGGAAATGGCCCGGATACTATCGCTGTAACCATGGATGAAAGTAAGCCTTTGTTTGCTCAGGTTCTGCTGCCCATACCGGTAAAAGGAACCTTCACCTATCGCATCCCTGTGGATTACAGGGATCAGGCGGCGTTTGGGAAGCGGGTGGTGGTGCAACTGGGGCCACAAAAGATCTATTCAGGCATTATCTGGGAGCTGCACCAAACCCCTCCGGCGGTTCCAAAAGTGAAGGATATCCTATATATTTTGGATGATAAACCCATTGTATCAATAACGCAGCAACGGCTATGGCTCTGGATAGCTCATTATTACATGGCTTCACCCGGAGAGGTTATGAATGCAGCCCTTCCGGGAGCCCTGAAGCTGGCCAGTGAATCCAGGGTGCAGATCCACCCGGTCTTCGACGGTTCCCTGTCGGAGCTTACACCGGCGGAACATAAAATCATTGAAAACTTATCCGGAAAAGCCCTTACACTAAAAGAGGTGTCGGCCCTTACCGGCTATAAAAATGTGATGCCGCTCATAAAAAACCTGATAGAAAAGGAGGCGGTGATCATGTTGGAGGAACTGAATCAGCGGTATAAGCCACGGAAAGAGACCTTTTTACGGCTGGCCCCGGCCCTGGCCCGGTCGGACGAAAAGCTGGAAAAACTGCTGGATAGCTTCAGCAAGCAGGCTTACCGCCAGATGGAAGTGATGATGCTGCTGCTCAGACAATCAGGAGTAAATTATGACCAGGAGGTGCCCAAAAGCCGACTGACAGGGAAAGAGCACAAGTATGACCAGGCCATAAAGGGGTTGATAAATAAAGGAATCCTCCAGAAAGAGGAGCGCACAGTTACCCGGCTGCCCAAACTGGAAGCGCACGCCCGGGTGGAAGATATACACCTTAGCAAACCCCAAAAACAGGCCCTAAGCCAAATACAAGAGGGATTTCAACAGCAAAAAGTGGTGCTCCTGCACGGAGTAACCTCCAGCGGAAAAACAGAACTGTATATCCACCTCATCAGAGAATGCCTGGAAAAAGGAAAACAAGTGCTGTACCTGCTGCCTGAGATCGCCCTCACCGCACAGATCATCCACCGGCTGGCAAGGTTCTTCGGCAACCAGGTGGTGGTGTATCACTCCCGATTTAATGAACAGGAGCGTACCGAAATATGGACCGCCGTAAGAGAGAAAAAAAATAACCTGGTCATCGGAGCACGATCGTCCCTGTTTTTACCCTATAACCACCTGGGACTGGTCATAGTGGATGAGGAACACGATAGCTCATTCAAACAGTATGACCCCGCTCCCCGCTACGCAGGGAGGGATGTGGCCGTATACCTGGGAAGTATGTTCTCTGCAAATGTGGTGCTGGGCTCTGCAACCCCGTCTATTGAAAGCTATGCCAATGCCAAAACAGGTAAATACCTCTATGTACAACTGCAACAACGCTACGGAAATATCCAAATGCCACAGATGATCGTCGCCGACCTGCTGGAAGCCGCAAAAAATAAAGAGATGTATTCCAACTTCTCCCAACTATTGCTCAAGGCTATACAGCAGTGCCTGGATAATAAAAAACAGGTGATACTTTTTCAGAATAGAAGAGGCTTTTCCCTGAGACTACAATGCTTCCAATGTGGATGGATGCCACAGTGTAACAACTGCGACGTGGGAATGATCTACCATAAATATGCCAATAAGCTAAGATGTCATTACTGCGGATATACCAAAGAGGTGCCTAAAAGCTGCCACGAATGCAGCAGTACCAAAATTAAAATGCAGGGCTTTGGAACGGAAAAAGTGGAGGAGGAGCTGCCCAGATATTTTCCCCAAGCCAGAATTGCACGGATGGACCTGGACTCCACCAGAACAAAAAATGCTCATTATAAAATTATCCGTGACTTTGAAATGCAAAAAACAGATATCCTGGTGGGAACACAAATGGTGACCAAAGGGCTGGACTTTGATAATGTGGGCCTGGTAGGAGTGATGAATATGGACAATATGCTGGGATTCCCCGATTTCCGGGCCTTTGAAAGAGCCTTTCAAATCCTGGAACAGGTGAGCGGACGCGCCGGAAGAAAAAAAGAACGGGGAACGGTGATCGTGCAAACCAGACAACCCAAACACCCGGTCATCCAATATGCCATGAATAACCAGTACCTGAATATGGCGGAAGACCAACTGAAGGAAAGGAAGAAATATGGATACCCACCCTATGGCCGCCTTATTAGAATTACCCTGAAGCATAAACAGCAGGAGACCGTATTTAATGCATCTGCACTGATGGCCGGAGCGCTGAAAGCCAAACTGGGAAAAAGAGTGCTGGGACCCGCATACCCCGCCGTGGCCAGAATAAAAAACTTCTAACTCAGGGATATACTCGTAAAAATTGCCGAAAAAGATAATAAAGAGGCAGTGAAAAAAATCCTGGCAGAGGAAGCGCTAAGCCTCAATGCCCAGGAGAAATTTAATAACGTGAAAGTGGTCATGGACGTGGACCCGGCATGAAATTCGCCCATTGACACGAAACTAGTCCTCTTCATTGACTATGAGAAAGATGTCTTCATTTTCCCGCTTCATCAGGTAGTTTTCCCGGGCAAACTTTTCCAGTGTCTCCAAATTGGTTTTTAGCTCAGAAGCAGCGCTGTGATCCTTCTGAATCTCCTCCTGATAAAAGGCCTTCTCCCGGGAAAGATCATTGACCTTGCGCGTAAGACGATACTGGGAGATAATGTTGTTCTGGTCGAAAAATACCATCCATACTATAAATACCAATACTGATACGGCGTATCGGTTTTTTAAATAATCCGGTATTTTTTTCCACAAATGTTTCACAACAATAACTTTGATGCTTATTATAACCAACAGTGAACGACCCACCGGTTATCCAATGCAAATATAATGCATATGGCAGGAATGAAACCATTCGTTTGTAGTTTTTTTCCACTTTCTATTGTTAATAATGTCCTTTTCTGTTTCAACAGGGTGTAATAATTTTGCCCGTTCCCTGTTTTTATTAGGGGCGTTTGTTTCATATGGGGTTTTATATGGGGTGTTTTTCATTTTCTCTTACGGGTTGAGGGTGTATGAAATGGGTGCGTTTGTATGCATTGCATACGATTCATTTTCAGCGGCGTTTCATTATTTAATTGATCATCTTATGCGCAGATATTCTTTTGTTTTTTATTTGCTTGCTCTCATGCTGTTAGTATTGTTATTGGGCAGGGTTATGGAATGGTTTACGCCCCGTCCGGGCTATCCGGATCCTCCGGATGTCCCTTCGGTTTACTCCAATATTTCTAAAGACAGTCGTAACCGGTTGGTCATGGAAGACGGGGAGGGGTTGTCGCTGTACTGGGCTGCCGATCCCGTCGGTTATAGTCCGGAAATGTTCCTTCAGGCCCCCGCAGGGAGTGAGCGCGGGGTGATGTTTGACTTTGGCAAGGACATGGAGGGCATGCTCTATTATGGCTTTTACTTTGATCAGGAGGAACTGTACTCTTCTTCCCCTGTCTTTCAGGGGTCTGTAGATATCTCCGGTGGGCAGGCGATGGTAGATATTTTAGATCATTATTCCACGGGTACCTTTCCGGGGCAGTGGCAAAGTGGGGGATACAACGGGATGCTTTACCGTGTTACAGATGCATCCGGACGCATTTTGTATAATGGTCGTTTGCATGTATCGGGGCGTGGTCCCTTTTCGGTTGAGCCCGCCATCAGTGAGGGTCCTTTTGTGAACAGCCTCACGCCCCATCGTGCGGTGATCTCCTTCAAGACCACCCTGCCGGTCACGGCCAATGTGGCTATTCAGGGGGAGATCATCACGGGAGACCGGGAATCCCGTGAGCATAATATTGTGGTAGAGGGACTTGTTCCTGACAGCGTGTATCGATATCATGTTCGTTTTCATAATTACCGTTTTAGTTCTTCATTTTCCACGCCGCCGTCTCCGGGTTCCAGTGGTTTTTCTTTTGCCTTTGCTGCCAACAGCATCTCCGGCCAGGGAGGTGGGGAGCGGGATGTGTTTGGCCTGGATGCCCATGCCCTGGGGCGCAGCAG
>PWNQ01000052.1 GCA_003557725.1 Bacteroidales bacterium | reverse complement strand
TGATGTACCGGCCTGACATTAACGGGAATATCCACAGACCGGGTGGGGCAGTTATGCATGCTGGTGACCAGCACATGATATATGCCAGGTTTTTTGACAACAAGTTGATCGTTTGTCTCTCCATAGATAATACTATCATTCCGGTACCACTGATATGTATAGCCGGGGGTTTGGTATGCATCCATCACAACCGACCCGCCCTCACAAAAAGTGGTAGATGACAAGGTATTTACCAGTCCATGGGGCGTTACAGCAGAAACTACATACACAGGCTCCGACATGGAAGCACAACGTCCATCGCTAAACTTAACCATATATTTCCCTTCATCGCTGATGTAAAGCAGGCTGTCACCGGCCCCCTTAATGGGTTTTCCATCCTTATACCATTGGAATTCATTAGATTCCGGGGATTCAATATGAACCTGCACCGAATCATCCCCGCACAATTTGACCGTACCCGACGGGTAGATATTGCCAGTAAGCGGAGGAATTACATCAACCGCATTCCTTTTTACCGTATCATTGGTATTGTCGGGGTCCTGGTATCTGTTTGGTGAGCAGGTGTAGACTTCAATCTCATAAGGCAGGGCAGCTATGTCGAAGTTGTAAGTCAGGGGTGTTACTTTCACGGAATCACCGGAGCTTAGAAATCCAAGCCACTTATAGACGGGCTGTTGTGCGCCATTGATCCGTGTATGTATATCCACCATTGTAAGCTCTTCGGGGCCATAATTTTTCAACATGACGGTCACATGGTTTTCTCCGGCACAAATGGTATCCGGTGGAGAGATAAGGTTGCTGAGCCCGGCATCGGTTGAATCGGCAGGCAGGGTAACCCGTATATTGTAAAAGAAATACCAGTAATATGGCTGATGGGTATTTCCGGTAAACTCCATCACGCCGGGGATTGTATAGGGGTATGAGGCACCATAAAGGTTTCTAATCATTCCCGGGTTTCCGTTAAGTCCCAGAGTATAGCCGGTTCCCTGCGGGACAAACAGGCCTGCGGGAACCCTTTCCGGCTGGCTGTTAGTCGCTGTGGTTACACCATTGTAGCTATCGATCACATTATCTCCCGTGTCATTAACCACGATGCTATATGCATCTCCCGGCACCGGCGACACCGGATAAATGGTCACACTGTCAATATATATGCCGTCGGGATGGATTACATCAAAAAGCAGCTTATGGTGGTCATGGTAAAATGGCCCATAAGCTCCGATGAGGGGGTTATCGGGCCCCACCAGGTAGGTCTGCGCCTGAACGGAAAGGGGGCCTGCCAGCATGGCAAGAAAAGCAATTATACCAAGTTGAGACAACTTCATTATGGTGATTTATTCTCTGTCTCCATATTTTCCATGATCCAGTCGGCGATCTTCCGGTTGTCGGACAGGTGGGGCACCTTATTTTGTCCGCCCAGTTTTCCGATAGCCTTCATATATTTGTGGAACGTATCCTCCGGGACGGAGATCACCTGTGCTTTTTGCAATATTTTTCCGGCTACCAGGTCTTTATAGTAGGGATTTTTTTCCTGCAGGGTTTGGTCCAGCACCGATGCGAACTCATCCAGGCTGCGGGGTTGGCTTCTATACTCCACAAACCATTGATGTCTTGGGAGTCCGTCCGGGTTATTCACCAGTGGTGCCAGCGTAAACTCAGAGATGGTAGCGTTGGTTTTTTCGGCGGCGGCTGCCAGGGCGTCCTCGGCTTCCTGCACGATCACATGCTCACCGAAGGCGGAGGTATAGTGGCTCAGGCGTCCGGTAGATGCAAACCGGAAGGGGTTTATGGATTCAAAACGGATGGTATCGCCAATATTATAGCCCCAAAGACCGGCATTGGTGTTTAATATCACCACATAATTGGTTCCGGTTTCTACCTGTCCAAGAGTGTATCTTGGGGGGTTATCCTCATAGAATCGATGAGCGGGTATAAACTCATAAAAGATGCCCCCGTCAGGAATAATCACCATCCCCTGTGATGGCCAGCGATCCTGAAAGCCCAAAAACCCTTCGGAAGCGGGAAAGGTCTCCAGGGTAGGGATTTCCTTCCCCATAAGCTCATGAAATTTTTGCTCGTAAGGCTGAAAACTCACTCCACCATGAACAAAAAGGGACATATTTGGAAATACCTGACCCACCGTTTCTTTTCCGGTTTTTTCCAGCAACCGCTCAAAATACATCTCCACCCATGGGGGTATTCCGCTTACCAGGCTAATATTTTTCTTCAGGGTCTCCTGCACAATAGCATCCACCTTTTCTTCCCACAATTCTATGGTGTTCACCTTGTATGATGGCAACCGGTGCCACCGCAGATAAAAGGGGACATGACGGTGAGAAATACCCGAGAGCCTTCCGGTAGGAATCCCTGCTTTGGTATCCATGGCCGGACTGCCGGAGATGAACATCATTCGCCCGGATACAAAAGAAAGATCTCCGGTTTGAAACAAATACATAAGCAAAGCATTCCGGGCTCCATCCACCTGATAAGGCATAGACTCCCGGGAAATAGGTATATACTTTGCCCCGGAAGTAGTACCCGAGGTCTTGGTCAGATACATGGGCCTCCCGGGCCAAAGAACATTACGCTCCCCTTCGATTATCCGGTCTATATATGGCTTGATCCCTTCATAATCCCGAATGGGAACATTCTCCACAAACTGCTCATGGGTCTTTATCTGATCAAAGTTGTGCTCCCGTCCAAAAGCCGTACGCCTTCCCCTTTGGATAAGGGATTGAAACAGCGCTTCCTGCAATTGCACCGACTGGCTGTACCAGCGGTCAAACCGTTTTTTCCTGGCCCGTGCCAGGTGCTTAGCTGCAAAAGATATCATAGTCATAATTCTTCGTCTTAAAATTCTTGCTCAGGAATACTCATTATATTGTCTATAAGCTGCTTATACACATCAATGCCATTATACAGCTCCCGGATGGGCATACGTTCATCAAAATAGTGAATGGACTCCATTTGCTCATTGGTAAGAATGGCGGGCAACAGTCCGTAAGCAGGGATGTCATTTCTCCGGAAGAACCGGTTATCATTGACTGCTACGAACATAAACGGCACCACCTCCACCCCATCGCCGTATACCTTGTAAATACTTTCCTCCAGCGCATAATAAAAAGCTCCCTGGGATGATGATGATGTTTCCGGGCTTGTTCTCAGTATATTGAGAGACACCTCATAAGGTTCAATCACCTTTTGTATTTGAGCCAGAAACTCTATCTGTGAGGTTTGTGGCAGCAGTCGGCAGTCAAACACCGCACGGGCATAAGTGGGGATCTGGTTGTATGCCCCGGGGGAATTATCCAGATGAGTGAGGGACATGGTGTTGGTCAGCATGGAAGCCACCAGCGGGTCGCTACGGAAATAGGGAGCCAGCAATGGTCCGTAAAAGCCCAGGTTGTTCATCACCTTTCTGCGCAGAAATTTCTCATGGTCACCCACCATCCCCAATCCGTCCTGAACCACAGGGTCTACAATAATTTTCGGTTTGATCTCCAGGATGGCATTAACCGCTTTAACCAGTTCTTTGGCAGAGTATTTTTCTCTGGGCACGGAACCGTGTCCGGAGGCTTCTACAGCCGCTACTACCTCCAGGTACAGGCGTCTCTTCTGTATCACTTCAATCCCAAAGACGGGCTTTTCCGGCTTTGCTTCGATCAAATCGTATATGCCGGCCCCTCCTTCCCCAAATACTACCGCCGGGTTGAGCAGATCCATATATCGGTCGGTAACAAGCCGTGCCCCCTTATCGCCACCCACTTCTTCGGAAGACACCGCCAAAACAGTTACGTTATACGGCAGTTCCCTTTGAGCTAATGTATCAAGAAACGCCAGGGATGCCAGCACCTGCATTACGCCCATGGCTTTATTGTCAATGGCTCCCCTGCCCCACACCTTGCCGTCGGCGATTTCTCCGGAAAAGGGCGGAAAACGCCAGCCATGAGCATCACCGGCAGGAACCACATCAATATGGTTGAGCAAAATAATATTGGGACGCCCTTCCTCCAACGGATAAAGGGAGGCAGCAAAATTATAA
Organism: Bacteroidales bacterium; assembly: GCA_003557725.1. Lineage (GTDB taxonomy): Bacteria > Bacteroidota > Bacteroidia > Bacteroidales > PWNQ01 > PWNQ01. Next base: position 15,478 of record PWNQ01000052.1, on the reverse strand, counting down.
CTGTCAGGCTCGTCAGTAAAGACATGCACATACAGACCCTGCTCACGACAGAATGATGACAGAAAACGACCCGCCTCCTGCTCATCACCACTCACCGAGGATATCTGTACATAACGACTTAAAAACTCCTCAGGAGAAAAACCATCCGGATCGGATGTGCCGCGAATCATAATATCCTGACCGATAGCGAACAAAGGAGAAAAGACCAATGCCAGCAAACCACACCGGAACAAACTAAAGAAGAACCTGTAATATCTCATTAATACACTGTTTATTTATTAATGCCTGAGTCCGGTCTAAAAACACACATTTTTCACATCCGCTGAAAATCAAAAGTACTTATTTTAGATTGGACTCATGTCTGAGTACTGCAAAAAACCATTTCACAAACATCTCTGTTATCATACCCCGAAAAAGTAAAACCCAAACTACAGCACTTTGTTTATAAACCTACGCAAAAATACAATATTAATGCTGAAAAGAGGATTCCTTTACTTTATTTATATTTGCTCACATAAGTAAAAGCCATCAATTATGTCAAGGATCAAAGTAATTTCTTGTGAAAAAGCAGAGGGTCGTTTAAAGGAGATTTACGACCAGCTCATGGGCAGCCGGGGGAAGCTGGCCCGGGTGCATCAAATCCAAAGCCTTCGTCCTGAGAGCATTGTCAGGCATATGGACTTATATATGGAGATCATGTATAGCCGTTCAGAGCTATCCAGGGCTGAGCGGGAGCTGTCGGGGACCGTTGTTTCCATGGAAAACGGCTGCGACTATTGCACCACGCATCATGCCCAGGCATTACAGCACTATTGGAAAGATGAGGACAAGGTGGACAAGCTGATGCGGGGCCGCATGGAAGAGATTCTCACTGCCCGGGAATGGGCCATCTGCCGGTTTAGCACGCATCTCACCGGTCATCCAAAAGCACATGAAGATAAGGATTACACCGGAACCCTGAAGGAAGCAGGGTTAAGCGATGCGGGTATTCTGGACGTGGTACTGGTAACTGCTTACTTTAATTTTGTGAACCGTATTGTGCTATCGCTGGGCGTAAAGCTGGAAACAGACCAGGGCGCAGGTTACAAATACTGATGGCTCGCACACAACATGCCGGCCATACCTGCTCTTTTTGATAGCCTGTGATCAGTTACTGTACACCAGCGTTACAATCTTTTCCAGATACCGGGCATCGGTTTGGTCGAAGGCTTCCAGCCGGTCACTATCCACATCCAGTACTCCCATGGTCATTCCCTGGCGGTTGAACAGGGGTACTACGATCTCTGATTTGGATCGCTGATCACAGGCGATATGTCCGGGAAACTTTTCCACGTCGGGAACCACTATGGTCATTCCCTTCCCTAATCCAGCCCAGCAGACACCCTTGTCTTTTTCCAGCATCATACATGCCAGAGGACCCTGATAGGGACCTACCACCAACTGACCCTTTTCCAACAGGTAAAAACCGGTCCAGAAAAAGACATCCATCTTGTGATGCAACACTGCACAAATGGAGGCCATCCTGGATACCGGCGTCCGGCAGGATGGCATAAGCGCACTGAGCTGTGCGTATATTCGCTCATACCGTAAAGCTTTTTTGGATTGTTCCATATAGTTAGGCTTTTTGATGCAAAGATACACCTTGCTTTGATACGTGTAGGCCGGTATCCGCATGCCGGAGTAATCCACTCTTTAAACATTGAAAGCCTGGAAGCAGAAATCCTCACCAACAACCCGGAATTTATATATCAACTGATGCAGACATTCGATGATATTTGTTGTATTATAATAAAATGTTTTTTATATTTGCACTCTTGTCATAATTGATCACAGTGTATATGATTATAGCGCAACCTTATAATCTCAAAATACTTTATAACAGCCAGTTAATTTTTGATATCGGTCTAAAAAGGCCGCAACTGATTTTGAAAGAAGGTGAGAATTAAGATTTTTCAGGGCGGGCACAGTTTTTTTTAGCAGTATATAGCCAGAAGTAACATTTAATAAGGAATCCATATGAAAAAAATTTTTTTTACTCTTGCAGGGGTTTTATTATCAGGTTTTCTTTTAGGGCAGGCGGTTACGGTTGTCTTCCATGAGAATTTCGAGCCTCCTTCAGGGTCGGATAGTGTAACTCACTATTCGTCATCGTCTACAAACACATGGGGTTTATCCACCAGTTTATCTTTCGGTGGCACACAGTCGGACTCGGCAGTGGCGTCACCTTACGACACATTGACTATTACCACCGATCCTTTTTCCACCACCGGGAGGCCATACACTATTCTGGAGTTTGATCATATCTGTAAGATAGAGGCTTTTGACAAGGGGGTTGTTGAGGTTTCGGTGGATGGGGGTATTACATGGATTCCTCTGGACACTAATCATTACCGAGGGTCTTCCACAGAGTTTGGCCCTGGTGGTAATTATTTCAATGTTACGTCTTATGATCAGGATTGGCTTAATGGTCAGGCCATCCGTCCGGACAACACCTGGTGGAAGCCTGAGTTGTTTGATATTTCTGTCATAGCGGGTGATGAGCCGGATGTTCGCATACGCTTTAGTTTGATTGACCTCAATGGTATGACTTTATTTGAGAATGAAGGCTGGTTCATTGATAACATCAAGGTTACGGCATCCATTTCAGAGTTAGAGCCTCCTGTAATCACCATGCTTTCGCCCATTCCCAGGGACACCATTTTAAACGATCATTCTCAGGAGGTGCGTGCTGAGATCACGGATAACACGGCTGTAGATTCAGGCTATGTTGTTTATTATGTTAATGGTGTGTTGGAAGACACAATAGGCATGGATAATGTAACGGGAGATATTTATTCGGTCCACATTCCTTTTGAGGGTTATGGTCATGTGATTGATTACTTTGTGGGTGCTGTTGATGCGGTTGCGTCTGCCAATACCTCCACAGGGTCCACTTACACCTATGTTCAATTGGAGGATCACTCTCTGACCTTCACCAATGCCGGGGCTACGGGTGCTTATGGGCCTTCTCAGGCTCAGCTTGATGTTGAATATTCGGCCACTGATTTGGCCGGGCAGGTCATTTCAGAGAACGGTATTCAGCGCTGGGAGGTTCCTTATACTGCAGAGTACCGCATTACAGCCATAGGAGCCCGTGGGGGCTATCAATCGGGCAATAATGATTCAGCGGGTTTGGGAGCTTATATGGAGGGTATTTTTCATCTCACCGGTGGGGAAAGCTTGAAGATATTGGTAGGTCAGGAAGGCATGGGGATTACCATTGCCGGAGGCACGGGTGGTGGTGGCAGTTTTGTGACACTTTCCAACGACACGCCGCTGATTGTGGCGGCCGGCGGTAGCGGAGCTCCTAACTCCACCAACTATGGGGGGCTCAACGGCAAGGTCACCAACCGTGGCCCATATGGAGGGACAGGGAATATGTCCACCAACATGGGCGGCGGAGGAGGTGGTGGCCTACTCACCGATGGAACCTCTGCCAATCCTGCCAATGGAGGAAAGGCATTTGTAAACGGCGGCTACGGCGGGATCGGCGCCGGAGGAAACGGCGGCTTTGGCGGTGGTGGAGGGAAAGGCGGATACTATAACGACGGTGCAGGGGGCGGAGGATACTCGGGTGGAGACCACTCATACAGTGCAACCACCTATGGGGGCGGAGGGTCTTTTAATGCGGGCACCAGCCAAAACAACAAAGAGGGAGCAGGCTACGGCCATGGAATAGTGATCATTGAGCCACTGACTATTCCCTCAGAAGCCTATAATGATGCGGGCGTAGCATCCATAGATGAGCCTGCTGTTTTCTGTCCCGGTGCCAATGATGTGGTGGTGACCATAATGAACTACGGCAAAAACCCCATTGACAGCGTGGAAGTTCACTGGGAAGTAAACGGTGTACCACAACCCCCGGCAACTTATGTGGGTTCTCTGGATACCATTGGCGGCACTAATCCGCCATCAGCGCAGGTTAACCTGGGCAGCTATACCTTTACCAACGCCACTTATCATATAAAAGCCTGGACCGCTAACCCCAATGGGATTCCGGACCTGTCCAATGACAATGACACTGTATTTTCAGTGGTACAGTCTTCTTTGCCGCCACCCACTGGCCTTACGGTCATCGATTCGTCTGCCACCACAGTTACCTTTTCCTGGACGGGTGGTTCATCGGCCCATACCTGGATATATGTGGTAGTTCCCCGGTGGGATTCGCCTGGTACGGGTACACCTGTGGAGGTAACCACCAATAGCACTACAGCAACCAATCTGTCTCCGTTAACGCTTTATGATATTTATGTGGCTGAGTTGTGTCCCGGTGGCACTGATACTTCTACCTGGGCGGGGCCGGTCACCTTCGAGACACTATTTGGCTGCCCGGTCAATGCATTTTGCTTTACCAATGCCGGCGCCACCGGCTCCACAGGCCCCACACAATCTCAATTAAATGCTGAATATATGGGCAGTTTACAGGTCCAATCGGTCAATGGTTACCAAAGATGGTTAGTGCCCCAAACGGGCAGTTATAAGATCAGCGCTTTTGGTGCCGAAGGAGGCGGAGCAAATACCAGCCACCGGGGCCAGGGTGGTCTGGCCCAGGGAGAGGTGACGCTCACCAGCGGCAATATTTTGTACGTGGCTGTTGGGCAGGCGGGCCAATATGGTCATAATGCTTCTTCACCGGCTCCCGGCGGCTTTAACGGGGGCGGTGCAGGGGGCATGAGTGCCGGCACATGCCCCTCCGGCTTCGGCAGCTCCGGAGGAGGAGCCTCCGATGTGCGTATAGGTGATACCACATTAGCCAGCCGGATGATAGTAGCCGCCGGCGGAGGAGGAGGAACGGGTGATGGCAATGAAACCTGGCGATGCGGAGGAGGAGGCGGAGGAGGAGGAGGATACTATGGCGGCGGGGGAGGAATGGGTGGCGACATGATCCCACAAACCCAGGGAATGGGAGGCACACAATCAGGTGGCGGACTGGGTGGCGGAACAACAACCGGCAATACTAACGGAGGCCCCGGGTATGGAGGCCATGGGGGACATTCTAATTATATGATTTCGTACAGCAGCAATGCCAACCAATACGGCGGAGATGGCGGAGGGTTTTCCGGGCAAGATGGCAATGATGAAACCTTTAACCGGGCCAAAGGTGGCGGTGGAGGGGCCAGCTATATTGGAGGGACTCCGGGTTATGCCCTCACCAATACTTCCACCCAGACAGGCTCTCACGAAGGACACGGCATGGTGATCATCAAGCCGCTGTTCCAGGTTCAGTTACCTGAATACGATGCAGGGATAGTCTCTATTGATGAGCCGGGCGTGTATTGCCCCGGTGCTAATGATGTGGTGGTCACCATTGCTAATATGGGGTCCATGCCCATCGACAGCGTAGGTATTGAGTGGACAGTAAATGGTGTGGCCCAGCCTTCTTACAGCTATGTGGGCACGCTGGACACTGCTGGTGGCAGCGGCTCTTCCACGGCACAATTGACCATTGGCAGCTATACTTTTACCAATGCCCCTTACCATATTGTGGCCTGGAGCAGTAGTCCCAACGGCCAGCCGGACACCATAAATTCCAACGATACTGCTTATGCCACAGTGCAGGCCAACCTGCCGGCGCCCACCGGTCTTACGGTAACTGATTCCTCCGGCACCACCGCCACCTTTACGTGGTCGGGTGGTTCACCCACTCACACCTGGATTTATGTGGTGGTACCCCAGGGGGCCTCCCCGGGCTCGGGCACGCCTGTGGAGGTAACCACCAATAGTGCTACAGCTACCAACCTTTCCCCCTTATCATTTTATGATGTATATGTGGCTGAGTTATGCCCCGGTGGCACCGATACTTCGGCCTGGGAGGGTCCGGCAGCCTTTGAAACCCTTTTCGCCTGCCCGGCCAATGCCTTTTGCTTCACCAATGCCGGTGCCACCGGCTCCACAGGGCCCACCCAGGCCCAGATGGATGCTGAATATACCGGCACCATGCAAGCCCAGTCGGTCAATGGCTACCAAAGATGGGTAGTACCACAATCCGGCGATTATAAGATCATGGCTTTTGGTGCGGAAGGTGGTGGGGTAAATACGAGTCACCGTGGTCAGGGGGGCCGAACGGAAGGAGTGACTACGCTCAACAGTGGCAATATATTGTATGTGGGCGTCGGGCAAGCCGGCCAATATGGCCATGGCGCTGCTTCAGTACCTCCCGGCGGCTTTAATGGCGGCGGTGCCGGTGGGTCTTCACAAGTAAACAACTACCATGGCAGCTCCGGTGGTGGTGCCTCGGATGTGCGCATCGGAGATACCACGCTGTCCAGTCGTTTGATCATTGCCGCCGGCGGTGGCGGAGGTACCGGTGATGGCAATCAGGCCTGGAGCAATGGTGGCGGCGGCGGCGGTGGCGGCGGCTACTATGGCGGTGGTGGTGGTCATGGAGGCAATGAGTCACCCTATAACCCCGGAACGGGCGGCACCCAAACGGGCGGCGGAACAGGCGGAGGGACGACATCCGGAAATACAAACGGAGGCCTGGGATATGGCGGCCATGGCGGCCATTCTATGAATACCTCCACATTCTCGTCCAATACCAATCAATATGGCGGCGATGGCGGTGGATTAACCGGACAGAATGGCAATAACGGAGGCGCTGGTTCCCGCGCTGACGGCGGTGGCGGTGGTTCCAGCTATATTGGCGGAATCCCGGGCTATACCCTGTCCAATACCTCCACACAAACAGGCTTCCATGAAGGACACGGCCTGGTGATCATCCAGCCACAATTCCAGTTTCAATTTTCTGAAAACGATGCAGGGGTTCTCTCTATTGATGAACCGGATGTGTATTGCCCCGGTGCCAACGATGTGGTGGTGACCATTGCCAATATGGGTTCCATCCGGATTGACAGCGTAGATATTGAATGGACAGTAAACGGCGTACCCCAGCCCCCTTACAGCTATGTTGGCATACTGGATACTGCTGGTGGCAGTGGCTCTGCCGCGGCACAGGTGACCATTGGCAGCTATAATTTTACCAGTGCCCCTTACCATATTGTAGCCTGGACCAGCAACCCCAACGGCCTGCCTGACACCATAAATTCCAATGATACCGCTTATGCAACGGTGCAATCTAACCTTCCTGCTCCAACTGGTCTTACGATCATTGACTCTTCCGGCACCACGGGCACCTTTACCTGGACCACCAGCTCGCCGGCCCATACCTGGTTATACGTGGTGGTTCCTCAGGGAGCCTCTCCGGCCACGGGAATTCCTGTGGAAGTAACCACTGATAGTGCCACAGCAACCAACTTGTCCCCGTTATCATTTTATGATGTGTACGTGGCAGAGCTGTGTCCCGGCGGCACTGATACTTCTGCCTGGGCAGGTCCGGCAACTTTTAAAACGCTTTTTGCCTGCCTGTCCCATGCGTTTTGCTTTACCAATGCCGGTGCTGCCGGCTCCACAGGCCCCACACAAGCCCAGTTGGATACTGAATACATGGGCACCATGCAGGTTCAATCGGTTAATGGCTACCAACGCTGGATTGTACCTGAAAGCGGTGATTATAATATCATAGCCTATGGTGCCAGTGGCGGTGGGGCTAATGCATCCCACCGGGGCCAGGGCGGCCAGACGGAAGGCGAAGTCACCTTCACCAAAGGTGATATATTGTATGTTGTAGTGGGTCAAGCCGGGCAATATGGACATGATACTCCTTTGCCACCTCCCGGCGGCTTTAACGGCGGTGGCAGCGGAGGGGTTGCCGGCAGTGGATGCGCCACATACCACGGCAGCTCCGGCGGCGGTGCCTCCGATATACGTATTGGAGACACCACCTTAGCCAACCGGGTGATCGTAGCGGCAGGCGGTGGCGGAGGATCCGGAGACAGCTATTATACACATTCCTGTGCCGGAGGTGGCGCAGGAGGTGGAGGCTATTACGGAGGAGGAGGAGGACATGCCGGATATATTAGTACTTACCCAAGAATTCCGGGAGGAGGAGGTACTCAAACCCATGGCGGAGCCGGAGGAGGAACAGAATTCGGAACCACCGACGGAACACTGGGAAGAGGAGGAGATGGAGGAAACTCTACCGCTACAAGCAGCTTTTCCAACAGCAATAACGTCTATGGAGGCGATGGAGGCGGCTTAACCGGACAAACCGGAGGAGCTAGCACCTATAACACCCAATCCGACGGAGGAGGCGGTGGGTCAAGCTATATCGGAGGAATCCCGGGGTATCCGGTGAATAACGGCTCCACCCAGCCAGGCCTCCATGAAGGCCACGGTGCAGTAGTGATTGAACCACTGTTTTTTATACAAAAACCCCCAAATGATGCCGGCGTAGCCTTCATCAATGAACCCCACATATTTTGCCCCGGCGCTAACGATGTAGTGGTAACCATTGCCAATATGGGTTCCAACCAAATGGACAGTGTAGATATTGACTGGACCGTGAACGGAGTAGCACAGCCCACCTATAGCTATACCGGATTACTGGACACCGCCGGCGGCAGCAACCCTGCCACCGCACAGGTAACCATTGGCACCTATACCTTTACCAGCGCACCTTATGATTTAGTGGTCTGGTCTACTAACCCTAACGGCCAGCAGGATACAATGAATGCCAATGATACAGCTTATGCCACAGTGCAGGCCAGTCTGCTCACTCCTTCCGGAATAACGGTAACCGATTCATCAGCCACTACAGGCACTTTTACCTGGACCGGAGGGTCCCCTCATAACACCTGGATTTATGTGGTGGTTCACTCGGGGAATGCTCCGGAAAGCGGAACCCCCACTGAGGTGACCTTAGAGCATGCCACAGCCACAGGCTTGTCCCCGGTTACCCTTTATGACGTATATGTTGCAGAGCTATGTCCGGGAGGCACAGACACCTCTTCCTGGGCAGGTCCTGCGACTTTCCAAACTACATTCCTGTGCCCTCTGCATGCTTATTGCTTTACCAATGCCGGTGCTAACGGTGCTACGGGCCCCACCCAGGCGGAGCTAAACCAGGCCTACAACGGCACCAACTTAGACGGACAGGTGGTCTCAGAAAATGGCATCCAGCAATGGAAAGTCCCCTATAAGGCTTACTACCGGATCACAGCTTATGGCGCAGAAGGCGGCTTTGATCCCGGCAATTACGCTCCCGCAGGGCTTGGCGCACAAATGGAAGGTAAATTCGTCCTTAATGGAGGCGACTCCCTGAAAGTATTGGTCGGACAGAAAGGTACGGGTGTTAGTGGCGGAGGAGGCACCGGTGGTGGCGGCAGCTTTGTGGCTTTTTCCGACGATACACCGCTCATTATAGCAGGCGGTGGCAGCGGCGCCCCCGGGGATAACAATTATGGCCAACTAAACGGCAAAACCACAAATCAAGGACCCAATGGAGGGTCCGGACATCCGGGGCTCTCCTCAGGCGGTGGCGGTGGTGGAGGATACCTCTCCGGTGGAGTATCCCTGCACCCCAACTTAAGTGGAAAAGCATTTGTTAATGGCGGCGAAGGAGGAACCGGCAATGGTGGCTTCGGAGGAGGAGGAGGAAAAGGCGGATCCGCTGATGATGGAGCCGGAGGAGGAGGATACTCGGGAGGTGACCACACCCATAGTGCTACCACATACGGCGGTGGAGGGTCCTACAACTCAGGTACTAACCAAAACAACCAGGAAGGCTCCCGGGAAGGACACGGAATAGTTATCATAAAACCCCTGAAAAGACCCAATGATGCTGGCGTGATAGCACTGACAGAACCCCACATATTCTGCCCGGGACCCAATAACGTTATGGTACAAATCCAAAACTTTGGAACCAATGTGATCAACAACGTTGAAGTAAACTGGAGCATCAACGGCACAACGCAAACACCGGTAATGTATACAGGAACATTGGACACATCAGGAGGCACCGGAAGCAAAACAGATGAGGTTAACCTGGGTAGTTATACCTTTACTAATGCTCCTTATGATATTATAGCCTGGACAAGCAACCCCAATAATGAAGCGGACACCATAAACATCAATGATACTACCTATGCCACTGTGCAAAGCAAGCCAATTCCTACCACCTTTCCTGCTCTGCCGGATGTTTGTGCCGATGCCCCACCGGTTACATTATCAGCCACTCCGACAGGTGGAGTATTTAGCGGGCCCGGCGTATACGGAAACGCCTTCAACCCGGGAACTACTGGCCCGGGAACCTATACCTTGCACTATACATATACGGATACGATGGGCTGTATGGGAGAAGACTCTTCTCAAATTACAGTTATACCCCTGCCGGATGTTACGGCAACAGCTTCTCCCAACCCCGTGGACTATGGAGATGCCACAACACTGGATGCCAGCGTCAGCGGCGCATCCACCTATTCTTATAGCTGGGCACCTGCCGACTCGCTGGATAATCCTGCCAATGCAACCCTGCAAAACCCCACCACCAAACCCCTGACCACCCCCAATACTTTTACAGTTACCGTTACAGATAACGCTGCAGGCTGCATCAATACAGATAATGTGTTTGTAAGTATTATCGGCGGCACCTTGTCAACTCAACCGATTGCAGACCACGACATGGTCTGTAGTGGCGACTCCACAAAGCTCTATGCACAAGCCAGCGGAGGAAGTGGCATTTATACCTACAACTGGAACTCAATCCCCGCCGGATTTACTTCCACACAGGCTAACCCGGTGGCAGTGGTCAATGAGCCTACTACCTTTATTGTAACCGTGGATGATGGCACAGATACTACATTCGGAACTGTCACAGTTAATTCCAGCAAGCCCCATATTGACCTGGGACCGGATACAACCATTCATGCAGATGAAAGCCTCATTCTTAGCGTAGATGCCGGATATGCAGACTATATATGGTCAACAGGAGATACTACCCATACCATTACCGTGGACGGCCTCACAGCAGGACCAGGCACACATAATATCTGGGTTACCGTTACCGACTCCCTGGGCTGTACAGCTTCAGACAGTATCACTGTAACTATTACCACAGGAATCCATAAAATCGCTTATAAAGGGAATATCCATATTTTCCCCAACCCCAGCAAGGGTATCTTTAACGTGAAAGCATGGGGAATCCCTGATAAAGAATTGGATATCTGTGTATATAACCTGAAAGGACAAAAGATTATATGTGACAAAACAGTCAGGATTCCTGAATCCGGCTATTCCAAAACCTTCGATTTGTCCGCTCAACCCAAAGGGGTTTACCTGATACGAATATCAGGCAACACCACCCTTATAACAAAACACATTATTATTCAATAATGAACAAAGACGCAAAGAGCCCGCGCGCACCCCTCTACCTCCCCTGAAGGGAGGAACCGGCCAACGCACCCAAATGGGACTTCCACTTTTATGGAGGGCTTGCCTTATAAGAGTTGGTCCCAAAAATTTGGACTGGAACCTACGTTAAATTAAGGTCAACCTGTCCAGGAAAACAGTAAGGGAAAAGCACTGTAACGACTTTAAAGCCAGTAGTTTTTGAAAAAATATAAGGCAAAAGATTTATTGGCGGAGCGATACGGAAAAAAGGCTCTGACGGTCGGGAAAGATTTCGACAAATACCCTTGAGTCCGGTCTAAAAAGGGCACTTTTGATTTTCAGCGACTTTTTGCCCCAGACCCTAAAAGGTGAAGCCGCTGAAATCAGCCACCCTTTAGAAATGGGGCAAAGCTGATTTTCAGCGAATGTGAAAAATTTGTGCTTTTGCCGATGGTGGTGCTCAGACGACTGGATGCTTTGCTGGAAGAAACCAAAGGTGATGTAATGAAAGAGCTCACTTTTCAGCGAGAGGAGATTGGCATAACAAGCTGGGGGGACCTGGATGCGCTCCCAGAACATCTGGATTGCACAAAAGAAGCATTGCCTGATTATGGTTGGTACCCCGACGAAAACCCGGATGAATACATTGTCTATGAAAGCGAAAGCAGCCTGCGGGATTATGAACAAGTGCCGCTAAAGGACAATATTTACGATTATTTTTTGCGAGAAGTGAAACCCCACGGACAAGGAAGTATTTTTCTGAACCTTTTTTTCAAAAGCCTTGATATAAGGGAATTTAACGAGCCCAATAATAATGCTGTTGTGAAAACAGAATATCCCATACAAACAGGAAGAATTGATATTTATCTTGAGTACGGTAGTGAGAAGATTTTTATCGAAAACAAAATAAAAGCAGGTATAAGTAAGGCTCAATTACGCAAGTACTCAAAATTTACGGATCACTTAATCCTTTTAACCTTGCAAAATATGGAGGAAGAAGAAGTTAATAAGCATGAAGTAATTGAGAACAACAAAGTGGATGAAAAAGATAATCCGCCCACATTTTGCCACATCTATTATGATAACGAAATAATAAACTGGTTGGAGGACTGTAAAAAAGAAGCCGCAAGTATACCAATTCTGCGAGAAACCATTACTCAATATATAAATTTAATCAAAAAGTTAACCGGTCAAAACATCAATAAAAAAATGAGTCAATACATAGCAGAACGAATAACAAAAGATAAGGAAAGTTTTGTTGCTTTTAAAAAAATGGACGATGCCAAAGATGATATGTTTTTTTGAAATCTTGCATAAATACGCAAAATGCTCATTAAAAGAAATAGAAAGTGAGCTAGATTTAAAACTTGTATACGAATTGGGAAAAAGCAACAAAGAGAAGTATGCATATTTTGAATACCTTAATGAACCGCTTAGAAACCATAACCTTTCTATTAGATTTGAATTTCAAAAGAAGAATTACAGAAAAATGATTTATGGGTTAAAATACATTGATTCTAATAACACTGATTCTAACACCAAAGCAATTGAAAAGACAGTCAAAAGCAAGTTTGAAAAGGAGATTAAAGATAGTAACGGATATCCAAAATGGCTATGCTTCACTGATAATGTTGAAACATACAGAAATTGGATAAGAAAAGGCAATGGGGTCCCAGAGTCGATATAATGCATAAAATGGTCTGTGGAAACTTTAAATCAAATATAAAGCAAAAAGTAGAATTGATGATTAACATGATAGACATGGGATAAAGCAAAAATGCTACATTGCACACCATAATGCAAAGCAAAAATCAAATGCATAACCATTTAAGCAAACCTGATGAGTAATCATTTTTTTAATAACCCTATCCTGAATTCCCCTTACGAACACCCCTTAAAGCACTGGGAGTTAGACGGAGATGGTCAGCCCACGCAGCGTCTCCAGTATCAGAGACGCCGCGCCGAATTTATTACTCCTATTCCCAAACCCAGAAGAAGAAAAGAATCAAAACAACAAACCCGGATTGCCTTTGATGAGGGTAAAGGACTTTCGGATGAAAAACAGCAATATGACCCTACCTCGGTTATCAATGAGTTGAGAAAACATGTTGATGAATGGCGACAATTACCAAACCTGGGAGACTGGCAGGTTACTCCTGAAACGGCAAGGTTATTGGAACATTGGCGAAATCATGATTTTAGCAGTTTCCGACCATTTTTTTTCCAGATAGAAGCTGTGGAAACCGCTATATGGCTGACTGAAGTAGCTCCCAAAAAAAGGAAAATCGGAAAAAGATTTTTAGAACATTTGGAGTCGGCTAATGAAGAAGCTAATCCCGGATTGTTTCGACTTGCCTTGAAATTAGCCACCGGTGCCGGAAAGACGACGGTAATGGCGATGATTATTGCATGGCAAACCATAAATGCGGTAAGGCGACCACAAAGCAAAAACTTTACTAAGGGTTTTCTGGTCGTCACACCCGGACTGACCATTAAAGACCGCCTCACTAAAGCAGCTATTGAAAACTATTGGATATCCGGTGTAAACAATACGGGTTCATTCGGACGATGGGCCTTTGCCGAATTCAGAGATGTTTTTGAGATGGAAGACGAATTCAGGAAGAAGATGGAGAAAGAATTTAACCGGATTATTGAAGAAAATACTTTAGAAACTGCAAAATAATCATCAAGTGAAGAAAGAAATTATACACACTTTAACTACAACATTTGAGGCTCATGCTCAACAAACAGAAGAAGAAGTTGAATTCTGGCTTGCCCGTGATTTACAACACCTATTGGGATACAAAGAGTGGAGAAATTTTAATTTAGTTGTTAATAAAGCAAAGACAGCTTGCGAAGTTTCTGGAAATGAGATAACAGCCCATTTTGTTGACATCAACAAAATGGTCCAAATAGGCTCAGGTTCTCAGAGAGAAGTAAATGACATCATGCTCACAAGATATGCATGTTATCTCATTGCTCAAAATGGCGATCCTCAGAAAAATGAAATCGCCTTTGCTCAAACCTATTTTGCCCTCCAAACAAGACGAGCTGAAATAATTGAAAAGCGTATTCAGGGAGTAGAACGCATCAATGCCCGAAAAAAACTTACTACATCCGAAAAGGAGATGTCTAAAGTAATCTATGAGCAAACCGGTGGTAATTAAAACTTCGGAATAATTAGAAGTAAAGGAGACCAGGCCTTGTTCGGCAAAACGACAAAAAACATGAAGGCTAGCTGGAAAGCACCTACTAGTAGACCTTTAGCTGACTTTGCCCCTACCATAATTTTAAAAGCAAAAGATTTTGCTGCAGAAATTACCATTCACAATGCCAGGAAAAATAAAATGGATAATGAAAAAACAAATTTCGCATGAACATATTACTAACAATAAAGCCGTTGGCAAGGCCCTAATAAACAGAGGAATAAGGCCTGAAGAGCTTCCTCCCGAAGAAGACATTAAAAAAGTGGAAAGAAAACTCGATAAGGAAAAGAGAGACTCTCAGTATAACCCGGATAAATTATCAGAATAATCATGGCAAAAAAGAAAAGCACCCATAAATCCGTAGAACACATAAAACACCCGGAGGAATCCCGTAAAAATATTCCCACGGTGGAATATCAGTCGATGGTCTCAGATGAAGTGAAAGAACCTGTGCAGGTAGCTTATGAGCGCCGTAACCGCGACCTGGACCCGCAGTTGGTTTGGCGGGGGAAAGATGAGCAGGACTGGACCGATTTGGTAGTACAGGCTCCGCCGCTTTATATCCAGGATGAAATTCGCCCAACAGGGGATTATTTTTCCGGTTTCTGCTGCCATATTGACCCGTATAGACGAATACCGAAATGTGTTGGAAAGCTACTTCCCAGCCCCTGCTGGACTTTATCGAGTGGGAAAAATCATTAAATAACAATGTTACTGTCTTAAATGAAACCATTGATTACTACCAATATTTTGATGCAACCCGGCAGACTGAATTTTTATACGATTGTGTGAATGAAACCATTGAGCGGCTTATTCCGGAGGAGTTGGCATACCTTCAGAAATATGATGAAATGAAACGCCCATGACAGGATTTTTGACACACAGAAGGATGATTATTTCCTTACCGGAAAGCTCCCGCGCGCGCCCCTCTAACTCCCCTAAAGGGGAGGACCGGGCCAACCCGCGGCAGTTTGCGGTGAAGAAACGTTGGTGAGGCAACCAAGCGC
>PWNQ01000192.1 GCA_003557725.1 Bacteroidales bacterium | reverse complement strand
TCAGATGGCGTGCCGCTGATGGTTACTACATCGCCTGCCCATGTGCCGGTAACTCCTGCCGGCAGCCCTGTTACTGTGGCGCCGGTGGCGCCGGTGGTGGCGTAGGTGATGATCTCTATCGCTGTGTTGATACATACGGTCTGGGCGTCGCTGCCTGCTGGAGAGGTAAGCTCTATGGTGTTGTCGGGTGGTGCCTCTACCGTAGCAGAAATAGTAAATGTACAATCCCTTGAATCCGTTATAACAACACTATACTCATCGGGAAGTAGTCCGAAGATATCCTTTGAAGTTGCACCATTACTCCACATATAAGTGTATGGTGGGGTTCCTCCGGTAACATTCAGAACAATAGAGCCATCTGCCACATCCTGACAGGTAGCATCAGTAACAATAGGAAACGCTGACAATTCGAGCTCTGGCTCTGCAATAACAACCGGTATATCTCTTAAGCAGCCGTTGGCATCCCTGACAACAGCAATATAGCTGCCCGCTGCAAGCCCGGTGAATGTTTCCGAGGGCTGGAAGGGAGAACCATCCAGACTATACTCATAACCGGGTGTTCCTCCAAATCCCCCTACGGTAACAGAGCCTGTTGAACTGCCATGGCAGTCAACATCGGTTTTTGAGACTATCGCACCCTCAAGCTCCGTAGGCTGGGTGATGGTGAAGGAGACAACAGAGGTACAGTTATTGGAATCCCTTACCGTTACAGTGTGTGGTCCGGCAGGAAGATCAGTAAATGTAGCATCAGACTGGTAAGCGCCTCCGTTGAGACTGTACTCATAGGGCGCAGTACCTCCCGAGGCATCAATTGTCACAGAACCATTGGCAAGACCGAAACAGGTTATATCGTCCTTGGAGTCTACACCTGATATCAGCGCTGCAGGCTGTGTAATGATAAAGGGGATGGTGGTGGTACAGTTATTGGCGTCCCTGACAGTGATAGTGTAGTTGCCTATGTTAAGACCGGTAAAAGTTTCAGAAAGCTGGAAATCGCTTCCGTTTAAGGAGAACTCATAGGGCGGCACCCCTGTACCCGGGGTCACCTCGACGGTAACCGATCCATCCGCTGCACCGTTGCAGGAGACATTGTTAAGTTCTGATATTGTGGCCTCCGGACTGCTGATATCTACATCCACAGAAACGGTGCCTGAACATGAGTTGGCGCTGGTGGCGGTCACCTCGACCCTGCCTGTTGGTCCGGCTCCCCAATTAACTACGACATAAGATGTGCCCGCAGTGCCACCACCGACAACAGTTCCACCGGTTATAGACCATGAATAACTGCTATAGGACTCTGTCAATTCATAAGTCACAACAGAATTGGCGCATACGGTTATTGACGGATCATCGAACAGAGGCACAGGTGTCGGATGGATAGTAACCGTATCAACAACTGATGACTCGCATAGATCGCCAAGTATATTGGGGGTAACAATTGTGGCAATTACCACACCCTGGGTAACACCGGTATCCCACTGAACCTCAATTTTACTGGTATCAAGATCCGGAGTAAGGATAACACCATTTTCAACTCCCCAGTTATATATAGCCTCCTCATCATAGCCGACGCTATATGCAACAACTGCACCTTCACAGGCATCACTGTATCGAAGAGACACATTATTGGACACCACATCATCTTTAATAAATACAAAGGTTAGAGAGTCACGACAACCGTTACCGTCTGTAACTACAAGCCTGATCTCATATGTCCCGTCTGGCATCAGGTTATTAAAGAAGGGGGTCTCAGAGGTAGATGTATTTGAAAAGAGCAGAAACGGAGCCTCTGGAAGAATTTGAATAAACGGCTCTGAATCAGGGTCTACACCTTTCCATAAATAGCTGTAATTACCATCGCCACCAATAACATCTGCATCGTAGAGGGCAAATGGTGCCGCAAGGTCACAGTTGTCAAGTGCCATGGAGACAATAGTCAGCGAAGTAGTGACATTTATCTCAACCTCGGCCGAAGAGCTGTTACCGGACGGATCTGTTGCGGTAAGCGTAACCATTTGAGGGCCTTGATCGGCACATGTAAAGAAGTCGGGAGAAACCGAGAGAGTAACGGGACCACAGTTGTCATACGAGCCGTTATTAACATCCTCGGGCTGTAGTGTTGCTGTACCTGTCTCATCAAGAACAAGATCAAATGACCTTGTGAGCACTACCGGTGATATGGTGTCCAGTACTGTGACATTTGCTTGGCACTCCGCTGAATTACCCGCATCATCAGTTACGGTCATTGTAACCTGAATTGGATCTCCCATATCAGCACAACTGAAGTTGGTCCTGCTGAGAGTGAAGTTAAGTTCGGCGGAGCAGTTATCATATGAACCATCATCGATATCAGATGCTGTCAGGGTAGCCTGCCCAATGGAATTCAGGTATAGTGTAACATCCCGGCAGATGGCAACCGGTGGTGTAACATCGCGTGTTTCGACAATAACGGTAACGCTGTCAATATTACCACTTTCATCAGTTGCATATATCTTGACATCTGTAAAACCGACACCATCAATTACTGTCCCGGCAACAGGATCCTGACTTGTGATTATTGATCCGGCAGGTGTACAGTTGTCCGTTACAACCAATCCGGCCAGAAGGTCCGGTACAGTAGCCTGGCAATCACCGTCAAGATCTATAACAGGATCTGACGGAGCAACAATTACAGGAGGAGTTACATCAATAACTGTAACTTCGACAATCTCGGAGCTGCTGTTGCCAGCCTCATCAGTTGCAGTGATTGTGACAGATGTTATCCCTACCGGAATATTTGTACCTGCTTCAGGACTCTGTGTTACGGTAATATCTCCCGGTTCTGAGCAGTTATCAGTCACGGTCACAGAGATAGCAGGCATTACCGCCTGGCAAAACTGATCGGCCTCAAGCACAGGTGGGGGAATAACGGTAATCTCAGGGGCCTCCTCATCAATTACAGTGACTGTGAAGCTGCATGTTGCAATATTACCAGCCTGATCTTCGACGCTATAGAAGACAACCGTAACACCCACATCGAACCTGTCACCGGGTAGGTGTGAGCTTGTCCATATAAGATCTTCGACCGATGTACAATTATCAGAAGCGGTTGGCTCAACCCATGTAACCACGGCAGAGCATTCGCCGGGTTCATTACCTACAGTTATATCCGAAGGACAATTCTGAATTACAGGATCAACATTATCCTGCTTATTAACAACATAATCAGATGAAGTAACCGAACAACCAGGGGTAACCGTTTCGGTAACCCTTACCCAACCGGTTCCGGCAGCCCCCCAGTCAATAGTTACAGAGTGATCTGTATCAGAGCCGATTATTGTGCCGCCAGACACCTCCCAAAAGTATGTGTGACCGGGGTTATCAGCAGTATGATAGACAACTCCTGTTTCAAACGGACATACAACATTGTTACCCTCTACTACAGGTGCGGGTCTGGGAACTACAGTAAGTGACGCAACATCGCTGGTCATTGGTGATCCGCAACTGGAAGTTACCAGACAGCTATATTCTCCGGCATCTGAGGAGGTAACGCCTGATATGGTCAAGGTAGGGCTATCTGTTCCGGTAATGGTGCCGGAATCGGAAAGATCACTACCATTCTTTCGCCACTGATAAGTCAGGTTCGGACCCTCGGCTTCTATAACAAAGCTCACAGTATCGCCCACGCAAACCCCTTCATCCTCGGGCTGTGACACTATGACCGCGGCATCAAATATGGTCAGTGTCACAGGAGCATGAGGGCTCTCACAACCATTAATGGTTTGAGTAACAGTGTAGTTATAAACCCCCGGCTCTGTCTGACCTGTTGAGAACGGATTAGCGGTACTCACGAGCGAACCTTCATAATACCACCTTATATTCTCACCCGATGTGGCCTCAAGCATTGCTATTTCACTAATGCAATACTCCTTGTCTTCTACCTCCGGGGCGTCTGGAGCAGCAGTGATAATAATCTCCCTGGTCTCAGATGTAGTTCCACAGCCTGAAGTATATTCATAAGTAATGGTATATGTACCGGGGGCCGGAGGAGTAAAAACATTGTCACTTATAAACGGGTTTCCGGAGTATGTGCCGCCGGATGGATAACCCATATCCAGGGTAATCGGAGAGTCACATATACTTCTGGAAATAAGATAACCAGCCGGATTGCTGAAATCATCTATCGTATAAAATGAAGAGGGATCCAGTTGGTTATTATATTTTGTCTTTATCCAACCCTCTGACCTCACAATATTTGAGACCCTTAACTCATCTATTCTTCCGTTGAAAAAGTATGAACTCTGAAACGGCTCTTTACCTATGGTAAGCTTATCGTCCGATGGTACCAGAGTACCCGTCTTCATCATGTGCCTTTCCGGTACTCCGTTTACAACAGTATATATTGAGTCGAGAACATCGGAGCTTACACCGGCCACATAATACCACTGACCTGTCGAAAGTATAGTACCTCCGGAAACATTCCTGTTAAGGAAGGCATTATTGTTCTCATTCCTTATCTCAAACTCAAGTCTTCTGTTGGTAAAGACTCCGAATTTATAGCCCCCAAATGATCCGTTCTGGTTTCCGGCAATCTTCTGATCTATTGTGTTGTTCAAAAGGTATATCCATGCTGACACCGTGATATTGCCTGCAAAGTTGATATCCGGATTATCCTGAACCTCAACATACTGGTTACCTCCTGTCAGATCGAGAGAGTTGTGTATTGTGCCCTCTGAGTAGGTTGGGTTGTTGAATGGGGTTCCGGGATTGTTAAAAGAGGTATAGTCTCTCAGGCTGTTATCATTAAGATGCCATATACCCCGGTAATGGCTGTCCCATACATCGGTTGTTGATGGGTCAGACATAGCTGCAATGCTACCATACAGCATTATTATCTCTGTATCAAAGTCATGTGAAAGCTCAGGAATTCTAACCCACACAACCAGGTCTCCTGTGGTGCCATCGTAATACTCTATCTGATGGTCAAGCCTATTGTATTCCGAGTCGGTAAAAACGATATCGTACCCATCCGGGTTTCGTATCTCACCTTCCGGGTATGTCTTTAGAAAATCCTCTTCTGTAAGAGTAATAAGCACGGGGAAGCTGAAGAGCGAAGAGGGACTCTCTACTTTGGTGTGATCTATTACTATACTGCGCTCATATGAGAAACCAAGAGCGGCGAAAGAACACTCAGCTGCAAGGGAAAAGTCAAAAGAGGTTGTATTGATAGAGGTAACACCCGTGCGGGTAACGGATGGTTCCGTAACAGAACCATGATCACCTGTGGCTCTCCATGTATTATCCTCTGCATCCCTGGCCGATATACGGGTGTTTTCATTAAGGGTATAGCTGGTGAAACCTGATCCGGTCAGGGTTAGATCATAATTGACCGAAGGGAGTGAAGAACTGAAAAAGCTC
>PWNQ01000008.1 GCA_003557725.1 Bacteroidales bacterium | reverse complement strand
TCCGCTGAAAATCAGCTTTGCCCCATCCCTAAAGGGTGGCTGATTTTCAGCGGCTTCACCCTTTAGGGTCCGGGGCAAAAAGCCGCTGAAAATCAAAAGTACCTTTTTAGACTGGACTCAATAAAAGTACAAAAGTATAAATATTTCACCAACCCAGGCAGCGCGCGGGAGGGTGGGATATCAATCAACCTCCATTGTCACGGAGATGACCATGTTTGGCACCACCCACCGTTCCGTTCAGTTTATGCCGGGTTCATCTTTTCCTGGGCAAACTGTCTTCCGGCGCGGATAGCCTGGAGGTTCAGGTCGATCACCTGTTCCCCTTTTTTCTTAAAGATGGCTTTGATGGCATTTTCCAGGTCTTCAAAGGGCATCTCCAGGAAGGGACTGGCAGCACCCAGCACCACGATATTTGCAGCCTTTTTGCTTCCCAGGTCTTTAGCGATCTGGTCGGCATTTAGGGCGATATGCTGTTTCACCTTTTTTATCTCCCCGTTAAGCTCCACCTCTCCGGGATAGTTTGGGATATTGATATAAGGGGTGGTATTGGTAATAAGCCACCCATCGCTGCTGAGGGAGTTTAAATACCGTAGCGATTCCATGGGTTCCACACTGATGATCAAGTCGGCCTGTCCCTGGGGGATCAGGTCGGAGGCGATGGGTTTATCTGCTATCCTCAGGTTGGATTGCACGTCACCACCGCGCTGGGCCATTCCATGGACCTCGGCCTGCTTTAGGTATAATCCGCGAGCTATGGCAGCCATGCCAATGGTAGCAGCAATGGAGAGTATCCCCTGTCCGCCCACACCGGCTAATATGATGTCTTTTTTCATCTTTCTGAGATTTTTCTATGATTAATGTGTTCGAAGGGCTATTTCTTCTTTTTGTTTTTGAACTTGGCCCGCATGCGTTTGTTCATCACCACGATACACTCGCGTCGGGGGATGATCACGGATACGCCGTCATATTCCAACTCCTCCCTGATAAGCTTCACATTTTCTTCATGATGTTTTTTCAGGGGCCGGATCACGCGAATATGTTGTGGGTCTACACCAATTCCCTGGCAGATCTTCTCCAGGCGACCGCTGGCCGATGAAGCCTGTCCGCCGGTCATGGCAGTAGTGTCGTTATCCAGGATAAAGATGGTCACCTTAGACTTGTCGTTCACTGCATCCAGCAATCCGGTCATGCCCGAGTGGGTAAACGTGGAGTCACCAATGACGGTAATGGCGGGATGCAGGCCGGCATCGGCAGCGCCCTTGGCCATAGTCACCGAAGCACCCATGTCCACACAAGAGTTTATGGCGTTATACGGAGGCAGAGCACCCAGGGTATAGCAACCGATATCAGAGAACACAAACCCGTCGCCATAGTCTTCCAGCACCTCATTAATGGCTTTGTATGAGTCAATATGAGGGCATCCGTCACAAAGCTTGGGCGGGCGTCCGGCCACCAGAGCGGGCACCTTATTTTCCCGTGGCTCTTCAAGGCCCAGGGCAATGGCTACCAGGTTAGGGTTCAACTCCCCGTCCCGGGGCAAGGTGCCGTCCATACGTCCCTTGATCTTTAAATGGTCATCCAAAAATCCCCGCAACTGCTCCTCCACCATGGGCGCTCCCTCTTCCAGCACCATCACCTGATCGGTTTCCTTTACCAGCTTTTCAATATGCTCTTTGGGCATGGGATACTGAGACAACTTCACCACCGGATAAGGCACCTTTCCATCCGCATAGTTCTCCGCCAAGTAATTATATGCCAGTCCGCAAGCAATAATCCCCAAGCTTTTATCTTTCCCGTCCAAATACTGGTTGTACCCGGATTGGTTGGCTTCCTGCTGGAATTTGGACTGATTGTCCAGCAACATCTTATAACGTTTACGTGCAATGCCCGGAAGCAACACGAACTGTCGCGGATCCCTGGACAGCTTCAAGGGGTTTTGCTCCTGCTTTTCGCTTTGAGCCACCCCGGCACGGGAATGAGCCAGACGCGTAGTAATGCGAAGCATCACCGGCACCTCATACTTCTCAGACAACTCAAAGGCATAACGGGTCATCTCGTAAGCTTCCTGCTGACTGGCAGGCTCCATAATGGGTATCATGGTAAACTTGCCGTAAAAACGGGAGTCTTGCTCGTTCTGTGATGAATGCATGGACGGATCATCGGCAGCAACCACCACCAACCCTCCGTTTACACCGGTGATCCCGGAGTTTATAAATGCATCGGCAGCCACATTGAGCCCCACATGCTTCATGGCTACCAAAGCACGCTTACCGGTATATGACATCCCAAGGGCTGCTTCCATAGCCGTCTTTTCATTGGCGGCCCAACGGGAAAAAATCCCCTTCTCCGAAGCCTCCCGTGAAGCCTGAACATACTGCATGATCTCCGTAGAGGGAGTGCCCGGGTAAGCATACATACCCGATATGCCGGCATCAATACCAGCCTGTGCAATAGCTTCATCTCCTAATAACAAAAGTTTTTGCATATCTTTTATATGTTAATGTTTAATTTTGATAATACAATTTTGCACAAAAATACAAAAAATTATAATACGAAATACCCTTGCCTAAGGGCCCGGGGATTCGGGGCCTGTCCCGGGGATTCGGGGGAATCGAAGCTTTCGACACACAGGGGAATGATTATTTGCTTCCCGGAAAGCTCCCGCGCGCGCCCCTCTAACTCCCCTAAAGGGGAGGACCGGGCCAACTCCTGCGCGCGCCCCTCTAACTCCCCTAAAGGGGAGGACCGGGCCAACCCGCGGCAGCTTGCAGTGAAGAAACGTTGGTGAGCCAACCCTGTGCGGTGGCCTTTCCCTTTAGGGGTTAGGGGCGCGCGCAGGGAAAAGGATATAATAATGTCACCCCTTTAGGGTAATATTCATTACATTTGCAGAGCATATAATCATTGTTATGATAGCATGAATTTGTTGGCGCATCTATATTTATCCGGGGACAACCGTCAGCTTATGCTGGGGAACTTTATGGCAGATGCGGTAAAGGGGCGTCGGTGGCAAAATTATCCTTTGGATATCCAGAGGGGCATTCGCCTGCACCGGGCCATTGATGAGTACACCGACAATCACCCGGCAGTTCGCCGCAGCACTCACCGCCTTCAGTCCACATATCACAAGTACTCTCCGGTGATCATTGATCTTGCTTATGATCATTTTCTGGCGGATAACTGGACCTGCTACAGCTCCCGTCCATTGGATCATTTTGTTTATGATGCTTATGCTGTATTGCTGAGGAACTATAGTGTCCTTCCGGCACGCACACGCCGCTTTGTGCCGTTTATGATCCTTAGCAACTGGCTAAGGAACTATGAAAAGCTTTCCGGCTTGGATCGCAGCCTGAAAGGGCTGGCCCGCCGCACCCCTTTTAAATCGGGCATGGAGCATGCCATCACAGATATAAAACGGGAATACACGCCACTGCTTAAAGACTTCCGGGAATTTTTCCCCCAGGTGATTGAATTTGCAGGAAAAAAATTATCCAAACTGTAGAGACGCGATAGATGGCATCTCCACGACGGTAACGTAAATACCAATTGTGCAGATACGGTAACAATTGTTGATCAAAACCCCATAAGAACAATGATTCATCAAAAGACAATTTCCTTAGGTCCCTTTCCCCGTGGCATCCATTTGATTACAGAGCATATCCTTTCACAGTGTGGTTCTCTTCCGTATACGGGTTTGCTTCATCTGTTTATCCGCCATACCTCGGCAGGGATCACCATTAATGAGAACGCAGACCCTTCAGTACGCCATGACATGCATCACTTTTTCAACGAGTTGGTTCCGGAGCACTGGTCCGGTTATACCCATACTATGGAAGGCCCCGACGATATGCCGGCCCACATCAAAGCCTCCCTGCTGGGCAGCTCAGTATCCATTCCCATCGCTCATCACCGTCTGAACATGGGGGTGTGGCAGGGCATCTACCTGGGAGAGTTCCGGAACAAGGCCGGCAAAAGAACTGTAATCGCCACCATTACAGGAGAATAAAGCAAGTCCCTACAGCCTGCCAGAACCGCTCCCGGCATTACAATGGTTTTCCCTATTTTTGTCCCAAAGCATGGAGGATGAATTATGCCGACCCGGAAGGATATACAACATGACCGTTTGCTGGTACTGGTATCAGACCGGGGATATCTGAACTTTTCCCGTCAGGTATTCTATGCTGCCCACCGCTATGGAAACTGGAAAGGAGAATATGCCCTTATTACCGGAGATACCGGCAATGAGGACCTGAGCTGGTTCAAACAGCGCAACATCCATATTCTGGATCTGCCGCCGGTGACCAAACGAAAGATCAACCAATGGCCTCCCGTGATCTTCCAAAAACTGTACCTGCTGCATCCGGTGATGAAACGATGGAAGCAGGTGGTTTATCTGGATACGGATATACTGATACAAAGGGATATCAACCCACTGGCACGCTATGGCCCCTTTGCAGCACACACAGAAAACGGCAGCCTGAGCATCCGTGGGCAGCTACTGCCGGATGAAGCGCTTACCGGAGAAGGAAAAGCCTTGCTAAAGGAGCTGTCACAAAGCTACAACCTAAAAAGAACCGCTTTTAACGTGGGGGTTATGGCATTTTACCCCCACCAACTGGAAGAAGGACTCTTTGAAAAAGCCAAATCCCTTATGAACCGGTATGAACCCTTGCTCAGACTTCCTGAACAAGCGCTGTTCAACCTGGTTTTCTACCGCCAGTGGAAGAAAATCCCGGCAACCTATAACGATTACACCTATTACAAATATAGCGATATAAGCAATTCCCAATATAAACAACTGGTAAAAAGCCACTCCTACATACTTCACTTTATCGGTAAAAACAAGCCCTGGCACAGGGAAAGCTACTTTTATCCCCGCTGGCACAAAAACCTGTCACAAGCGGATAGCATGCCACATGCAGAACAAACAGGGGATAACCCGGGAAAAGCAACGGTGCTTATTCGAAGGATTTATCGCAATATATATTTGATATACATGTACCTGGCTCACCTGAGCTGGCTCACCGGGCGCTTGATGCAGAATAACACTCCCGGGCTGTACCGGGTTTTTAAAAAATACAAACCATGAAAAACCCACCGGCAGCCATAGCCGTTTTGGCCGACAGTAACTACATAGAGGCTGTTAAGCAGGTGATATACAGTAGTTATGTTCATGGCAACTGGAAGGGTGATTACGTTTTGCTGGCGCATGAGGTTCCGGAAGAGAAGCTCGGCTGGTTTAAAGAACGTAATATCCATATCCTGCCCACCAGCCCCTTAATCCGGGAAGATACCCGAAACAACTCACCGGGAAAGGGTAAAAACTGGCCGGCAGTGGTCTATTCCAAGCTGTTCCTGCTACACCCCAGCCTTAAGCAATATAAAAAAGTCATATTCCTGGATGCAGACATTATTGTAAGGAAAGATATCAGACGCCTGTTGTGGACTAAAGGGCTGGCAGCACGCCGGGAAAACCTGGGGCACAACCTGCTGTATCAGTTCGTGCCCGACCTGGAGTATACCAGCCACCAACACCGGCAGGCCGTACGAAGCCTGCAACAACGGTATTGCTTTAACAAACCCTCCTTTAACGTGGGAGTAATGGTGGTACCCACCGGAAATAACAGCGCAGAAGAGTTCCGGCGAATTACAGAGCTGGCGAATGAACTGCATGGACTGGCATACTTTCCCGAACAGGCCGTGTTCAACCTGTATTACTATAACCACTGGACCAATATCCCCTACGTATACAACGATTTGTTTGTAAATGATACGTTCAATCGCAACGGATTGTGGCGCCGAAAAAACGACCGGGATGCGGTGATCCTGCACCTGACCGGGTCTCCCAAGCCCTGGGACCCGGCCTCAGAGCACTTCAGAGAATGGCAACAAAACTACCAACAGGTTGACAAGCTGTTTGATGGGGTACAACAACAAGGAGCACACCCTACCTTAGTGAGCATCCGGAAAGTGGAAAGAATAAACAATGTAAACCAGGTCTTTGGCCGGCTTGGACGCATGATATGGAAAGCCGGCCGGCTGATAAAAAAAATATCCCGCCCAGGTGAAAAAAAATAAAAAAGCCATCGCACTGCTGGCCGACAGCAACTACTTACCTCACACCCGGCAGGTGTTCTACAGTGCCGTATGCCATGGCAACTGGACCCACGAGCTGCTGCTGCTGGCCTATGAACTGGATGACCATACGGACTTGTCATGGTTCCACAAACACCATATCCAAATTATCCACATAGACCGGCATACCCTGCCAATTGAAGGACTACCCCCGGAAAGAATGGTGTACTACGGCAAGTTATATTTGTTTCATCCACGCTTTTCCCAATACCAACAGATCATTTATCTGGATACGGACATGATCATCCGCAAAGACCTGACAGGCTTGCTGCGCTACCAGGGGCTTGCAGCCTGCCACGACGTGTTCAGGGTGCCACTTATCCATCAATTTACCCCCCTGGGGACAGCGCGGGAAATAGCACCGGCTAAACAACTGATCCCCAAAAAATGGCAGAAAAAAATCAGCTTTAACACGGGAATGATGGTGATCCCAACAGCACACAATACGGAACAACGGATGCAACAGCTGATGGAAAAAGCAGCTCGCTTTGCCAAATATTCCCAATACTATGAGCAAGGAGTCATTAACCTGCAGTTTATCCAAACCCGTAAACCAGTACCCTATGTGTATAACGACTATTTTAGCTCAGAGCCTTTTAACCGGAAAGGACTATTCAAACGCAGCGGCGATCATGACGCGGTGATCCTGCATATTATCCATCCTCATAAACCCTGGGACCCCCAAAGCCCGCACTACAAAGAATGGCACCACAGAACAATGCAGTCCGCCAGTGCTCAAACCCTTACCCCGGGAGGGGAAAAACCTTCTCAATGGTCTGTCATTAGAGTAGATATCATTAATTATATCAATATCCATATGCTGTACCTGAAAGGAATAATCAGGGATAAACCACGATACCTTTCCGCACAGGCAGGAAAAGTGCTGAGAAAAATATTGAAAATGGAAAAATAATACATCCTCCTCATTGCCCGTGTGCTCTGGTCCTCCCCTTTAGGGGCCGGGGGCGCGCCGGCCTGACAAGAAAAGATGAAACGTTAAGAATTGAAAATCAATAATGATAAATCAAAAGCAAGCCATAGCCATTCTGAGCGACCGTGATCATCTGGAAAAGACCAGGCATGTATTTTACAGCTCCTATGTATTTGGCAACTGGGGGGGTGACTATATTTTGCTGGCCCATGAAGTGGATGACAGGGATTGTTTATCCTGGTTTTCCCGGCGGGGCATACACATCTTTCATACCCGTCATTTACAGGAACATGGCCATACCGTACACCATCCTCTTTCTGTATATTTCGGCAAGCTACAATTGTTTCATCCGCAGATGTGCCGCTGGGACAGCATTATCTATTTGGATACGGACATGATCGTTCGCAAGGACCTGAGTGGTCTGACCCGCCTGGGGTCACGTTTTGCAGCAGCCGACGACTGCTTCCGCTTTCCCCTGAGCCACCAGTTCCGGTTTTGTGCTGATCGCCCATTTAATGAGTTGATTAAAGAATATGAGCAACAATCAGGACAACCACTGGAGGTAAGCCTGAAAAAACCATCCTTCAACGCCGGAATGATGGTGGTGGACACAAAAAACAACACCCGGCAACGGTATGAAAACCTGCTCAGGCTCACACGCATATTCGGACCCTACTCGGTAAAAGGAGACCAGGGCATTTTGAACCTGTATTTTCAAAATCAACGCAAACGAATACCTTACGTATACAACGACTATTATCAGTCGGACGACTTTAACCGCAACAGCCTCCTTGCCCGCAAGTCTGACAAAGATGCGGTGATCCTGCACCTTATATATCCCCATAAGCCCTGGGAAAAGGACAGTCCCTACCAAACAGAGTGGGCACACCACACCGCACAAAGCCAGTTCCTTTTTCATCAGGCAAGGCCCTGGGGAAAAAAACCTTCATGGGGGTCCATAATGAAGACAGACCTGATCAACCGACTGAATATATGGAGAATAAAATGCACTAAAAGGCTAAAAAGGGGGTATACTTTCCTTTCCTACAGGGCAAGGTGGAAGGAGCGACCTTAACGGTAATACATGGCTTGTTTGGTAAACATTCTATAATACAATCCTTGTTTGGCTAACAGCTCCTGATGGGTTCCCTCTTCTACGATCCGCTCCTTGTCCATCACATAGATATAGTCGGCCATCTGGACAGTAGAGAACCTGTGGCTCACCAGGATGGCGGTTTTATTTTCCATGGCTTTTTTGAACATACTGAATATCTGATGTTCCGCATCGGGGTCCATGGCCGCGGTGGGCTCATCCAGGATAACAATCTGGCTATCTTTGTAAAAGGCCCTGGCCAGGCCCATCTTTTGCCACTGTCCGATGCTCAGCTCTTCGCTATCGTTGTAGATCTTTCCCAACACCGTATCATAACCCCGGGGCAGAGCCTGGATATCCTCATGTATTTCTGCTTTTTTTGCCGCCTCTACCACCCTGCTATGACTGGTTTCCCTGCCGTTGTCCCCAAAGCGGATATTTTCTTCTGCAGTGAAATTATAATGAGCAAAGTCTTGAAAGAGTGCGCTGATATTTTCCCTCACCTCCTGGTGGCTCATTTCTTTCAGGCTAATTCCATCGGCCAGTATTTCTCCCTGTTCGGGGTCATAGAACCGACACAGCAGCTTGATCAGCGTGGTTTTTCCGGCGCCGTTGGGTCCCACCAGGGCCACTGTTTTTCCGGCCGGTATATCCATATTTATGTCTTCCAGCGCATTGCGCTTGCTTCCCGGATAGCGAAAGGACACCTGGCGAAAGGATATGCCCTGCTGCAGGGGCGTGGGAAACCCCTTGGGGTGATACGCCTTTTGGGTACGGGGTTTTATTTTCAAAAACCGGTCCAGATAAACCACGTAGAGGCTGTCTTCATATAAGTTGGACAGGTTATGGAAGATATTGTTGAACAGTCCCACCCCTTTCTGAATGGCTACCAGGTACATGGTAAGCGCCCCGATGGTAAGCACCCCGTAAACGGCCTGATAGCTGATAAACCCAAAGGCACCAAACACGGCAAAGGCAGCAATAATCTGTGCTGCTGTCTCAAAGAGCATTCGCTGCTTATAAATAGACAGGTAGCTGTGGCGGATGCCGGTGCGGATGGTACGAAACAGTTGAGAGAAGAAAGCCTTGAGCCGGAACAGGCGCACTTCAATGGCAAAGGGCTCCCGGGTGAGCACGTCGTTGATATCCCATATCCGTCGCTCATTCCGTGTATTTCGCTTATAAACATCATATAGCCGGCCGGTAAAATACAGCTTCACCAGCCCCAGGGGCACCGTGGCGGCAAGGAGCACCAGGAAGACCGCCGGATGCAAGGTGAGCAGCAAACCTCCCAGGGTAAGCAGGGCCAAAGAATTCTGCAATACGGAGATGGTATGGTTCACCACATTGAGCGGACGGATGGGTGCATTTTCCAATGCTCTGGAGAACAGGTCGTAATATTTATCATCCTCAAAGTATTCCAGGTCGATGGCCGCCGTTTTATCCTGGATCTTTTCGTAGATATGGTCAAAAAATAGTTGCTCCCGGGTTTTCCGGATATACTCTTCCACGGCTTCCGCCACATTATTCAACAAAAACACCAGCCCGGTGATCACCACCAGCCACAACACTTTCTGAAAAGCCTGGGCTTTATCTGCACTGGCCATGGCTATGCTGGTTTCATCGATGACCAACTTAATAAGATAAACGGTGAACAGTGGGACCATGCTGGCAATAAGCGCCGGCCCCACGCTGGCCCAGGTATAAAAGCGAGTGGCCCGGTGTACTTCCCGGAAGGAGTACATAAAACTACGGATCACGTCTTTACTTATAAATGGCATAAGACAGCATCTACAGGGGTTAGCCATACTAATACAGCAGCACAAAATGAAAACCCGCTGCCGATTGGGGGCTGTACAAAAGTATATATTTCCGGGGAAACTTTGCCTGATGCCATTTTGGATAGAGCATTTAAGCCACCTCCCGGTGCAAGGCATACAAAGGGTATAAATTATCTACACCTCTATTGACGCTGCTTTCAGGGAGAGCCGGCCACCCGGCGGCGGCTGTGGAAAGGATGCATGCATGGCCTCACCAATTATTACTTTGGGGATTATATTCATTATTTTTATGTATGTTTGACAAAATTTTTCATTGCTGTCAACGCCCGTTGGATTATGAAGAAAAAGCCTGTAATAGAAGTAAGGGATTTATGCAAGAAGTTTCATGTTCAAGAGGTTAGCCATGCCACCACTTTTGCTGAGGAGGTAAAAAATTTTTTTTCCTTCAGTGGTCGTTCCCACCGGGAGATGTTTTACGCATTACAAGATATTTCTTTTTCTATTGATCATGGTGAGAGCGTAGGCATCATTGGCGCCAATGGTGCCGGGAAGTCCACTTTGCTTAAGGTATTATCGGGTATTACGTCTCCCAGTTCGGGTTCTGTAACCCTTCGCGGCACTGTGGCCAGCATTTTGGATGTTGGAGCCGGCTTTCATCCGGAGTTATCGGGCCGTGAGAACATATACCTAAGTGGCACCTTACAGGGCCTATCCCGAAGGGACCTTCGCGCCAGGTTTGATGATATAGTAGCCTTTAGCGGTGTGGAAAAGTTCCTGGACACCCCACTAAAGCACTATTCCAGCGGCATGCAGGTCCGCCTGGGGTTTTCCATTATCTCCCATCTGGAATCCCATATATTGATCACCGATGAGGTGTTGGCGGTAGGAGATATCAACTTTCAAAAACAATCGTTGGAAAAGATGAAAGAGACTTTCAGGCAGGGCCGCACCGTACTGTTTGTATCCCATATCCAGCCCATGATCTCTGCCATCACCCAACGCTGCCTGTGGCTGGACAAAGGCAAGCTGATTATGGACGGACCTACCAACGAAGTAGTTAATCAATACTTTTTTCCCAGAGAAACCACCCGGGCATTTTTCAAACCCTCCCCCGAAAAGCCGGTAAAATATGGCTGTATTACCTGTGCAGGGATCCGGGATGATGGGGGAAACATCCTTGACAGAGCGTTGGAGATATCACATAGTGCAACTGTATTTATGGAGTTCCACATTACCTATAACCCGGGGACACATTTACGTGCTGTTTTGGAAGTAAGAACACCCAAAGGGTTCCTGGCCTTTGTTTCCGACCACCCCATTCTTTTCGAACAGTTTGACCCACAAGGATCAGCCCGTGCAGAGTGCCGCATCCCGGGAAACCTGCTCAACCAGGGGCAGTACTTTATCAGCTTGTCACTGGTGGCCGTCAGCCCTGCAAAGATAAAATTGTTTGAATACCAAAACTGCCTTAGCTTTACCATTACTGACTACAACAAGGAATGGGTTAAAGAATTTATTGGCGATTATACCGGATGGATACGCCCCAAACTGGAGTGGAACCTGCGGAAAATCAGCGCTGCCCCACCCCTAAAGGGTGGCTGATTTTCAGCGTCTTCACCCTTTAGGGCCCGGGTAAAAAGCTGCTGAAGATCAATAGTAAACTTTTTAGATTGGGCTCATCAATATTAATATGAATCACTTCCGGGCCGGGCCGGACACAAACACTTATTTACGATGAAGATCAGTGTGATCATTCCCACATACAACCGTAGCCAGATGCTGGTTCGATGCCTGCAGGCGTTGGAACATCAGACCTTTCCCGTTAATGCTTTTGAGGTAATCGTGGTCAATGATGGATCTTTGGATCAAACCACGTTGGCAATGGAGTCCTTTATAATGGATACTTCATTGGATATGCATTTTTTCACACAGGACAACTCAGGTCCTTCGGCAGCCCGGAATCTGGGTATTTCTAAATCCCGTGGTGAGTATCTGGCATTTACGGATGATGACTGCATCCCTTCTCCCCGGTGGCTGGAGGAGCTTCTGGCCGGCTTCCCCTCCGACCCGTTATGCGCGGGTAGCGGAGGAACAATCCAGCGCCTGAGGGATAATACGTTGTCCCGGTTTATCGACGAATATATCCGCTTTGGTCACCGGTCTATCGACGGAAAGACGCTATACCTGATCACCGCCAATGCCATATATCGAAAAGAAGTGATTGTTGCTGCCGGAGGCTTTCAAAATGCCTTTAAATGGCCCGGAGGAGAAGACCCGGAGCTGTCATGGCGGATACTAAACATGGGATACTGGCTGAATATCAGCGACAAAGCACTGGTAATGCATGACCACTGCGACACCATCCGGGGAATATTTGGAACCATGCATAACTACGGAAAAGGCATGAATGCCGGAAAACAATTAGGCTTTGCACCATCGATAAAAACCCCGGATGAAGACCTGGCAAAAGATCTAAAAGACAAAGTATGGCTATTATTCCACAGAAAAAATATCTCATTCCATACACGATTCCTGTACTTCTTTGCAGATATGGCCAGCTTCCTGGGACTATACTTAGGATATAAGGCCTGCCCGGATATTACAAAAAAAGAGAAACCCACCATATCAACTAAGTAACCCGTCAATAGAACCTAATACAATCTGAAAAGATGACAAAGGAAGACCCTAAAAGACATTATAACAAGGACATTTATAGTCGTCTGGAAGCACTATGCCAGTCTTACCAGGTATCTGTTGTCAAAGCGGAAGGCCTGACAGACAGGTACAGGTGTGTTGCATTTACTCAGGCCTATAATGAGCGGCGACATGCCCAGGCATTTTTGAATAATGTGCGGTTGTTTTGCGATAGACTGGTGGTTCTGGATGATGGCAGCACGGATGATACGGGCTCCTTTTTTATTGATAATCAAGTAATGATCCATTTACGCCGGGAGAAAAACAGCGGGTTCAACGATTACAGTAACCGCAGCCTGCTTATGGAGACAGGCCGCCTTGTGAACACACGGTACATGTTATTTTTAGACCTGGACGAGCGTATAGACCCGTTGTATTCCACTGCTTTCAAATGGCTACTCAGGCTGAAGGGCCTGGATCATGTTCGTTTTCCATATGTCCATGTCTGGGACCAGGAATGCCAGTACCGCACAGACTACCCCCATTCCCGAAAAGGAGTTCAGTACCGGCTAAAGATGATCCGGAAAAAAGCGCAAATGAATATACAGGATAAAAAAAGGCTGCATTTTGAATTAAAACCATACACTACTACCCGGGAGATGAACACTCAGGTACTTATCACCCATCTGGGCAATCTGGAACCGGAAAACCGCTGGCGGAGATACTCTATGTACAAGAAGCTGGACCCCGGGAATCAATGCCAAAGCTCATACGAACACCTGGTGGCCCGGCAGGTAAAAACCATGCCAGTGGCAACCCTTCACAAATCAACCTTTACTGTTATCGTTTCCGACCTGCTGGCTTACCTGTCCATGCTGGCTTCCCGGGTTATTCCCCGGTACGGCAACAAACGAAACAGCCATCATTAAAACAATGCACCCTGTGCCATAATAGTGCCCCATATACTTCAACCTATGTTTAGTATTGTCATCCTCAGCCATAAAACACCTCCCCTGCTCCATCAATGCCTGGAGAGCATCCAAAACGCCACAGTCCCGGGGGGCTATGAAGTGATCGTGGTCAATGACGGTGGCCCGGAGGAGATCAACCGTATTGCTGAACAATTTAAAAGCACCATGCCCCTGACCTGTATCCGCAACCCGGAGAATAAAGGGGTGGCCTATTCCAGAAATAAAGGCATATTGGCTGCCACCGGACAGTATATTACTTTTTCAGCCGACAATTATACCTTTGAAAAGGAGCACTTTGTCAATACTCACCGCCACCTTCAGCAATATGATGTGGTATGTTCAAACATAACCACCAGAGGAAAGGGCATCACAGCACAGGCACTGCATGCCTATTACCAGTTTGTGATCGCCAACTGGACCCGTGATGCCCGGAAAGTGGAACACGGATACACCGGTAAAAAATTTCCGGCAGGAGCTGCCTCCACATTCACAGCCAGCGCAATAAAAGATATCGGACTGTTTGACAGCTCCCTGCAGTCGGGAGAAGATAGCGATTATAACCTGCGGTTGGATATGAAGGGAAAAAAAAGAATATATGTGCCGAAAATAATAGTGTATCGTGAGGAAAACACCTCCCTGTGGTATGCACTAAAAAAACAGTATTCCTACGGAAGAGACTTTTACTGTTACCGGAAACAAAATAACTATAAACACCTGATAAGATATGAAATACAGGATGCATGGTATGTGGTTTCCACCTACCTGAAAACTACAGGAAACGTCCGTTTATTTCCTTTGGCAATACTGCTGCATGGAGCTTTTCGTGCGGGAATCATCAGCCAAATCCTGAAAAATAAATGAGTCCAATCTAAAAAGGTTACTTTTGATTTTCAGCGGATGTGAAAAATGTGTTTTTTTAGACCGGACTCAGAAATTTAAAAACCAAATAAGTGAACCGGGTTCTCTTTTTGTGTAATGAAAAGAGCCTTAGTCACCCTTTATTCTTAACTAACACCCTAATGATCAAAATTACATCATGGAAAGCATAAAAAAATCCTTACTTCAATTTCAGGAAAGGGAGGCCCCCGGAGAAAAGGGAGATTTTGGGGGCTCCATGAACTACACCGTTATCTCACTGGGTTGTTCCCGCCGTGATTTGGACGGTGAGCGCATCTGTTCCTTTTTTGATCGTAATGGGTACACCTTTACCACCGACTATTCCCGGGCCCGTTATTTGGTGGTGGTCACCTGTGGTCTGACAGCGGAAGTCACCCGCAACTGCCAGGAGGTCATCAGAAAGTATGACCAGTATCCGGGTCAGTTGGTGGTTTACGGATGCCTTCCGGCCATGGACCCGGACAGTATCCAGGGCATACCTAAAGATAAAATACTATTTACCAAAAACTTAGAACACCTTGACCGTCATATTTCCCTGCGGGAAAAATTCGTTCACACGCCGGATGCCAATAGTATTTCCTCCAGGGTGAAGCCCTCTGTCGCGGAAGCCACGGCAAACCCTTCCGGCCTTATCCCTAAGGGGCCCATTTCCGGTAGGCAGTGGCTGTCATCATTATGGAAAAAGCTCTTCAACGTTATAAGATATCCCCATGCCCATATTCCCTATCAAGCTTTGCTATTGCGCCTTACTCACAAAGCGCCTGTGGAAGGCATCAGGGGCGGCATAGGGTTTAACAACAAGTATTTTACCATCAGGGTTTCCGAGGGTTGCCTGGGGCAGTGCAGCTATTGTACTATCCGCTATGCTATCGGAAAGCTTAAGAGCAAACCCCTGAAAGAGATCGCCGGAGAGATGGAAAAGGCGGCAGCAGCAAGACACCAAAAGATCAATATTGTATCCAGCGATACGGGTGCTTATGGGCTGGATACCGGATCATCCCTGCCGGAGATGTTGCAACAGGTGCTGGACAGTGCCCCCCGGGTAAAGATTGCTTTTATCCAGGACCTTCACCCCCACTGGATTATCCGCTACCGGGAAGAGCTCATACGCCTGGTCGCCACAGGCCGCATCAAAAGCCTGCTCACTGCCGTTCAGTCCGGAAGCGAAAGGGTATTAACACAAATGCGGCGGCAGGGTGATCTGAATGAATTTTATAGCGCCCTGAAAGCACTAAAAAAAGCCTGCCCGGCATTGGGTATTCGTACCCAGGTGATCGTGGGCTTCCCGGGAGAAACTGAAGAGGACTTTCAACAAACTGTGGACATGGTAAAAAGATTTCCCTTTGATGAGGTGGACATCTTTGGATATTACGAAGTCAAAGGGGCACATGCTCAATCCATATATCCTAAAGTCCCTGTGCAGACCATCCGTCACCGTGCTGAGACACTCAGGGCTATGCTATCCGTCCCCTGCAGGGTGAGCCTGTCCGGATAGCCGGCAAGTCGCTAACTACATAAACATCAACGCCTACGGTAAGCGCACCCGAAACAACCCATCGCCACAATTAAATATACAGTCAAGTACATTATATTTGCATCTTTAACAATTTCCCAAATGGCAAAGGAAAATAAATGTTGACCGCCGGGAACCTTTTGTGCGGCAGCCCAAAAATAAGCCTACACCATGAAGCTAACGGTCATCATTCCGGTGCATAATGTGGAGCAATACCTGGAGCGCTGCCTCCGGTCGGTGCTCTCCCAAACCCTTCAGGATATGGAAGTGATCTGTATTGATGACGCTTCCGGGGATAACAGCCCAATAATCCTGGAAAAGTTCCGGAAGATTGATCCGCGAATAAAAGTAATAAGGGTGAAAAAGACGGGGCAAGGGGACATTCGTAATATGGGCATAGATATGGCCCGGGGCATGTTTACCGGATTTGTGGATGCGGATGACCATATCCATCCCCGTATGTTTGAAAAGCTGTATTCTGCTGCCATGCGACATAACAGCCACATCGCTTTTTGCCATACCTGTTGCTTCAGGCGCGGAAAGCAGGTACCCTACGCATATTTTGACCGCGAACAAGAGGCCCTGACAAGACACCACAACACCGGTGAGCCCATCACTGCCTCCGCCATCAGCACCTATTTACCCTATATTACCACCGTATGCTGGAATAAAATATACCGAACCAGCTTTCTGAGAGCACACCATATCCGTTTTGCCTCCGGAGTACTCCATGAGGATGTCCCTTTCTTTTTTAAGGCTATCCTTAATGCCCGGTCCATCGTTCCGGTGCGTGAGGGGCTGTATTTCTATTCAGCAGCACGGGAGGGCTCTTCCACCCATCAACGTATGCATCAGGACGACACCTTGCCGCGCATTCTGGACCAAACCCGCAAGGAGCTGGCCACACAACTGAAAGACCCGGCAATAAACCGGCAGTTCAACCTATTTGTCACCTGGCAACTGCTTAGCTATATTCATGGTGTCATGCACCAAAAACGTATTTCCCGGCAAAAAAAACGACAATTGTTCCATACCACCCGGGATCATTTCCTGCGCATGACCCCCATCCCCACCGAGCTATTATCATTTGATGAACGATGGCAGGTGAAAATAATCCGCCGGGGGAAAGTTAAATGGCTAAGGGCAAGAACCCTGATAGACTCCCTTAAGTATCAATGCAGAAAAATGCTAACCCCAAAGGACCCATAGCGCCATGAAGTCTGTTATTATTATGATCGATTATTTTGGTGGCCGATGGCCCCAATGGTTTCCATTATTTCTGGAAAGTTGCCGGCACAACCCAACCATTACCTGGTTGCTTCACAGCGATTGCCCAAAGGATACACCCCTCCCGGACAATGTGCACATACGAACCATCAGCTATGCGGATTATTGCGAGCGGGTGAGCCATAAGCTAAACATCAGCTTTCAGCCGGCCCAATATCATAAGCTATGCGACCTTAAGCCCATGCTGGGCTATCTCCACCGGGAGCAGATCCGGGGATATGACTATTATGGGTATGGAGACCTGGATGTACTTTGGGGCAATATCCGGCGCTTTTATACACCGGAAGTACTCACCCGGAATGTGATCAGCACCCATACCTGGGGGTCTCCGGACATCTGGCCCTGTTTAAAAATACACCCTGGATGCAAAAGGCCTTTACAAGGGTGAAAAACTGGAAACACCACCTGGAAAACCCTAAAATGATCTGGTTTGACGAAGACATGTATATCAGCGCCTTTAACTACCCGTGGTGGCTTCCTGAAAAAAGACAAAGGCCCTTTGATGCCTTGTTGTTCTGGTCGGCCAAATATCGAAACAACAATTATTTTAAAGAACAATACACCACCCCGCTAACCCCGTCAAAATGGCTCAACGGAAAAGAAAAACATCCCACCGTTTGGTACTGGAACAAGGGGCACATAACCAATAATTTGGATGGAGACCGGGATTTTATTTATTTTCACTTTATGAACTATAAATACCACCGCCATTTGGACCCGGTATATGGCGAGAAAGCCTTCTGGGAAGGAAAGCAAAAGCTGATTCACGGAGACCTGGAAAATATGGACAATGGAATCCGCATAGACCGGGACGGATTTCACATCCTATAATCAAATATTTGATATTTTTGTATACTATATGAGCAAGGCCTTCACACAAAAAGCACTGTAAATCAATATGAAAGTCAGTATTATTATTCCTGTGCACAACGCTGCCCGTTATCTTCCGGCATGCCTGACGGCCGTATTGGGACAGTCACTAAAAGACATTGAGGTAATCTGTATCGACGACGGCTCTTTTGATAGCAGCGGAGCCATTCTCTCAGAATTTTCCCAGAAAGACCCCCGGCTGAGTTTTATCCGTCAAAATCACAGCGGCCCCGGGGCAGCCCGAAACCTGGGCATAGGCTATGCCATTGGCGAGTACCTGGGCTTTGTGGACAGCGATGACATCCCCCATGAGGACATGGTTTCTCAGTTATACTACACAGCAAAGGAAAATGGCAGCGATATGGCCGTCTGTTATCCTTCCTGTTTTGATGATCTGACCAAAGCCCCTACTGACCCGAGCTATTTTCAGCAAGCAAAAAAAATGCTTTACGACGGAGGGAAGGTAACCACCACGTATGATCAGAATGAAATCCCATATCTACTGCCCTGGGTGCCGGCCGCACCCTGGAATAAGATCGTAAAAACATCCCTGGTCCGGAAAAGCCAGGCACGCTTCAGTGAGACCATCAAACACGAAGACCTGCCCTTTTATGTAATGGTCATGCTCCATGCTCAACGCATTACCATCCTTCGAAAGGAGCTGTACCGCTATCGTATCAACTGCCCAACATCTCTTACAGGAAACCCCGGCCTGACAGCCTACAGGGATATAATAAAGATATTTGAAGAAGTACATAAAACTACACCTCAGTACCTTATAAAGAAAAAACCCGTCAGAAACGCACTGAATATGCTTCATATTTTACACGTGAACATTTGGCTAAACCGGATATACCGGGATAAAAAAATAAACCAATCCCAAAAAAAGGAGCTCTTTGGCAAAATACATACACAAGTAAAAAAACTTCCTCCGGTAAAAGTGCCGGGGTGGATAGACCACCTGCAATATCTGATGGTCCGCTATAACGTGCCCGCACTGTTCAGATGGAAAGTTAAACTGGACCGCCTGAAGGAAAGCCTTTATAAAATTTATACCATTCAATCACGGAAAGCATGCCCACAACCTACGAAAAAATTAAATAAATAATGGTTAAGGATTGAAAATTCCACCCCCCTGCCTGCGCGCACCGGTAAAGTGGCTTTTGACACACAGGGGATGTTTAAATGCGTTGATGCAAGGAGGCGACTTAAGCGACTTAAGCGACTTGAGCGACTTGAGCGACTTAAGCGACTTGAGCGACTTGAGCGAATTGAGAGAGTTAAGAGACTTGGGAGAACAAAGAGGCATAAGGAATTGCTTCAGCACAGATTGCGAGCAACAAGCATAAATATTTAAAAATAAGCAATATATAAAAATACAAACACATGAAACGCCCATGACAGGATTTTTGACACACAGGAGGATGATTATTTCCTTACCGGAAAGCTCCCGCGCGCGCCCC
>PWNQ01000217.1 GCA_003557725.1 Bacteroidales bacterium | reverse complement strand
TGCCTGGCTATTGCCGACGGGCTGAAAAACATGGGTATAATGAAAGGAGACCCGGAAAATGCCGTGGAACAAGGAGCCCACGCATTGTTTATGCCTCACGGGCTGGGCCACATGATAGGACTGGATGTACATGATATGGAAGCGCTGGGTGAAGATCACGTGGGATATGACCAGGAAGTGAAGCGATCGCCATTGTTTGGCCTTGGCGGCCTGCGAATGGCCCGAAAGCTCCAACCCAACTTTACCATCACCAATGAACCGGGAATTTACTTTATCCCGGAGCTGATCGATAGGTGGAAAGCAGAAAAAAAGTTTGTTGAGTTTATAAATTACGACAAGCTGGAAGGGTTTAAAAACTTTGGAGGCATCCGCCTGGAAGATGACATCCTGGTAACCGAAAGCGGCTGCAGGCTGCTGGGCGAACAACGCATCCCCATTACCGTGGAAGATGTGGAAAAAGAAATGGCGAAAGAGCCCCGGTTCTTATAAGCAACTATTTTTTAACTACCTGCATACACCACTATATTATGGGATACAATGACGGAAGCAACGGTCTGCTTTCACGGGGCTGCCTAAAGATCCCCAAGGCCTATGAAAAGACCAGCCAGAGAGAAATACACACTACCAGCAAGTTAGATGTTTATGACTGGCTGGGCGATATTAGTATCCCCTTTACCCGGGAGTCGTCAAACATTGTGGAGGTGCGCTTCAAAAACAGCCGGAAAGAGTTTTATGAAAAGCCGGATGAAATGATGCTTGAAGCGGGCGACCTGGTAGCTGTAGAAGCCAGCCCGGGCCACGATATTGGCATGGTTAACTTGACGGGAGACCTGGTACGCCTTCAGATGAAGAAATGCGGCCTGAAAAAAAACTCCGGACAGGTCAAGCAGATCTATCGCCGGGCGCGCCAGGCTGACATTGACAAGTGGAAAGCCACCATCGACCGGGAAGAGATCACCATGCTCCGGGCCCGGAAGATCGTGGAAAGCCTTCAACTGGACATGAAGATCAACGACGTGGAATACCAGGGGGATGGCACCAAAGCCATATTCTACTATACCGCCGAAGGCAGAGTAGACTTTCGCCAACTTATCAAAGAGCTGGCCCGGGAATTCAGCATCCGTGTAGAAATGAAACAGATCGGCGCACGACAGGAATCGGCCAGGATCGGTGGCATCAGCTCCTGCGGACGGGAACTGTGCTGTGCAACATGGCTCCATAACTTCCGGTCCGTATCTACCAACGTGGCACGGGAACAACAACTCTCACTTAACCCGCAAAAGCTTGCCGGACAATGCGGAAAACTGAAATGCTGCCTAAATTACGAATACGATGTATATATGGATGCGCTTAAAGAATTCCCCCCGGATAACACCATCCTGATCACAAAAAAAGGAAAAGCATTCATCCAGAAAAAGGATATCTTCAAAAAAAATATCTGGTTCGCTTATGAAGAAGAACCTGCAATATTTCTCCCATTAAGCCTGGAAAATACCTCCAGGGTCATGGGTATGAACAAGAATAACCAACACCCCCAATCGCTGGAAGAGTTTTTGGAAACACCGCCCTCTGTACAGGAAAATGACTTTGCTGCCAGCGACAATGAAGACGACATCCATCGCTTTGACAAAAAGCCTTTCAAAGAAAACAACCAAAAACGGGCCAAAAGAGGCAGTAAGGGACCACAAAGGGACCGCCCGGACCGCCCGCCAAAGGCAGTAAAAAATAAAAACCGTCGACCACCAAAGCAACATGGAAATGAGGGTCGTAACAGACAGTAAAGAAGCTAATAGCAAGTGTATTAAATGAAAAAAACCACCATTCAAAAATAAAGCCCGTAAACGGGCCGTTTTTAGCATATATTTGAAACATATGAAGCACCCCCTGCCAACGGTCGTTTTGCCAGCTATGCTGGTTTTCCTGTCGCTTCTTTACGGATGCCGAGAAGACTATTTCCACACAGGAAGTAAACCAATCACTGATCAGGCCTGGCCGGCGGAGGAAACCAAAAGCTTTGGATTCCCGGTTGATGATACCACCGCCCTCTATAGTTTTATGATTAGCTTGCGCATTACCACAGACTATGAGTTCAGCAACCTGTACCTGTTTATGAACACCATATACCCCGACCAAAGCATAAGCCGGGATACCATTGAGCTAGTACTGGCCCGCCCTGACGGACAGTGGCTGGGAAAAGGAACCGGCTATTACAGGGACAACCTGTTTCTTTTTAAAAGAAATGCAACATTGCCCCTGGAAGGCAACTACCGGCTAGAGTTTGTTCAGGCTATGCGGCGTGACACCCTTTATGGGCTGGATGAACTGGGGATAAGAATAGTAAAAGAAAGCTACCAAACCAATGAATAAGACCAGAAAAGGCAGCAAGAAAAAATCCGGATTTCCGGTTAAAAGGACCCTGCGTATCCTTTGGATCTCCTATCTGACGGGGCTTTTCCTTATCATTTTATTGTT
The DNA here is from genome assembly GCA_003557725.1 of Bacteroidales bacterium. GTDB lineage: Bacteria > Bacteroidota > Bacteroidia > Bacteroidales > PWNQ01 > PWNQ01. The sequence goes on along the minus strand of PWNQ01000217.1, from coordinate 17,239 downwards.
TTTTATAACCTCCCGGGGATGGCTGGGCTTTATGCCTTCCTTTGAGGAGCTGGAAAACCCTAAAAGCAACCTGGCCAGCGAAATATATAGCGCTGACGGCGTATTGCTGGGGAACTATTTTATTGAAAACCGCTCCAATGTACATTATTTTGACCTCCCCGAGAATTTAATCCAGGCCTTGCTGGCCACCGAAGATATTCGCTTTCGAAACCATGCCGGCGTAGACCTGAAAGGCACCATAGCTGGAGTTTTTAGCACCATCCGCGGAAAACAAAGGGGAGCCAGTACCATCACACAGCAGCTGGCCAAAAACCTGTTCCCCAGGAAAACACAAATATCTACGGGCGAATTACTGCTCACCAAACTGAAAGAATGGGTGGTGGCTGCACGACTGGAATATAATTACAGCAAAGATGAAATCCTGGCCATGTACCTTAACACGGTATCATTCGGAGGCAATTCCTTTGGAATAAAATCCGCCGCAAAAACCTATTTCGACGTGGAACCCCATGAGCTAAAGAAGGAAGAGTCGGCCATGCTGGTGGGAATGCTCCGTGCACCCACCTTTTACAGCCCGGTTAGAAACCCGGAACGGGCTAAGAAACGTAGAGAAGTAGTATTGAGCCAGATGAATAAATACGACTATATCACCGATGAAGAATACGACTCCCTGCGTCAAACCCCGCTGGATATATCGCGCTATCGCATGAGCGACCACAATATCGGACTGGCTACCTACTTTAGAGAATACCTGAGACTCCAGCTACGTGACTGGTGTAAAACGCATACCAAGCCCAACGGAGAACCCTATAACCTTTACCGGGACGGACTGAAAATATACACTACCCTTGACTCGGAGATGCAGGCACTGGCTGAAAAAGCTATGCGTAAACACCTGAGCGAAGAGCTGCAACCCACCTTTTTCCGGCTTAAAAAGAACAGAGCCAATGCCCCTTTTGAAGGCATTACTCAAGCAGATATTGAGCGAATCATGGACCGGTCCATGAGGCGATCCGACAGGTACTACCACCTCAATCAACGGGGCATCGCGGAAGACAGCATCCGGATAATCTTTAATACCCCCGCAGAGATGACCGTCTTTTCTTATAACGGTGACATTGACACGGTGATGACCCCCATGGACTCCATTCGCTATTACAAGCATTTTCTCCGCTCAGGGTTAATGGCCATGGAACCAGCCACCGGCCATGTAAAAGCCTATGTGGGTGGGGTGGACTACCGGCATTTTAAATTTGACCATGTAACCTCTGTACGACGGCAGGTGGGCTCAACATTTAAGCCGTTTGTCTACGCCCTGGCCATGCAAGAGCTTAATTACCACCCGTGCATGAAGGTCCCTAATGTGCCCGTCACCTTTGAACTGCCCGACGGGCGTACCTGGACACCAAAAAACGCTGACGACAAAAGAGAAGGAGAAATGGTTACCCTTAAGTGGGCCCTGGCCAACTCCATAAACTTTATCTCAGCACACCTGATGAAACGATTATCCCCGGAAAGGGTGATCAAACTGGTACGGGATATGGGCGTAACCTCACCCATAGAGCCTTATCCGGCCATTGCACTGGGAACCCCCGACCTGTCCGTGTACGAAATGGTAGGAGCCATGGCCACTTTTGCCAACAAAGGCGTCTATATTAAGCCGCAATTTGTTACTCGCATTGAAGATAATAACGGTAATATCATCGAATCGTTTATCCCGGAACAGCATGAAGCCATGACAGAAGAGGCGGCCTACCTGATGCTGGGGCTTATGCAGGGAGTTGTGAATTACGGAACCGGCCAGCGGCTGCGCTTCCGCTATAATATGAACCATCCCGTTGCCGGTAAAACAGGAACCACCAACAAAAACTCGGACGGATGGTTCCTGGGAATCACCCCGGACCTGGTTGCCGGTGTCTGGGTGGGTGGCGAAGACCGGGCCGTGAGGTTCAGAAGTATCCGTCACGGACAAGGCGCCAATACCGGCCTGCCAATCTGGGCCCTGTTTATGAACAGCCTCTACGACAGCCCCACTGTTAATCTCCCTAAAAGACCCTTTGAGACACCCAGAGGCACACCCATCGAGCTGAACTGTGATAAATACGAAGAAGAACAAGACAGACAACGGCAATTTATCCCCAGAGGATTTTGAAAGCCTGGCACCACTTAAACCCACCCCATATTAGAGGTTATCCGGTGCCCAGCATTAGCCTGAAAAACCGCAACAGAAAGCAAACATCAACTTCCGGCCTATCAACTACGTTACCTTTGCCCCCGCTGGCGTCAACAGGCCTGCAAGCCGTATGGTCAGGGTATTATATTGAACCACGAATGATCGTTGACCCGGATAAAGGGCTTTTCCTGGGATTAAGAGGACAAGGCTATATGTTGGCACAGTATTTGACCAGGTTATACGTGGATAAGCTACTGGGGAAAAAATATCCCCGTTACTTCGACCGTCTGGCACTGAATGGAGACGGACTGCCAGAAAAAACGTTCAAATAAAAAAATATATCTTTGCACCGGCACCAAACGTCTGTTTTATGACAAAAACGCAAGCATTGCCCTTTTTAACCCTTCCTGCGGTTATCAGGGAGTCAGCCCGGAAATATGGCCCCCATGTGGCATTTTCACATGTTAACGGAGGCCGGGATGTTACCTATCAGGAAGCCATCCAACAAGTGGATGCCATAACAGCCTACCTGGAGGCCCATGGGATTGTCCCCGGGGATAAGGTAGCCCTTTTGGGCGGCAACAGCACACACTGGAGCCTGGTATATTTTGCCATCACTTCCATGGGCGCCACGGTGGTTCCCATTCTTCCCGACTTCACTCCGGGAGAGGTGGAGAACACCCTGGCCCACTCAGAGGCCCGGGCCCTTTTTGTATCCCGGGAGCTGGTGAGAAAAGTGGAACACATTCAGCTACCGGCTTTGTCATGGCATTTTTCACTGGATGATTTCTCCTGTATATCAGGCACTGAGGCCGTCCCCTTCCGGGATTCGGCCCGCCCGGCAAGCCAGTATGTGGTCCAGGAGGAAGACCTGGCTGCAATTATTTACACTTCAGGCACTACCGGAAACTCCAAGGGGGTGATGCTGTCCCATCGCAATATTGTATTCAATGCGGTTCAAAGCGGATTGGTTCATCCGGTAAACACCGGCGACCGCTTTTTATCTATCCTGCCCCTGTCTCACACCTATGAAAACACCATCGGGCTAATCCTGCCCATAATGTACGGCTCCCGTATTTACTACCTGGGAGGACCACCAACACCAAACCTGCTGGTGCCGGCCCTGAAAAAAGTAAAGCCTACCGTAATGCTAACCGTTCCCCTGATCATTGAAAAGATCTATAAGGCAAAGATCCAGCCATTGATCACCAAAAATAAAATGATGCGGCATTTGTACGCCGTTTCACCCGTTCGAAAAGGGATTAACCGCCTTTTTGGCATGAAGTTAAAAAAGACTTTTGGAGGCAAGCTAAAATTTTTCGGCATCGGAGGCGCCAAGTTAAATGGCTGTGTGGAAAATTTTTTAATAGACGCCCAATTCCCTTATGCTATAGGGTATGGCCTTACAGAGACCGCTCCATTGGCAGCGGGATTTGGCCCCTCAGGGGCACGCTGGCAAAGTACCGGCCCGGCCATCCGGGACGGACAACTGCATATCCATAACCCGGACCCCAAAACCGGCGAAGGAGAAATATGGGTCAAAGGAGACCATGTTATGCAGGGATACTATAAAAACCCCGAAAAAACAACAGAAGTGATCACCCCCGATGGATGGTTTAAAACGGGTGACCTGGGAACACTGGACAGCGACGGATACCTGTATATCCGTGGGCGACTGAAAAATATGATCGTAGGAGCCAGTGGAGAGAATATCTACCCGGAAGAAATTGAAGCCATCATCAATAACTTTAACCATGTGGTGGAGTCCGTTGTGATAGAGAAAAAAGGGAAACTTGTGGCCCTGGTCCATTTTAACCAGGATGAACTGGAGAAAAAATACCACCACTTTAAAAGCGAGATCAAAGACTATCTGGACAGCAGGAAAAATGAACTCCGCAAAGAGCTTTTGGCCTATGTAAACAGCCGGGTAAACCGCTTTTCACGGCTGCAAATAGTACTAACCCACACCGAACCCTTCGAAAAAACGGCCACTAAAAAGATCAAACGCTTCTTATACACCACCGAATAATCGCTACAAACTAACCGAATGACCTGCCCCTGCTTATCTGCATATATTTTTACAGTCAGGAAAAAATATTTGTAGTTTTCATTATCTTTTTTTACTTTTGCACGCTCAAAATAAACAGGAGGTTTCATGAAAAGGTATTTGGATCAATTTGTAATACCTTTCAAAGGGCTGAAAGAAGGGACCCATGCGTTTAACTTTGAGGTTGGCAAGAGGTTCTTTGATGAGTATGAGCAGGCTGCGCCCCGGGGGGGGAAGGTTATTGTGGATCTGGAGTTGGAACGGAAGACCACCATGTTGGTATTCCATTTCCGTATTCACGGGCATGTCAGGCTGGTTTGCGACCGCTGTCTGGACCAATATGACCAACAGATAGAAGGGAGTTATACATTTATCGCCAAATTCTCCGACTTTCAGGAGTCTTTTGACGAGAGTGAAGAGATTATTGCATTGCCCGATGATGCGCATGAATATGATATCAGCCAACAGGTATATGAGTATATTAGCTTACTATTACCCATAAAGCATGTACATAGCCACCGGAGCAAATGTGATCCTGAGATGATTAAAAGGATCAGTGAGGAGCAGGCTTCCGGGTCAGGGGGGGCTTTTGATAAGCACCGGGACATATTAGAACAGTTGAAAAAAAAATATAGATAACAATTAAACCATACGTATTATGGCACATCCAAAGCGGAAAACATCCAAGACCCGTAGAGATAAGCGCAGGACACACTACAAAGCTACTGCGCCCACACTTATGAACTGCCAGCATTGTGGAGCATCGGTGTTGTATCACCGTGTATGCATGGACTGCGGACATTACAAAGGTATCAAAGTCATAGAAACAGCGGAAGACATTATTTAGGGCGGTTGAAATAACCAAACTCACAAACAATATGATTATTGGTATCGATGCAATGAGTGGGGACCATGCTCCTGCGGCAGTAATTGAAGGCGCTATCCTTGCTCAGCAAGAGCTTACCGGTGACCAGAAGATACTGCTGATTGGTGATGAGAAGATCATCCGGGAGCATCTGAACCGTCACCACTACCAGGGGCAAACCATACAGATACATCATGCTTCCCAGGTAATTGAAATGGACGAGCAACCCACCCGTGCTTTTTCTACAAAGACCGATTCAAGCATTAATGTGGGATTCAAGTTATTGAAAAGCAACAAGATCCATAGCTTTGCCAGTGCCGGAAATACCGGTGCAATGCTGGTAGGGGCTTTTTATGAAGTGGGAGCCATCCAGGGAGTGATCAGGCCCACCTCCATCGCACTTATCCCTCAGGAAAAAGGAGGATTTACCGTACTGATGGACGTGGGAACAAACCCCGATGTAAAACCCGATGTGCTTAACCAGTTTGCCGTGCTGGGCTCTTTGTACGCCACCGCCATGCTGGATATTAAAAACCCAAGGGTGGCACTGCTCAATATTGGCAGCGAAGAGAAAAAGGGAAATATCCTCTGCCAGTCTACATACCCCGTCCTAAAGGAGAATACCGAAATAAACTTTTACGGAAATATTGAAGGGCGGGATATCTTTGACAGCAAAGCCGACGTGATCGTCTGTGACGGATATACAGGAAATATTGTTCTGAAACAACTGGAAGCCTTTCATCAAATCCTGGCTAAACGCATCCCCAATGACCCCTTTGTGAAACAAATGGACTTTGAAAATTACGGAGCTACGCCGGTGATTGGCATTAATAAGCCTGTACTTATTGGACATGGCATATCTAGAGTAAAAGCATTTAAAAATATGATCATCACCTCTAAACGGCTCATAAATGCCCGTATGAAAGAAAAAGTTCGGAAAAAATTCCTTAAAAATATTGTTCTATGATTTTTGCTTACTTTTGGATTTTTTTTAAGGAGGATGATCAATGAATAAGATTAAAGCAGCTATTACGGGTATTGGAGGGTATCTCCCTGACTATTTGCTCAACAACGAGGAGTTGAGCAAAATGGTTGACACATCCGATGAATGGATAATGTCCCGCATTGGTGTAAAGACAAGGCATATTCTCAAAGAAAAGGGGAAGGGCACCTCTGATTTGGCTGTGCCGGCTATCCGGGAGCTATTGAAAAAAACCAGTACCCATGTGGATGAAGTTGACTTTGTCCTTTGTGCTACGGTTACCCCAGACCATCAGTTTCCTGCTACTGCCAACATTATCAGTGATAAGCTGGGCATAAAAAATGCTTTTTCCTTCGACCTTAACGCAGGCTGTTCCGGCTTCCTTTATGCTCTGGAGACGGCTTCCCGGTTTATAGAATCGGGGCGTTACCGGAAGGTGGTGGTGGTGGGGGCAGAGAAGATGTCATCCATTGTAGATTATACCGACCGAGCCACTTGCCCCATTTTTGGTGACGGCGCCGGAGCCGTTTTGCTGGAACCTACTACGGAAGAATACGGCATTATTGACTCCATCGTTAAAAGTGATGGCTTTGGAAGAGTGCACCTGCACCAAAAAGCCGGAGGATCGGTAATGCCCGCATCAGAAGAAACCGTTAATAACAGGCTTCACTATATCTATCAGGAAGGACAGCCTGTTTTTAAATCGGCAGTAGCTAATATGGCCGATACCTCCGTAGCGATTATGAAAAAGAACCAGCTCAACCCGGAAGACCTGGACTGGCTGGTACCACACCAGGCCAATATGCGCATTATTGAAGCAACCGCTAAGCGTATGGGAATAAAAAAAGAACAGGTGATGATCAATATCCACAGGTATGGCAACACCACGGCAGCTACCCTGCCATTATGCCTCTGGGACTATGAACACCTGCTCAAACCCGGAGATAATATTATCCTGGCTACCTTTGGCGCCGGATTTACCTGGGGCGCAATGTACCTGAAATGGGCCTACGACGGAGAAAAAACAGGGAAACCCAGCCCCTGACAAAACGGCACAGACCTCTTCCAATGACAGAATATGGGCCAACCCCCTGAGAAATTTTATGTTTTCACCCAGCCCGACCATTATAAAAAAAGAACCGCCCCTGGATACTCAGGGGCGGTTCTTTTTTTGGCACTCCAATCCGGATAGCTGATATGGGGCATACCCGTTATGAGTCCCTCAGGCAAGCCGCTACCGGGGCATAATAATGGTCATTTCCTCCAACAGGTGGCCCGCATTAGCAAACTTATCAATGATAAACAGGCAATACCGTATATCCACCGAGATGTTACGGCACTGGTTCGGATCATACATCAGATCACTCATGGTCCCTTCCCAGTTCCGGTCAAAGTTCACCCCAATAAGGTGACCGTTAGCATTGAGCACAGGGCTGCCCGAATTTCCTCCTGAGGTATGGTTGGAAGCAATAAAGCAAGGCCGCATGGTTCCATCCCCGGCGGCATAAGGCCCGAAATCCTTTGCCTTATAAAGCTGCCTCAACTTGTCAGGCACCGTATAGTCGGGCTCTCCCAGAGCCTCTTTTTCAAAAACCCCCTGTAAAGTGGTATAATGGCGGTATGTTACCGCATTCTGGGGTTTATAGCCCTCCACCTTCCCATAAGTGATTCGGAGTGTGGAATTGGCATCAGGGTAGAAATAATCCCCTTCCCGTTTTTTCATAAGCCCTTCTAAATAAACACGGTAAAGGCTATCCAGGTGATTGTTCAATGAGTCACGAACGGGCCGTACATGCTGGAAGTAAGAAGAGAAAACGCTGGCCGACATCTGGTAGGCGGGGTCCTTTCGCAATGCCTCACGATCTTGTTCCGTAGCGTTAAAATCAGCTAAAAAGGCTTCCACATCCTCCAGGCTGGTAAAAGAAGATTCTTTAAACACATAGCTGGCATATTGAGAGAAATCCCCGTCAAATTCGTTTTCCACCAGCTGAAAAACAACCGGTTGAAATGCATCATGGATATCCTGGGCATATTTCTCAAAAACTGCAGCCAGGATGTCCTGGTCCAGCGGTTTATGATAGTCATTAAAGAAGCTCTCTGCCCGCTTTTGCAAGTCTTCCTTTATTTGGGCCAGATTGGAATCGGGTACAGCCTGGAACAACTGGCCGAAATTCCGCACAAATGGCACCAACTCCACGGCAATACCGGCTTCAATCACATAGTTAAATGCCATATTGTAAGGGGTCAGTGCTTCATAAGCCTGGCCAAAAGCGGGAAAAAGGTCTCCATAGCGGCGACGGTTATTGGGGCTGCTGTCAGCCCACTGCTGAAACTGACGCTGCTGCTCCTCCTTCACTTCCACAGCTTTAAGCCTGTGAATGCCCCGGTTTTCCCCCTGAAATTTTTTGTAAAAATTGGCCACCCGTGCATGCTTGGCTGCATACTGGATACGCACTTCATCGCTTTGCTGCATGTATCCATCCATAATGTCCAGCCGCATCTCACGAAGCGCAATGCGTTCCGGGTTTTCGGTGTTGATGATCATGTCCACCGCATGAGAGGTAAGGTACTGCTGGGTCCGGCCGGGAAACCCAAAAACAAAGGTAAAATCTTCCTCTTCAGCACCGTTTAATGATATGGGCATATGCATCAGGGGCGTATAGGGGCTGTTGTCTTCACTGTATTCCACCGGATCATTATGCTCGCCGGCATAGACCCGAAACAGAGCAAAGTCACCGGTATGCCTGGGCCACATCCAGTTGTCCGTATCTCCCCCAAACTTTCCAATAGCAGAAGGAGGAGCTCCCACCAGCCTCACATCCTTAAAAGACTCGGTAACGAACATAAAATACTGATTGCCATAGTAGAAAGGCTCTATTGCCGCAGAGTAATGAGTACCTTCAGTAGCCTCACCGGTGATCTTCTGAATACGAAGCTCAATGGTATCTTGTCGCTGCTGCCTGGTCCAGTTATCCTCCACACCCCCCAGCACCCGGGAAGATACGTCTTCCATATAGACCAGCCGGGTAACCTGAAGGCCCTCACAGGGCAGCTCCGTCTCCAGATCATCAGCCCAAAACCCATCGGTAAGCAAGTCCCGATCCAAAGAGCTAAGGGCTTGTATGTTTCCATACCCACAATGGTGATTGGTAATGATCAGTCCCTGTGCAGAGATCATCCCGGCAGTACATCCACCGCCAAAGCGAAAAACCGCATCTTTCAGGCTGGAGTTATTCACACTGTAAATGTCCTCTGCCGTGATCTTCATTCCCATGGCCTGCATATCCTCCTCATTGTACTTTTCCAACAGCAACGGGATCCACATTCCCTCACCGGCAATAGACCTGACCGCAAAAGCCAGGAGAAGTGCTGTTGTAAACAAATATCTTTTAGTCATCTTCTTATGGTTTACTTGATTGCTATACACTCTATTTCTACCAGCACTTTCAGCGGGAGTTCCACCACGGCAAAAGCGGCTCTTGCGGGTGGATTTTCAGCAAAATATTCTCCATATACCTCATTCATTGCCGCAAAATTGCCCATATCGGTGAGCAAACAGGTACACTTAACCACATGCTCGTAGTCATATCCTGCCTTTTTCAATACTGCGCCCATATTTTCCATCACCTGGCGGGTTTGGTCTTTAATGCCTCCACCCACCACCTTTCCTGCAGTGGGGTTCACCGGGATCTGCCCGGAAATAAAAAGCATGCCGTCTTTTTCTACTGCCTGACTGTAAGGGCCGATGGCTGCCGGCGCCTGATCTGTTTGAATAATCTTTTTCATGGTTATATAATTTTGGTAAATATTCCATCTATAAGTCCGGTGTAAAAAGTTGCTTTTGATTTTCAGCGGGAATAAGGACTTTATGTTTTTAGACCGGGCTCCTCTGTAATTAATGAGCAAAAATACAAAATCCTTCCATTAATAGCTTTTCCCTTATGATGAAGTGAGGCCACTTTGTGTTTTTCCGTACATTTGTGCCATGCTGCCATCATTAAGCACCGAGATAATACTCCTGATCGTTTTAACCGGTTTTGTGTCGGGATACATAAACACCCTGGCCGGAAGCGGTTCCTTTATCACCCTGCCGCTGCTTATTTTTTTAGGGCTGCCGGCAAATGTGGCCAACGGAACCAACCGTATTGCCATATTTTTACAAACCCTTGTAGGGGTGGGAAGCTTTTATAAACAAGGTCAGTTGAAGCTGCGAACCGATATACGGCTCGCCATACCGGCATTGCTGGGGGCTATCCCCGGTGCTTTCATTGCTACAGACCTGGATGACCAGATATTGGAAAAGGTCATAGGTGTTATTATGGTCGCAATGCTGGCAATCTTGCTTCTAAGGCCTAAGCAGTTCCTCATAAAACAGGCCGGAAAACTCAAAAAACCACCCTGGTATGCCTATCTTATATTTTTTTTCATAGGTCTTTACGCAGGGTTTATCCAGGCCGGTGCGGGATTGTTTATGCTAATGGGGCTATCCCTTAGTGCAGGATATGATCTGGTAAGGGGAAACGCCGTAAAGCTGCTGATAATCCTAATATATTCACCCATAGTAATATATATCTTTTTTATTAATCAGCAGGTACACCTGGTTGCCGGGTTGATCCTTGCCGGGGGAAGCATGGCAGGGGCCCTTCTGGCGGCACGAATGGCCGTTAAGCACGGAGCAAAATTTGTGCGATATGTGCTTTTTGCCATTATGGTGATCTCTGCCATAAAATTGCTATTTTTATAAACTCAACCGTATTAATAAATTTTATATATTTGTTATACGGCAACACACAGGAAACGGCAACTATATGTGAAAGATCAAATATTATTCTTTAATTTACGGTTATTAACAGATGGCATTACAACGTTTTTTTCTGCTCCTGACCTTTTTAGGTTTAGCATCAGTGGCAAGTGCTCAAACGGCCAAGTATTCCAATGAATTTTTAGCCATTGGTGTTGGGGCCCGGGGGTTGGGCATGTCCGGCAGTGTTTCGGCCAGTACGGTTACCTCTGAGGCTGCTTACTGGAATCCGGCCGGGCTGGCTTTACTGGAAAGTGACCGTCAGCTATCATTGACGCATTCAGAGTATTTTGCGGGCATAGCCAGTTATGATTACGGCACTTTTGCAGCCCGCCTGGACAAGACCTCCGTTGCGGCCTTTTCCATGGTCCGTTTTGGTGTGGATGACATCCCGGACACCTCTGAATTAATTGACAATGAAGGCAATATCCATTACGACCGGGTCCGCTCTTTTTCCGCTGCCGACTACGCTTTTCTGCTTTCTTACAGCCGTGCTGCCACCCGGGAAGGGCTGTATTACGGAGGAAATGTGAAGGTGATCCGCCGCAAAGCCGGCGATTTTGCCCGAAGCTGGGGGTTTGGGGCAGACCTGGGCATACGTTTTGAAACAGGGAAATGGATCCTTGCCGCCACCGGAAAGGATATTACATCCACCTTTAATGCCTGGTCTTACGACCTTACCGACCAGATGAAAGAAGTATTTACCATTACCGGAAACATCATCCCGGTCTCTTCGGTGGAAATAACCACCCCGCGCCTTATCCTGGCTACAGCCAGGTCTTTTCCCATTAGCCCCTCCCTTAACCTACTGGCCGAGATCAACCTGGACCTGACCACCGACGGAAAGCGGAATGTGCCCATCAAAACCAATATTGTGAGCGTGGACCCCGCCATGGGCCTGGAGCTGAATTATATCCAGCTTGTCTTTTTGCGCGGCGGCATTGGCAAGTTCCAGGAAACTAAAGCCATCAACGGAGGAACAGAAACCACCTTTCAGCCCACCATAGGTATAGGGTTGAACCTGAAAGAGCGCTTTTTTCTGGATTACGCCCTCACCGACCCCGGAGGAAACTCCATGGCCCTCTATTCCCACGTGTTTTCTCTGCGTATTCAGTTCCAAAAACCATCACAGGAATAACAAACCACAAAGCCATGAAGCGCCTATTTGCCATAATCCCCTTACTAATGATCCTGACGCACCCTTTCCAGGTGACCAGCCAGCCGTTCAGTAATGATTGGATCAACCACAGCCAGAGCTACTATAAAATCAAAGTTGCAGAAGATGGCATTTATCGAATAGATTACCAGACCCTTCAGGACCATGGGGTTCCTGTAAACACCATAAATCCTTTAAATATTCAGATTTTTGGCCGTGGAGCGGAGCAGCCCGTTTACATAAAAAATGAGCATACAGGGTCCTTTGACCCCGGAGACTATATTGAATTCTATGCCCGGGCCAATGACGGGTGGTTTGACGAGCAACTATTCATAGATCCTGCGGGCCATATGAACCAAGGGTACAGCTTGTTTTGTGATACGGCAGCCTATTTTCTCACCTGGAACAACGCCACCACCAATCGCCGGTTAACGGTTACCTCTGACACTAACTATCAGGCATACTCTCCGGAGGACCATTTTATGCATGTGGTGCGGGAAGAGTATACCTCCCATTATTTTGGCGGGGAGCCCTCTTCTTACGGGGTAACAGACCCTGAGTACAGAGCTGCGGAAGGGTGGTTTGGCAATCCCTTCAGCCTGGGAGGCTCACGAAGCTACAATGTGGCCACTCCCAATCGTTTTACTACAGGCCCTCCCTCCAGGGTGCGCTTTGCGGTTATTGGCGCTTCCGACTATAAAGATGCTACCGGAAACAGTGTAAGTCCCAACCATCATCTCCGCGTTGAGTTTGCCAATGAAGTAGTAGACACCACCTACACCGGATATGTGATCACCCGCTACACCCGGACCCTCCCTACGGCCTCCCTGTCCGGCAACAACTCCTTCCTATTCCGGTCTGTCAACGACCTGGGCGTGGGTGCTGACCGCAATACGGTAGCTTTTATTGAGATCACCTACCCCCATGTCACCAACCTGGGCGGACAGGGACACCAGTACTTCCTCTCCCGGGATACGGTTTCCGGCTTCCGGCGATACGACTTTTCCGGCTTTTCAGCATCCTCCGGGGCATCGGTATTTATATATGACCTGACCAACGGCAGACGCATTTCGACCACCCGTACAGGGGCTAACGTCCAGGCGCTCATCCCCAACGGAAGTGGAGAGAAAAGATGCCTGCTCACATCATCAGACCAAATAGTCCAGGTAACCCAACTCCATGAAGTGTCCAATGGAACACAACCCCACCGGTTTACCGACTACAGCAACCAATCGGCCGATTTTATCATTGTGAGCCATCGAAAGTTTATTGAAAGCCCCACACAAAGCGTTCAGGATTATGCAGCTTACCGAACCAATACCGGCTTATCCACCCTGATAGTAGATGTTGAAGACCTTTATAACCAGTTTGCTCATGGGATTTACAATCACCCTCTGGGGATACGCAAGTTTGTAGAGTACGCCTGGGAGCATTTCAGCCCCCGACCCCAGTACCTGTTCCTTTTAGGCAAAGGCTACCGCGCAGCCAACACCCATACCCGCAGTGGGAACCTATATCACGAAAACCTGGTTCCTTCTCTGGGCAATGCTCCATCGGATATTTTGTTCTCTTCCGGGATTGTAGACAACCTTTTTAAACCGGCATTGGCAACGGGGCGCATTAGCGCTCGAAATACAGACCATATCGATTTATACCTCAACAAGGTTAAGGCATACGATGCCGCCCGTGGCAATCCGGAGATGTGGCAAAAGCGCCTGCTCCACTTTGCCGGGGGGAGCAACTCCGCTGAGCAGGCTCAAATCCAGGGGTTCCTCAACAGCTACGCCCAAACGGCCCGGGATACTTTTTTGGGAGGTCATGTACATACCTTTTACAAAACCACCACCGACCCCATTCAGATCAACAAGGTGGATGAAATTCGCAGGTATATCAACGAAGGAGCCCTTATGCTCACCTTTTTTGGTCATGCTGCCGGAATAGGCTTTGATATTAGCATTGACGACCCAATCACCTATGATAACCAGGGAAAGTACCCTTTCCTGCTGGCTAATTCCTGCTTTGCCGGCGATCTGTTCCTCTCATCCACAAGCTCTTCCGAAGAATGGGTGCTGGTGGAAAACAAAGGAGTGATCGGATACCTTTCTTCTATCAGCCCGGGAATTGCTTCTTCCCTGCATGTCTACTCCACCTGGTTCCACCGGAATATGAGTGCTTCAAAATATGGTGCCCCACTGGGAAAGATCATTCAGCAAACCATTGGGGATATACAGATGAACAACTTTAACCGGAAAGAGGTCTGTCTGGCCATGACACTTCACGGCGATCCGGCAGTGTCTCTTTATAGCCAGGATCTTCCCGATTATAAGGTTGGCCCGGAGGACCTCTCTTTTAATCCGGCCACCATTTCCACAGAGATTGACAGCTTTTCTGTGAACATTATCACCCATAACCTGGGAAAGGCCATCAGGGACACCATTTTTATAGAAGTCACCCGCACTTTTCCCAATGATGTGAGCCATACCCGATTGCTTCGCGTTCCGGCACCAATGTTTGCCGATACGTTCACCTTGCGCCTACCGGTAGAACACACCCAGGGTGTGGGAGTAAACCGCATTGAGGTTTTTGTGGATGCCTACAACCAAGTGCATGAGCTTACCACCACCAACAACCGGGCATCCACGGAATTTTATATACGGTCTGCCAATATCATCCCCGTCTATCCCCATAACTATGCCATCGTTCCCGGCCCGGACATTAGCCTAAAAGCGTCCACCAGCGACCCCTTTGCCCCCTCCAGGCAATACGTCTTTCAGATAGATACAGCACACACCTTTGACAGCCCCATGCTTAACACCACAGAGATCACCACCACCGGCGGAGTGGCCCAATGGACACCTCCAATGGCATGGATAGACAGCACTGTATATTACTGGCGCACCAGCCTGGACTCTTCCCATACCGGAGAGTATAACTGGCTCACACATTCTTTTCAGTATATCCAGGGAAAAGAGGGCTGGGCACAAGCCCACTTCCCACAGTTTCTCAAGAATAGCTTTCTATTTATGGAACCCCGTGAAAGCTCCCGCCAGTTCAACTTTATCAATATTACCAATCAGATCAATGTAAAAACGGGAGTATGGCCCAACACACCCTGGAACAATAAGATCTTTCGTCTGAACAACGACATCTTGCGATTATGGACTTGTTTAAACCAGTACCCCGATTATATCGGAATATTAGTTGCTGTTTTTGATACCCTAAGCGGAAGGCCTGAATTGAGCAAGGTGGATGAGATTCAAAGCAACGGTCTGGGAAGGTTTAATAATGTCCACTGTCTTAGCTACGACAGCCCCACCTTCGAATTTTTCACAACCAGCACTTTGGGCTACAGCAACCAATACGAAGCCCCCCAGAGTTGGTGGTTTGATCAGATCGTCAATTTCATTGATTCCCTGCCCGACGGCACTCCGGTTTTGATATACAGTGTTCAGAACCATAATGCAGAGACCTATACCCAGGAGATGTACCAGGCTTTTGAAAGCATTGGCAGTGCATTGATCCGGTCCATCAGCAACGATCAGCCGTATATCATTTACGGCACCAAAGGGAGTTTGCCGGGGATGGCCAATGAGGCGGTAGGCCTTGGCCCCGATGATGAGATTATTCTTCAGGACAGCATCCGCACACGATGGAAAGAAGGCCATATGAAGTCACCGGTTATCGGGCCGGCAGCAAAATGGGAATCGCTGCATTGGGACTTCCACTACAGCCAGCCTCCGGGCCGGGACTCAGTGGCTTTGAATGTCCTTGGCTACAAAAATGACGGCACTGTAGATACGGTGATCCGCGGGCTAACCCCCGACTCTCTAAACGTTTACGGTCTGGACCACCGCTTTAGCGCCTGGGAGTACCCCCGCATCCAACTGGTCCTCTCTTCCCGGGATGATTCCCTGAATACGCCGGTACAACTGACCAAATGGCAAGTGCTCTATGCCGGCATACCAGAAACGGCCATAAATGCAAAAAAACACTTTTCCTTCCACAGGGATACTATCAACCAGGGAGATACCCTGAGGCTTTCTATTGCCACCGAAAATATCAGCCCACACCCCATGGACAGCCTGAAAGTACGCTACTGGATCATGGACCAAAACCGGGTGGAACAGGTTTCACTTCAAAAGATGCTGCGCCCCCACCCCAGCGGGGATGTGCTTATAGACAGCGTACAATTCCCCACCAGAAACCTTTCAGGCCATAACCAACTTTGGGTAGAATTTAATCCCGACAATCATCAGGCCGAGATCACACGGATCAACAACCTGGCCGAAATCCCATTCCTGATCAATGACGACCAAACCAACCCACTGCTGGACGTCACCTTCGATGGAGTAAGGATCATGGACGGAGACATTGTGTCCGCAGAACCTTACGTGATCATCAGACTACAGGATGAAAACCCATACCTGCCCCTGGAAGATACCTCCAATATTAAAGTGTTCTTAAAGAACCCTTCTGCCACTGACTTTAAAAGAATATACTTCCACAAGGACGGAATAGCTCAATTAGAATTCACCCCGGCCTCCCTGCCGGAAAATATAAGTACCATAGAATATGAGGCGCGCTTTGCAGAAGATGGTGTATATACTTTGCTGATCCAGGCACAGGATGAATCGGGAAACAAATCGGGAGAAAAAGACTACTCCATCAACTTTGAAGTGATCAATAAATCCTCCATTACCCACCTGCTTAACTGGCCCAATCCGTTCTCCACACATACTCATTTTGTGTTCACCCTCACCGGATCACGGGTGCCTGATTACCTGAAGATCCAGGTCATGACCGTCACCGGTAAGGTGGTAAGAGAAATGGAGATGCACGAACTGGGCCCCATTCGTGTTGGTAATAACGTGACCCAATACGCCTGGGACGGGACCGATGAGTTTGGTGACCGGCTGGCCAACGGAGTGTACCTGTACCGGGTGATCACCCGCATGGACGGACAGGAAATGGAACACCGGGAAACCAATGCCGACCGTTTTTTCCATAAAGGATTTGGAAAGATGTACCTGATACGATAACCCAGTATATGAAACCTCCATGGCGAGATTCTTTTTCCACACACAGGAGAATGAATATTTCCTTACCGGAAAGCTCCTGCGCGCGCCCCTCTAACTCCCCTAAAGGGGAGGACCGGGCCAACCCGCGGCAGTTTGCGGTGAAGAAACGTTGGTGAGGCAACCATGCGCGATGGCCC
>PWNQ01000099.1 GCA_003557725.1 Bacteroidales bacterium | reverse complement strand
GGGTCCAGGCGTTTAAGGAAGTGGTTTTCCATGTATTTCATGGGGCCGTGCCAGTGGTTGTTCAGGTAATGGCGTAGTGGGGGTTCATGTTGGGAAAGCCTTTCAGCAGTGGCGATTCCGCAGGCATAGAAGCCATGTTGGGTAGCCGTTTCTTTAATGGTTTGGGCATTTTTTTTGGATTGATCATCCGTTGGGCTCATAGGTTAAACAGGTTTGCCTGTTGGCTTCCGGGTGTTTTGCCCAGGTGTTGGAAGGCTTTATTGGTAGCCTTTCGCCCGCGCGGGGTCCGGTCGAGGAAGCCTTCCTGGATGAGAAAGGGCTCGTATACCTCTTCCAGTGTTCCGGCATCTTCTCCCACAGCGGTACCCAGCGTATTAAGGCCCACCGGGCCACCGGAAAACTTGTCAATAATGGTTACCAGGATGCGGTTATCCATCTCGTCCAATCCATATTTGTCCACCTGTAAAGCATTTAATGCGTAGGCGACGATATTATGGTTAATGGTTCCGTCCCCTTTGATCTGGGCAAAGTCTCTCACTCTTCTTAGCAAGAGATTGGCAATTCGCGGGGTTCCACGGCTGCGTCCGGCAATTTCCCGGGAGGCCTCCGGGTCAATTTTTACCTTTAAAATGCGTGCTGAGCGGGTGATAATTCCTGCTAAAGTGTCTTTATCATAGTAAGAAAGCCGGGAGACGATGCCAAAGCGGGAACGTAAAGGGGCGGTGAGTAATCCGGAGCGTGTGGTAGCACCGATAAGGGTGAAAGGGCTCAGGTCAATTTGTACTGCACGGGCGTTGGGGCCGCTTTCTATCATAATATCTATACGGAAATCTTCCATGGCGGAGTAAAGATATTCCTCTACTACCGGGCTTAACCGGTGAATTTCATCGATAAAAAGAACATCCCGCTCTTCCAGGCTGGTGAGCAGGCCTGCCAGGTCTCCGGGCTTATCCAGTACCGGGCCTGAGGTGATCTTCAATTGAACACCCATCTGTTGGGCAATAATGTGTGACAGGGTAGTCTTGCCCAGGCCCGGTGGCCCGTGAAGGAGTACATGATCCAGGGCCTCCTCCCGCTGACTGGCAGCCTGGGTGAATATGCGCAGGTTGGAAACCACCGAATCCTGACCCTTAAAATGGTCAAAACTCCCGGGGCGTAAGCTTTTTTCATATTCATGGTCCAGATTGCTCATCCGGCTACCACTGGCATCCAGGTTTTTATTCAGCGACATAAGCTTTTTTATAAGCCGCAAAGGTAAGCAATTAAGACAATATGTTCCAAAGACAATAATGGGGAATAAAGGCTTGATAAGAGATTATTTTTTCCCGTCCGACAACAATTTACCGCTAAATTTTGTTAATTACTTACATGGTGTTGAACGAAAAAAATTTTCTGAATAAAACCCTTTACAAGACTGTGAAAATGCCGTATATTTACGCCACCAAATTTAGCATGTATTTTAAACCCCTAGTTATATGAAAAAGTTGATCATAGTTGGTGTTGATTTTTCTGAAGGTTCAGAGCATGCGCTGGAGTATGCCATTAATCTTGCTAATAAGCTTATGGCAAATATTCTGCTTGTCTGGGTAGAGCGAAAGAAGGCGGCGGAAGAGTCGGACAGCAATTTTGACCCGCGCGAGGAGGTAAAAAAGAGCTTTGAAGAGCTTATTGAGAAGCGCAAAGACAGCCTGAAAGGAGGAAAGTTTATGTACAAGATCCGGTCCGGGAAGGTACATAAAGAGATTGCCGAGCAGGCCAAATATCACAATGCCTATATGGTAGTGGCCGGCACACACGGTACTTCCGGGTTTGAAGAGTTTTGGATTGGCTCCAATGCCTACCGGATTGTTACTTCGTGCCCATGCCCCGTGGTTACGCTGCGGTATGGAGAGTCTGCCAGTCGTGATATAAAAAAGATTGTATTTCCTCTGGACAGCTCACGGCAAACCCGGCAAAAACTTCCCTATGCAGCCAGCCTTGCCAAGCAATACGATGGGGAAATAAAACTCCTGGGATTGTACTCTGCAGCAGGGTCTTCTGTCAAGATGCTGGTAAATGGATACATGGACCAGACGGAGAAGTACCTTAAAGATCATAATGTGAGGTATACCGTTGAAAAAAGAGAAGCGGGCAACCTTACCAATACCACTATTGAGTATGCCCGGGAGGTGGATGCAGACCTGATCACTGTTATGACTGAGCAGGAAACCACTACAGCAAACCTGCTGCTGGGGCCCTTTGCACAGCAAATGGTGAACCACTCCCCAATCCCTGTGCTGTCTATCAGACCTAAAGTTCTTTATGAAAAAGTTAACCGGTTATAAGTAGCGTATGAAATTGTTTTTTCCGGGGCTCCTTCTTTTACTGGCCACTTCGGCCTGGAGCCAAAATCAGGGAAATGTGGTGGTGCATAATCCGCCTGCACTGGTGCAAGTGATGAGTAAGCACCTGGAAGCCACAAAAGAGGCAAGTGGAATATCCGGGTTCAGGGTGCAGGTCTTTTCCGATTCGGGAAACCGTTCCAGAGAAAATGCACGAAGAGCAAAAGCCCGCTTTAGGCTTAATAATGATGAGATACCCGCTTATGTGGTCTTTGATGCCCCAAGCTATAAAGTGGAAGTGGGGGATTTCATTACACGACTGGATGCAGAAAGGCTGCTTAGGGAGCTGAAAAGCCAATATCCAGGAGCTTTTGTTGTAGCAGTGAATGAAATGGAAATCCCCCGGATCTGGCAGTAAACATCTTTTTGTGAAAAATAGATTGCCGGGATAATCAGAAAAATAGCCCATTGCTGTGTCTATCCATCATGGCGTGCCACCTGTCATATTGGCATAATATTTTTTAAAAGAGGGGCCCGGCGTGCAATAATCATTACCTTTGCAGCGATTACATAACTGAATGCGGCCTGAAAAGGCTGCACTTATTTTTAACAGTAATCATATAATTGTATTTTTAGACCAGACGCTTAATTGACAACGAGGCATAGTATGGCATTGGACATTCAGGGAGTTAAACAAAGATTTGGCTTAATAGGCGATTCCCCATTGCTGAACCGGGCCATAAGCAAGGCGCTTCTGGTGGCCCCTACAGATATTTCTGTACTTATCACGGGCGAAAGTGGCGTGGGTAAAGAGTTTTTTCCAAAAGTTATTCATCAGAACAGTGCCCGGAAACATGGGCCCTTTATTGCCGTAAACTGTGGCGCCATTCCCGAAGGAACCATCGATTCTGAACTTTTTGGCCATGAGAAAGGCTCTTTTACCGGAGCCACAGATTCCAGAAAAGGATACTTTGAAGAAGTGAATGGAGGAACTATTTTCCTGGACGAGGTGGCTGAACTGCCTTTGTCTACACAAGTGAGGCTGTTGAGGGTCCTGGAATCGGGAGAATTTCTCCGGGTTGGATCATCCAGGGTGATTAAAACCGATGTGCGGGTGGTGGCGGCTACCAATGTGGTGGTTGAAGAAGCCATCAAGCAGGGGAAATTCCGTGAAGACCTTTATTACCGGCTGAGCACTGTCCCCGTTTATGTGCCCCCATTGCGAGAAAGGAAAGAGGATATCGTGCTAATGTTCCGAAAGTTTGCCATGGAAATGGCTGATAAATACCGGATGCCGGTGATCCGCCTTAACCCTGAAGCACAGGAAATCCTTGCCAGCTACCGGTGGCCGGGGAACGTGAGACAGCTGAAAAACATCACCGAGCAAATGGCTATCCTGGAGCAAAAAAG
The DNA here is from genome assembly GCA_003557725.1 of Bacteroidales bacterium. Lineage (GTDB taxonomy): Bacteria > Bacteroidota > Bacteroidia > Bacteroidales > PWNQ01 > PWNQ01. Next base: position 16,045 of record PWNQ01000099.1, on the reverse strand, counting down.
AGAAATAGATGTCACTATACTCAGGGAGTATCTGCCACAGGATGACCAAAACAGCCTGCCCGTGCTATTTAATAAAGAGGAACAAAGCCACCGCCATATGAGTGAAAGAGACTTGTTGTACAAGATCCTCTTTGATATGCGAAGAGATATCACCGACCTGAAAAAAGTGGTCTTTGACTTAAATAAAGAAGAAGACCTGCGGGATAGTATCGGAGATAAAAGGTACTATGAGATGCACTCAGACTCTGATACACCCATAAAAGCGGAAAAGAAAAGCGAAACAGAGCCCTCCCCTTCAGGAAAACCAATGGTCCCGGAAAAACTTTATTACCATCATGAAGAAGTGGAGCAGGATAATGACGAGGAAAATATCCAGGACCATGAAGTGATTGAGGAATCATTATCTATACAAAGCAAGGAGATAGACCTTATTAATAAAGCACTGGAAAAACATAATGGTAAACGTAAACATGCCGCCAGGGAACTGGGGATTTCGGAAAGGACGCTTTACCGGAAGATCAAAGAATATAAGGTAGACAGGTAAACAGGGATGCCCGTGGATAAGCCTTCTGCCGGAAAGTGTTATATGCAGAAAACGTGTAAAATACAGTATTTTTAAAACCGCTATTATTAAAACCGCTGATCCATGAGACGGAATTATATTTTAACCTTCCTTTTCATAATGCCGGGAGTGCTGTTGCTTTCCCGGTGTGGAAACTATAGCTTTACCGGTGCATCCATCCCCCCTGAAGCAGAAACGGTAACCATTTCATACTTTGAGAATAAAGCTCCACTGGTAAACCCCGGCTTAAGCCAGATGCTGACCAATGAGCTTAAAGACCGGTTTCAGTCACAAACCTCATTGCGACTGGAAGATTATGGCGGAGACCTGAATTTTCAGGGAGAGATTGTGGATTATTCCGTTCGCCCTGTAGCCATCCAGGGAGATGACAGGGCTGCAATGAACCGGCTTACCATATCGGTTAATGTGACTTTCCAAAACCGACTGGATGAAGCTATGAACTACCAAACCACCTTCTCAAAATACGAAGAATATGGAAGTGACCAAAGCCTGGGCAGTGTGGAAGACCAACTGACACAGCAGATCGTGGAATACCTGGTGGAAGATATATATAATAAAGCGGTGGTGAACTGGTAAAAAGAACCTGCTATTATGGACCATAATATGTTTTTGGAAGGAATGAATTACCCGGGAAATCTAAATGAAGAATACCTGGAAGGATTGCTTCGGCTTAAAAAACAATACCCTTTTTGTGCCACAATCCATCTGCTGCTCCTTAAAACGCTCAAAAACCTCGACCATACAGACTATATAAAAGAAACAAAGGCTGCATCTCCTTTTGTTCACGACCGGAAGCATGGGTACAAATGGCTGCAGGAGCAACATGAAAATGTTGAAGTTGAAAGAAAAAACGTAGATGAAAAAGACCGGAATGGAATGACCGAGCTGGAAAAAGAAGTGCATTATCAGGCAGCCCTTCGTAAAAGTGAAAAAGAACAAGATTATCAGGAAGCCCAACCATCGGCCAGAGAAAATAAAAAAGAACATCAAAATAAGCAAGAAAGCCCTGCATCACAATTGATTGAACGATTTGTGCAGCAACAGCCCGCCATAAAACCCGATAAGAATAAATCCTATGAAAAGGAAGAAAAATGGGCAGATAGCAGTATTAAAGACAGCTCGGGCATGGTAACTGAAACGTTGGCTAAAATTTATGAAGGGCAGGGAAAAATAAAAAAAGCCATTCAGGTTTATGAAAAATTAAATTTGAATTTTCCGGAAAAAGGTGATTACTTTGCAACCCGAATTAATGAATTGGAAAATAAACTGGGCTCTGAATAATAAAGAGCTGTAAATCAAATAGATATGGGTGGATACGTTATTATTTCAGCCTTGGTGATCATTACATGTGTTATAATGGTTCTGGTAGTTTTGGTTCAAAACCCCAAAGGCGGAGGGTTGTCATCGGCATTTGGAGGAAGCTCTTCCTCAAACCAGATCATGGGGGTTAAGCGAACCGCTAACTTTTTGGAAAAAACAACCTGGACCCTGGCCATCGTCTTATTTGTCCTTTGTCTTTCCTCCGTTTTTGTTATCCCGAGGGCTGAAGTTCAGGAAGCGGCCTCCTCTGAAGCCAGAGAATATTTGGACAGAAATCCGCAAGGAGTTCAGAACCCCAGCGTAGACCGGGCAGTGAGGGGAATGCCTCAGCAGGAACAACAGCAACAAGAACCCCAGGAGTTGCCAGTGCAGGATTAAAGCGCCCCATTGGGTTTTTTATCTGCTAAACCAGGTGTAAGGCCATAAAGCCTGAGCCGGGATATGGCTGAAAAAATGTCAGAGTGTCATAAGCACTCTGACATTTTTTTTAATCAATCTTTTTTCCAGGTATTACAGTTCAAGCCCCAATCTTAACCCGGGAATCATGTAAGATGCAGGTCTGTAGTAATATAAAATATTTTGGAAAGCGGTTTTTGCAGACTTTTTATGCCGGGCCTTTCCCGGGTTGCCCGTGCCAATTATTATTGGCATGAATTATGATAAAGCATAACATCATGATCAGTTCAAACAATTTATAAACCCAAAACATAATAAATATGGCAGAGATAAAATTTAAGCCGCTGGCAGACAGAGTTCTAGTTAAGCCTGTTTCAGTAGAAGAGAAAACCAAAGGAGGAATTATTATTCCTGACACTGCAAAAGAGAAACCCCAGAAGGGCGATGTGGTTGCCGTAGGAAGCGGAACAAAAGATCAGGAGATGATGTTAAAGGTAGGTGATCAAGTAGTTTTTGGAAAGTATGCAGGAACAGAAGTCTCCTTTGAGGATGAGAAGTATTTGATCCTTAAGGAAGATGAAATTTACGGTATTTTTGAGTAAGCTGCGTAGTTAAATTGATATTTAGGAACATAAAAACGAAGAAAAAAGATGGCTAAAGACATTTTATTTAATATTGAAGCAAGAGACGCATTAAAGCGGGGCGTAGACGCTCTGAGCAATGCGGTAAAAGTAACCCTGGGTCCCAAGGGGCGTAATGTGGTTATTGATCGTTCTTTTGGTGCACCTACCATTACCAAAGATGGTGTGACGGTGGCCAAGGAGATCGATTTAAAGAACAAGGTAGAGAACATGGGTGCCCAGATGGTGAAAGAGGTGGCATCCAAGACCAACGACGTGGCAGGTGACGGTACCACAACAGCTACCGTTTTGGCCCAGGCCATCATTCAAACGGGCCTGAAGAATGTTACTTCTGGCGCCAACCCCATGGACCTGAAGCGCGGTGTGGACAAGGCGGTGAAGAAAGTCATTGAGCATATCCGGGCTGTTTCTCAGGAGGTGGGCGACAGCAATGAGAAGATCAAGCAGGTGGCCACCGTTTCTGCCAATAATGATGACCTTATTGGTGACCTTATTGCACAAGCCATGGATAAGGTGAAAAAGGAGGGCGTTATAACCATTGAGGAGGCAAAAGGAATTGAGACTTACGTGGAGGTGGTGGAAGGAATGCAGTTTGACCGCGGTTATATTTCTCCTTATTTTGTTACTGACAGTGAAAAGATGGAAACGGTTTTTGAAAGCCCGTTGATTCTTATCTATGACAAGAAGGTTTCTGTAATGAAAGACTTGATCTCCATCCTGGAGAAGGCACAGCAGACCGGCCGCCCCATGCTTATCATTGCCGAGGATGTGGAAAGTGAAGCCATGGCTACATTGGTGGTCAACAAACTTCGCGGGTCGTTGAAAATTGCGGCGGTTAAAGCTCCGGGCTTTGGTGACCGAAGGAAAGAGATGCTGGAGGATATCGCCATCCTTACCGGTGGAACCGTTATCTCTGAAGAGAAAGGCTTTAAGCTGGAAGATGCCACACTGGAGATGCTGGGTGAAGCGGAGAAGATCACCATTGATAAAGATAATACCACTATTGTTAGCGGTAAAGGAAGCTCCAGCGACATTGAAGCTCGTGTAAACCAAATCAAATCTCAGATCGAAAACACCACTTCTGATTATGATAAGGAAAAGCTCCAGGAGCGGTTAGCCAAATTATCTGGTGGAGTGGCCGTTATTTATGCCGGCGCAGCCAGTGAAATGGAAATGAAAGAGAAAAAAGACCGCTTCGAAGATGCGCTCAACGCTACCAGAGCTGCCGTGGAAGAAGGAATCGTCCCGGGGGGAGGAGTCGTATACATCCGGGCCATCAAGGCGCTGGAAGATTTTAAAGGAGACAATAATGACGAAGATACCGGAATCGCCATTATCCGAAGAGCCCTGGAGGAACCATTGCGCCAGATCGTGGAGAATGCAGGACTGGAAGGATCGGTTGTGGCTCAAAAAGTGAAAACGGAAAACGGTGACTTTGGATTTAATGCCAGAACTGAAAAATATGAGAACTTTTTCCAAACCGGTGTGATCGACCCCGTGAAGGTGACCCGGGTGGCACTGGAAAACGCAGCCTCTATTGCCGGTATGCTGCTCACTACTGAAGCCGTATTGACCGATGCGGAAGATGAAAACAGTAACGATAATGCTGGCCCTGCACAGGGAATGGGAGGAATGGGCGGCGGAATGCCGGGAATGATGTAATAACAGCCCGCATAAAGCTTAATTTGAAAAATTAGAGACTGTCCCGTGGGGCAGTCTCTTTTTTGTTATGTATCTTTAGCCCCCAATTAAATACCTAATCATGATGAAAAAAATAGCAATAGCTATGCTCCTGACTTTCTTTATACAGGCCACCTGGAGTACTGCACCGAAAAACCAGAAGGAAAGCATGCCCATCAATGAGCAAACGGGAAAAATCCAGTATCAGCAGGTGGTCCATGCGGACGGAACAACCAGAGAGCTGTTCTTTAGAGCCGTTACATGGATGAACCAATACTGGGGAAATGCCAGGGGAATGATCACAAGGCAGGATGCCAGCAACGGGATACTGGAAGCAGAAGTGAAATTTGATATTGACCCCCGCGACAATCATATGTTGCTGGATGAACAGGGCGAGGAAAAAAGAGCCTCCTATATGCTCACTCTGCAGCTCCGTGACGGAAGGTACAGGTATACTATTGAACAGGTGAAACTGCTGAGAAAAAAACCCTTTCCGCTGGAAAACTGGATGAACCCCCAAAGCGATCAATATGAATCAAGAAATATCCATGTGCTGCAATATATCCATCAGGAAATACAAACGGTTATTGAGAGCATGAAGCAGGGGATGAGCCCCGAAGAAGAATATGATGACGATGACTGGTAGTGACCCCTATTGACGCCACGAAAATGGCAATAGGGATGCAATGAAATGAAAACAAGTGTTTTGTAAATATTTTAACAGATAAAGGAGCAGATGGATCAGAAACAAAATATCCGGAGGGTATCTCAGGAAACCCTGAGTGAGTTTTTAACCCGTCATGGGGAGAAGCCATTTCGGGCTAAACAGTTAATGCAATGGATATGGCAGAAAAATGCCGGTTCATTTGAAGCCATGAGTAATTTGCCCGCAGGAATGCGAAAGCATTTAAGTCAGGCATTTTATTTTTACCGCCCGGAAATACTTCAGGTAAAGCAAAGCAGTGATGGCACCCGCAAGTTTCTTTTTCGTTTTGAAAGCGGAGACACTGCAGAGGCAGTACTTATACCGTCGCGGGAGCGCCTGACGGCTTGCATCTCCGTGCAAACCGGATGTGCTATGGGGTGTGCCTTTTGTGCCACTGCCGCAATACCCAGGTGCCGCAACCTGTTCCCGGATGAGATGATTGATCAGGTGGTGGAAATAAGACGGTATGCGGAAGAAAACCTGCAAGCCACCCTCTCCAACATTGTCTATATGGGCATGGGGGAGCCACTGAACAATTATGATAACGTGGTACAGTCCCTTAGGATTCTCACCCGCGAGGAAGGGGGCGGGATTTCCTATAAAAGAATTACCCTTTCCACCGTGGGAGTACCAGGAATGATTGAAAAACTGGCCCAGGATAACCTGAAAGTGAACCTGGCCATCTCGCTCCATGCCGCCAATAACGAGAAACGTTCACAGATTATCCCCGCAAACCGGAAGTATCCGGTTAATAAGTTGCGTGAGGCAATAACAGAATACTACAATAAAACCGGCAGCAGGATCACCATTGAGTATATATTATTTAAAGGGGTTAATGACAGCCTCCAGGATGCCAGCGAGCTGGCTTCTTTTTGCCGGCATTTTCCCGTAAAAGTAAATATCATTGAGTTTAATCCTGTGAAAAACTCCCGCCTCGAACCGTCAGAGCCACATCAAGTGGGACAGTTTGTGGAATTTCTCCGGGAAAAGATCAACATAATTGTTAACGTCCGAAAAAGCAGAGGAAGAGATATTGAGGCCGCATGCGGACAGTTAGCTCATAAACAGTCTCGCAAATGAAAGATTCCATCTATTCCGGAATGATGGTGGATGTTCCCGGAAACCGCATTTTCCCCGGAGAGATCACCGTAAGCGGTGGGGTCATTGATAATATCCGGGAAATTCCTGAAAAACAGGCATCAGATCAATATATTATCCCCGGACTTGTAGATGCTCATGTGCACATCGAGAGCTCTATGGTGCTTCCTTCCCGCTTTGCCCAGATGGCGGTGACCCACGGAACAGTAGCCACCGTATCGGACCCCCATGAAATCGCCAACGTATTGGGAATGAAAGGGGTGGAGTTTATGATACGAAACGGAAAAATGGTTCCTTTTAAGTTTTTCTTCGGAGCCCCCTCTTGCGTCCCGGCTACACCTTTTGAAACTTCCGGGGCAGCCCTTTCTCCTGAAGACATTGAAAAATTGCTGAAAAGACCGGATGTAAAATATTTGGCTGAAATGATGAACTTCCCGGGGGTGCTTGCCCGGGAAAAACAGGTAATGGATAAGATCAGGGCCGCCAAAAAATATAACAAGCCGGTAGACGGGCATGCCCCAGGACTTAAAGGGGACCAGGCCAAAAAATATATCCAGGCAGGCATCACCACCGACCATGAGTGCTTTCAGCCTGAAGAAGCACTGGATAAACTGCGTGCCGGAATGACGGTACAAATACGGGAAGGAAGCGCTGCGAAAAACTTTGACACCCTGATCCACCTGCTGGATAGTTATCCGGAAAATATAATGTTTTGCTCCGATGACAAACATCCCCATGACCTGGTGGAAGGGCATATGAACAGCTTGGTTAAAAGAGCATTGAAGTATGGATACGACCTTATCACAGCCCTGAAGCCATGCACAATGAATCCGGTAAAGCATTATAACCTGGAGGTGGGGTTGCTTCAAAAAAATGACCCTGCCGATTTTATTATTATAGATCATCCGGAGAAATTCAATGTTTTGCAAACCGTCATTGATGGTAGTGTTGTGGCCCGAAACGGGAAGAGCTTTATGGAGGCCGGGGATGATAATGCCCCCAACAGGTTCGTAAAGCCAAATCTGAAAATAGAGAGCCTGCAGGTAAAAGCAGTCAAAGAAAAAATCAGGGTCATTGATGCTTTTGACGGCGAACTGGTCACAGGAGATTCCCGGCTAAAGGCGCTTATCAGGGAAGGGATGGTGGTTTCGGATACTTCCCGTGATATTTTGAAGATCGTGGTGGTCAATCGCTATAAAAATTCAAAACCCGCCATTGGCTTTATCCGGAATATGGGACTGAAAAAAGGAGCAATGGCTTCTACAGTAGCTCATGACAGCCATAATATTATCGCCGTGGGGACCTCAGATGATTGTATCTTCAGGGCAATAGATATGATTGCTGAAGAAATGGGAGGCGTAGCGTATTGTAATAGTACGGAAAAAATGATCATCCCACTCCCTGTAGCCGGGATCATGAGCACTCAAAGTGTGAAGGATATGGCCCGGGCGTATGTGAAAATCGACCGGCTGGTGAAAAAGAACGGGTCCACCCTGAAAGCTCCTTTTATGACTCTGTCATTCATGGCTCTGTTGGTCATCCCATCATTAAAAATCAGTGATAAGGGGTTGTTCGATGGCAACGATTTTGTCTTTACTACATTATTTGAAGAATAAAGAACCCGGCTTAAGATTTATTTTTTACAGATATGCCCACCTTTAAAGAAATTTTTTTAATCCTCTGGTGTAATTATTAAAAAATTATCAACATATAAAGATCAATAGATCAGCTATATAAATAAAATTTGCCATTTTTTTTTAAATTAATCTTGCATGGCATGTATATATGTATTAAATTTGTGGGGCAAAATTACAACAGGAATTATAACCAAATTTATGGTATTATGGAAACAACAAAAAGTGGATTAGACATTGTTAAGTTGGAGGAGGCAGCAGGGAAACTGCGGTCTATTGCTCATCCTATGCGAATTGCCATAATTGGCTTGCTGGAGGAGCGGGAGCGGATGAATGTGACAGAGATTTATGAGCAGCTCAAGATTGAGCAGGCAGCCGCATCACATCACCTAAACATTCTAAAAAACAAAGGTATTCTTCAAAGCAGACGGAATGGAAAAAACACTTACTATTCTCTAAAGCAGCAATCGGTAGCGCAAATCATTGACTGTGTGAAAAAGTGTGAGGAGGTACGCTAACCATTACTGCCTATTCGAATGACCTTTACTTTTTCCAGAAGATTAATAATTGAATTTTTTGGAGAGATAAAGCAAGCAAATAGAAGGGGTTCGGATAAATAATGCCGGCATTACGTCGTTTATAACTCTTTTTTAGGGTTTAATAAGCGAGGCGGTTATTTATTGCCAAAATCTGCCGGTATTTCACCCCAGTTTTTTGTATCCCATTTAAGTATTTTGTTATTCCATTGGTTCTTTTTCAGCCAATGTTCGGCACGTTTTATAATGGTATACAGGTTGGCTGTTTTATGGGTGTGTTCCAGTTTGGTTTTGGCTACACCCTGAGCGATCCACGAGATGGCAATTTTTGAGTCGGAATAGATGGGCAAGGTACTGTTTTGTTGCTTCAGGTAGGCCAGTGCATGAACAATAGCCAGGAATTCGCCGATATTGGCTGTCCCCATGGGGAAGGGCCCTTTATGGAATGCTCTGTGGTTGCTGTCCACCCATACGCCCTGGTATTCCATAATGCCCGGGTTGCCTTTGCATGCGGCATCCACAGCCAGGCTACGGAGAATAGGGCCATCTTTTCCCGTTGGATATGTGGGATGCCCACAAGGCTTTACCGGGGTTCCTCCAGTGTGGAAATCGTCCATAGAACCATAAAAAGCATTCTCAGCCGCCTGACGGCTGGGAAATGATTTGTAACGGGCTTTGGGATACCCTTCAATCAACTTGCGGCAGTCTTCCCAGCTATCATAGATGCCCGTTTCATGACCTTCCCAGATGACATAATATTTTTTCATGTGTTTATTGTTTTTGCCATGAATGCACGAATAATATTGGGGGGTTTTGAGATATTTGCATTTTTATTGCCCTGATAAGGCCAGGGTATTGGTCACGAAAGGATTAATAACCGGGAGGTGTACATTGCCCGTGAAGACAAAAGTAATCAGATTTTTTCTATTTTTGCTATCTGCAAAACAATAACGGAGGAGCAATGGGTAGGACTTTTTTTTGTGGTTTGATTTTTTGGGGTTTTTCGGCGGGTATGATAGCCCAGTCGGATAGTATTTCATTGAACCCCAGGTCGAAGGATTTTTTCTCGGAAAAGATGGCTTCACTGGACAGCTTGTGGATACTGAGGCAGGTCCCCCTTTCCCCTGTGGAGAAAAACATAGCCTACCCTGATAATCCTGAGGAAAGTGTTTCAACGCTTTTTATGGAGATGGATAAAGAGGTGCCTTTGGGGTATAGCAATATAATGTGGGATTTGGTATTATGGTATTCGGGAGAACAGTTGCCCAAAACCCGGTTTCTTTTAAGTATGGCCCGGGAAGTGTTGCCCGCTGTGGAGGATGTGTTTATAGAGGAAGGGCTTCCCGTGGAGCTCAAGTACATGCCTGTTGCTGCTTCAGCCTTGAACCCTCATCTTCGTTCACCCCGTGGAGGAGCCGGTTCGTGGCAGTTTACCTATTCAGCAGCCAGACTCTATGAGTTGAACATCGATTCTTATGTAGATCAGCGGCGTGACTTGCATCTTTCCACCCGGGCAGCTGCTCAAATGCTCAAGGATCTCTACGGAGTATACCAAGACTGGCAACTGGCGATTACTGCTTTCTATTGCGGCCCTGCCACCCTTAACCGTGCCATCCGGCGGGCAGGGACAGCCACTGATTATAACCGGATATACTCCTTCCTGCCCGCTCCTCAAAGGGACCTGTATCCTGCCTTTACAGCGTTGATCTATTTGGATAGCTTACTTCATCAAACAGGTATTATTCATAATGATGTGCCCTGGCCGCCGGAAATGGATACGGTCAGTATTGATAAAAGGCTACACCTGGGGCAGGTTGCGCAGGTGTTGCAGTTGGACCTTCACCTTCTTAAAGACATCAACCCGGTATATCGGCGCAGTCTTATTCCTGCCTCTTATTATTCTTTTGAGCTCAGGTTGCCTGCCGGTTGCAAATCGGATTTTTTGGCTTTAGAGGACAGCATATACCATTACCGGGACACCTTTTTCTTTGGCCTTAGGCCGCAGGTTAAGGTAAGTGCCAGGCGTAGTAGCCCGGCTCGTCCGGAGGCTCCCACAGAGGGTCATGTTGCTGTTTATTATACTGTAAAGCCGGGCGACAATCTGGGGTTTATTGCTCAGTGGTTTAGTGTACAGACGGCTCAATTAAGGTATTGGAATAATATCCGGGGAAACCGCATCAGGGCCGGGCAAAAGATACTGATCTATGTCCCCAGCGCCAGGGCCGACTATTATCGTGGATATGATAAGCTTACTCATAGCCAGAAACAGCAGCGCAGCGGAGTGGCTTCCCAAGGGGCTGCGCCTAAAACAGAACCTGATGAAGCGCTGCGGCCGGGAGAGTATACCATCTATGTGGTGCAGAGTGGTGACAACCCCTGGAGTATTGCCAGAAAATACCCCGGCGTTTCCAGTCACGATATCATTCGCTGGAATAATATTGATGCCCGTGGGCTTCGTCCCGGACAGGAGCTTAAAATTAAAAAAGTTACAGAATAATTTTTTTGGGTATGGCCTTCCGGGTAGCAGGGTATGGTTATCGTTTTTTGCGGAAAAAACTTTGCAACAGTTGTTGGCTTTCCCCGGCCATTATCCCTTCTGAGACCTTTGTGGAAGGGTGGAGAAGGGCTTGGTTAAAGCAGCGGTATCCTCTCTTTTCATCCCGGGCAGCGTATATTATCCGTCCCAGCCGTGCCCAATAGGATGCACCGGCACACATGGGGCACGGCTCCAGAGTTACGTATAGGGAGCAGTCATTGAGAAACTTACTGCCTAAATGATGGGCTGCTGCAGTTATGGCCTGCATCTCCGCATGGGCTGTAACGTCCTGTAGTCGCTCGCTAAGGTTGTGGGCCCGGGCAATTACCCTGCCTTCACAAACAATAACTGCACCCACAGGAACCTCATCCAATGCAAATGCCTTCTCGGCTTCTGCATAAGCCCGGAGCATATAATCTCTGTCTGTTGGTGATAATAAACCCACAAATATATTGTTTATCAAGGGACTATATCCCTATTGTAACGAACTCATTACTTATTGGGAGCGCTGAATATTAAATATCACTCCCGGGGGCAAAAGTACAAAAGATCTGGGGCAGTAAAGGATTACTGGGTTGTGGACACCTTAAAACCGATAGTTAATGGTAAAATACCGGCCGTTGCTGTACACCTCTTGTGAAGGATCTGCCGAAAGATCAGTGAGTCCCCGTCGCCAGGTAAAGCCTGCCTGCACGTTCATTATTCTTATTCCTGTTCCCAGGTTTATTCCCCATTCTTCTTTGGGGTGATCCTGTGGAAAGTCCAGCCGGTTATCTGAGCTGCGACCCAGGAAATGGGTGCGGTAAAACCCCCCTGCGGAGGCATAGAACCCTGCATCATTTCCCACTACCTGGCCAAAGGAGTAATTTACACCAAAGGGAATGGTCATGGAGTGCCGAAGCAGCCTGCCTTCTTTTGACTGGCTGCCGTTATAGTCATATAGTAAATTAGTATATATGCTGTAATTCCTGGTTAGTTCCATCTGGAGAGAAATACCTGTATTTATGGCAAACACATTCCTGGCCCGGAAGTAGGTTTCCGGGTAGCGATGGTGGTTGGTGCCGGTACTTAAAAGTATGCCAGCGGAGAATCTGGAACCGGACATGGCTTCTTTGGTTTGGAAATTGGCCGAGGGTTTTAGTTCAGGAAGCCGGGAAATCTCGGAGACAAGCTGCTTCATATAGTCGGTAATCAATGCCATTCCCTGATAGTCCAGAAGGTCCCAGGTGTCTTCCGGCTTATGGTAGGGAGAGTTCCTGCCTGTAAAGGCATGAATGGCAGGAATCCCCCGGGATCCAAAGGGGCGCGTGTCTGTATTGGGGGCAACCCCTGAAGTTACTCGTCCCAGCCGCAGCTCCTTTTCCCGGGCAATGCGCTCAGCAAGGGCAACCCCGTTATCCAGCGTCCCCATTCCCCGCAGGTCCAGACCCTCGTTGGCATGGTACATCCCTACCATATCCAGGCTTATCATTAATTTGATATGCTTTTTGCTGAAGCGCTGGTCATTTTTCAGAAAAAATTCCGATCCAATAAGGCCGCTTTCTTCTGCATCAAAGGCAATAAAAATAATGCTTCTGCCAGCTGTTTGTGGGTTTTCGGTAAAGTATCGCACCAGCTCCAGAAGCACTGCCACTCCTGAAGCGTTATCATCGGCACCTGGGTAGATAATCTGTTCATCATCCTTCAGGTCGTATCCCAGGTGATCGTAGTGTGCTCCCAAAACGATGTATTCATGCTTCAGGGATGGGTCAGAGCCGGGCAATACACCGATCACATTGGCTGCAGACACTCTGGCCAGGCTAAATTTTAAGTCCATATGCTGATAATAGCTTTCCCCGTAAGGCTCCAGACCGGCTGATGCAAAAAACCGGGAAATATATTCCCTGGCGTGGAGCGCCCCATCGGTCCCCAAACCTCTCCCCTCCAAAGAATCGGAGGCTAAAACGGACACATGGGTCTCAAGGTTGCCGGCTGGACCGGTGGGGTTATCCTCACGGGCCCAAACCCCAGCCCAGGAAGTCAGATGGATGACAATAACCAGAAGATACAGTACTTTCATTTCAATTGTTTTTACAGAACAGCTCCCTCATAAAACGTCTGTATACATAGATTTGTTACAGTGGTTATGGTATCCACTTTTCCCGGGGAAGCATTATGAGGAGGGGCTAATATGGGCATTTACCATTCTCAGTGGTATCCTGCCCCAGTCCACAAAGGGTGAATCCACTGAAAATTAGCCCTCCCTTTAGGGGTGAGGCGGCTGAAAAAGACCCTTGTTTTTATACCGGGCTTATACATTATAAGGGCACATTAGGGAAGGGGCCTAACTATTTTGTATTTTTGCAGCATAAACAGAAAATCGAAAAAGATGACATACAGGACGCATCGTTGTGGTGATTTAAGGCTTGAAGATAAGGGAAAGAAGGTGGTTTTATCGGGCTGGGTTAAGCGTTCCCGGGATCTTGGTGGGATGACCTTTGTGGATTTACGTGACCGTTATGGTGTCACCCAATTGGTTTTTGATATGGAACGTGATCCTGCCTTGAGTACTGTTGCCCGGGGTTTGGGGCGTGAGTATGTGATCCGGGTGGAAGGGCAGGTTGCGGAGCGTTCCAGTAAAAACCCGCAGATGCTTACCGGGGATGTGGAAATCCTGGTTCAAAAGCTGGAGGTGCTCAGTGTTTCAAAAGTGCCACCGTTCACTATTGAGGATGAAACCGATGGAGGGGAAGAGTTACGGATGAGATACCGTTATCTGGATCTTCGGCGAAATATCAACCAACGTAATCTTATTTTGCGTCACAACCTGGCCTTGGCTATAAGAAACCATTTAAGCAGTAATGACTTTCTTGAGATTGAGACGCCATATCTTATTAAGTCCACCCCGGAGGGGGCCCGGGATTTCGTGGTGCCCTCCCGCATGCACCCCGGCCGTTTCTATGCCTTACCCCAGTCGCCCCAAACTTTCAAGCAGTTGCTTATGGTCTCCGGTTATGACCGCTATTTTCAGATTGTAAGGTGCTTCCGGGATGAAGACTTCCGGGCTGACCGGCAACCGGAGTTTACTCAGGTAGATTGTGAGATGGCTTTTGCAGACAGAGAAGAGGTGTTCAAAGTGTGCGAAGCATTGGTGCGGCACGTCTTTCACGAGGTAAGAAATATGGACTTGCCTCAAATTCCAAGGATGTCATGGGATGAAGCCATGAAAAAATATGGCTCGGATAAACCCGATATCCGTTTCCATATGACCTTCGTGGAAATCAATGAGCTTGCTCAAAACAAAGGGTTTAAAGTGTTTGATGCAGTAGACCTTGTGGTGGGGATCAATGCTCCCGGGGGGGCTTCTTACAGCCGGAAAGAACTGGATCAGCTCACCGCTTTTGTGCAGCGTCCGCAGATAGGGGCTAAAGGATTGGTGTATGTAAAGTGTAATGAGGACGGTACATTTAAATCATCGGTGGACAAGTTTTTCTCTCAGGAGGACCTGGCAGCCTGGGCTAAAAAGTTTAATGCTGCTCCGGGTGACCTTTTACTTGTACTGGCCGGAGAGACCATGAAAGTGCGGAAACAACTGAGTGAATTGCGCCTGGAAATGGGTAAGCGGATGAACCTGAAAGATAAAAACACTTTCGCTCCTCTTTGGGTAGTGGACTTTCCCTTACTGGAAATGGATGAGGAAACGGGTAGGTATCATGCTATGCACCATCCTTTTACCGCTCCGGTAAAAGAAGATGCGCACCGGATGGAAAAGGAACCCCAAAATGCCAGAGCCAATGCCTACGACTTGGTAATTAATGGAGTGGAGGTGGGGGGAGGGTCCATCAGGATCCATGAACGGGAAATGCAACGAAAGATGTTCCAGGCACTGGGCTTCACAGAGGAGGAGGCTGAAAAGCAATTTGGCTTCTTGCTGGGGGCTTTTGAATACGGAGCACCACCACATGGAGGCATCGCACTGGGCTTTGACCGGTTGGCAGCTCTACTGGGTGGGAGCGACTCCATCAGAGACTATATTGCATTTCCCAAAAATAACGCAGGGAAGGATATTATGATCGATGCTCCCGCGGCGATCAGCAAAGAGCAAATGGAAGAACTGGAGCTGAAAAACCTGAAAACACCAGAGGAAAAAGAAAAACAACAATAACCCGGTCAGTCCCGCCTTTCTTTATAACCGTAAGACTCCATCTTATCATTAAAGACATTAACGGCACGGTCTAACTCTGTGTTGAGTAGCTCTCCGGTACGGATATACTCCTTATGTTTTTTTTGCGTGTAGGCGGTATCCGGCAAAGTGATCAGAGTGATAAGGTGAATATATTCGTCTTTGCCAACACGGTTAAACACAGAAAGAAAATCATGGGATGCTTGTAAGATGGATTCCCTGTGAGGGAGCCCATCCTCCCTTTTAAGTCTGACCTTTAAGGAGTCCAGACTGTCTTTGGCACCCCCGATCGCTTCTAACATCTCCCGGTGAGCAGCCCACAAAGAAACAACCTGCTGGTCCAGCAAAACCGCATATAAGCTATCGCTGATACTATCCGGTGAAGAAGTTTGCAAAGCCATAACCCTTTCAATTTCTGACTGCAAGGTGTTTTCTTTCTCCAGCACTACCTCATGAGCATAAAAAACACTCTCATAAGGGTCATATATGTGGCTGGATAGGTCAAAACAGGAAAAAATAACAAGGCAAAGGGGCAGCGGGATCAATAGGGAAGTTATTTTCATGGTGAAATGGTTAAGGTTAAAAATGGACTGTCTTTGCAAAAGTAAGTTTTTTTGGTTTTGGAAAAGGATGTATGAGTCCAGTCTAAAAAGGTTACTTTTGATTTTCAGCGGCTTTTTGCCCCGGACCCTAAAGGGTGAAGCCGCTGAAAATCAGCCACCCTTTAGGGATGGGGCAAAGCTGATTTTCAGC
>PWNQ01000211.1 GCA_003557725.1 Bacteroidales bacterium | reverse complement strand
CGATGATGAGGTGATGGGATGATGTGTTGATGTGTTGATGTGTTGATGTGATGATGGGATGATGAGGTGATGTGATGATGCGATGATGCGATGATGCGATGATGCGATGATGCGATGATGCGGTGATGAGATGATGTGATGATGCGATGATGTGATGATGGGATGATGGGATGATGGGATGATGTGTTGATGCGATGATATGTTGATGAGATGATGGGATGATGTGATGATGCGATGATGAGATGATGTGATGATGCGATGATGTGATGATGGGATGATGTAATGATGTTGTGTGGGGCATTATAAAAAAAAGCGATATGGAATTGTCAAAGTCGGCAGAGATTTTTCAGTTATTAAGCAGAGGCAACTTTCTTAGTGCCAATTCTGTGGATCGGAACATAAGGAGTTATTATCAATTTTTGGAGGAAAACCTTGCCCATTGTCAGTCATTGTACCGGGAGGTAGGATATTCTTTGGAGTCCGGCAACAATTATTTTTATTTGTCCCGTCTCTCCGAGCCCAATGCATCCATAGAGTTCAAGCTGGACAAAGCCCGCCGGTGGATCGACCTGATGGCATTCTTTACCACCTTTAGTCAGGGATTTACCAGAGGGTTTCGCTTTTCGCCCCACGATATCCTCCGTGAGGTGAGCCTGAACAGAGACCTGAAAGACCAGCTCACCGCATTTATGGAAAAAAACAAGAAAGCGGATGACTTCCAGGAGGCATTGGATGAAATGCTGGATCAGATGAGCAAAGAAGGGTTTATAGAGCTTGAAAACAAAATGTCGAAAACCTATAAAGTATTGGATGCCTACCATTATCTGGAGCAAATGGTAAGCGCCATATCCATATGTGAAGATGAGGAAGATAAGAGAGAAGATGCTCCCGTTAAAAAGGATCAAAACCCATTGTAAGCTATGCAGCAACTTGGCAGGGTGATATTTATGAACAGTGCCACCATTGGCTATCAGGAGTTTATTTTAGATGGCAACATTCATTTTATAGGCACACAGGGCGTTGGCAAAACGGCTGTTTTGCGGGCCATACTGTTTTTTTACACCGCTGACAGCCGGCGACTGGGCATATCCAAAGAACAAAAGCCTTTTGCGGAGTACTACTTTCCCCATGTGAACTCTTATATAGTTTATGAGGTAATGCGTGAGGACCGTACTTTTTGTGTTTGGCTGCAGCGGCGGCAAAACCGGTTGGTGTTTCGTTTTATCGACCATGCTTTTCTCCGGGACACGTTTATCAATGAAAAGGATGTGCTACCTGAGGAAACGGTGAGCAAAAATTACCGGGCCAAAGGGGCGAAAGTGGAAAAGCAACTGTCCAACAAGGACTTTTTGGATACCATTTACGGGGCCAAAAGAGATATGCGGCGCTATAGCCTGCTGGAAAGCCATACCTATCAAAACATACCCCGGACCATCAGCAATATTTTCCTCAACTCTTCGCTGGATGCCAGCTTTATCAAGCAGACCATAATTCACTCCCTCACCGATGACCCCCATGTAATTGATCTGGACACCAATCGCCACCATCTGGAGACCGCCCGGAAAGACTACCGGGACGTGCTGGAGTATGGAAAACATGAGCGCAAGGCCCAAAATATTGCCCGGGCCTATGATGCCACTCTGGAAACCGAAGAAACCATGAAAAAGCTGGCCTGGCAGGCCGGGGCTGCCCTAAACTACTCGCTGAAGGAAGCTAAAAATACAGAGTATCAGGCGACAGAAAAAAAACAAGCCATCCATGGCAAAAAGGAGGAAAAGAGAAAAGCAGAGAACAATGCCCGGCAGGAGATTGATAACCTGAACACAAAAGCAGGGATGATGAAAGAGAACATCAGGAAAGCTAATCAAAAGAAAAAATACTATGAACAACAACATATAGACAGGCTGTTGGCCGGGCATCAAAAAAAACCACAGTATGAATCCCAATGGGACCAAAAAGTTCAAACGCTGAAAAACCTTACTCAGGAGCACCAGGATATTGGGCAGCGCTTTGAATATGCCATAAAGGACGTGGAGAACAAGTTAAGCCGCGATAAAGAACACTACCAAAAGGAAGTGAGCCGGGCCAAAGAACGGTATTATACAAACAAGGAAGCCGAGGAACAAAGCTATTCTGCCCACGAGCAAAAGGTAGATAATGAATATAACCAGCAGCTTGAGCAGGTACGAAAGGAAATCCAGGATGCCCGGTTACACCTGGGAGACCTGGACAACCAGTTGAAAAATATGGGGGAAAAGCCCTGGTTTAATGATGAAATGAAAGGACTGGACCAAAAAATGGCTTCCCTGCAACAGGATCAGGCGGTGAAAAAGGAAAAAAAAGAAGGGAATAGACAGGAAACAGACAGGGTCAGAAAAGATTGGGACCATGCACTTGAGAAGGTGGAAAGCCATTATATGCGGGAAATTCAAAACACCCGGGAACAGACAGAGCAAATACATCAGCGGATAAAAGGTACGGAAGAAAAACTTAAGGACTATCATCACACCCTGATACAGTTTCTGGACAGGGAAAAGCCACACTGGCGTGATAATATCGGCAAAGTTATCCATGAAGACCTTTTACTGCAAACCAGTCTGCAGCCGGAAAAGGCTGGGGGAGAAGACTTTTTCGGGATAAAGGTGGACCTGGATCAGCTATCTCCAACGGTCCTTTCCAAAAGTGGGCTGGAGCAAGAGCTAAAGTCAGACGGAGAAAAGCTTGCAAGCCTTCGCATATCACTCCGGCAGCTTCAGGACAAGCTGGAAGATGAGCGCACAAAGGTGCGGAAAAAGTACAACAAGAAAGTAAAAGACCTGCAGGAAGCAGAAAAAAAGCTGGGGCATGACCTTGATCAATTGAAGATACGATTGGAAGAGCTACGTCATGACAAGGAAAGGCTGCAGGAAAAAGCGAAAAAAAAGAAGGAAGAAGAGATTGGGCGCAGCAGGGATGAGCGGACGGTGAAAGAGCGGGAAATGAAGGAGAAAGAGGGAAATGAAAATCGCCTGCTGCATGAACAGAAAGAAAAGAGAACCAATTTGCGCAAGGAAAAGGAAAAGAAGATCAAACACCTGAAAAAAGACAGGGATGCATCCATAAAAACCTGTGAGCAAAAGATGGAGCAGATGGAAGCAGATGCCGGGGAGGAGAAGCAGGTGCTGGACCGGCAGCGGAAAACAGCCCTGGAAGGGAAAGGAGTGGATACGGAAGCCATCCGACAGTTAGAGCAGCAAAAAAAGGAGCTGGATGATAAAATAAAATGGATAAATGAAAATTATGAGCTGATTGTCCATTATAAAAAAGATCATAAAGATTATATGGCCCGGCTTGATGAGTTTCGCCGGGAGCGGAGGCTGCTGGAGGAAAAGATTGAAAAGCGGCAGGAAAACCTGAATAACCGGTTGAAGGCCTTTGAAAGGGACATGGAAAAGCTTCAGCAGGAGCTGAACCAGATAGAAAGTCGTCAGAAGCACCACCGTGGGGAAATCCATTATATGGGAAATGAATTTGCCCCGCAGGACCTGTACGCACAATATAAAGCATATATAGAAAACCAGGATACCTTTACGGAAGACACCCCCCGCAACCTGGTGCATCGCCTTACCAATGAATATTTAAAGCAGACGGAGGCAAAGAACCGCCTGATGGAAAAAGCGGGCCAGTTTGCAGGTCACTTCTCGGAAGACAATATATTGAAATTTAAGGTAAAGATACAAACGGTGAATGAAAGCATGGCCTTTGCCCGGGCGTTAAAGGACTTTTTAGATAAAGAGAAAATTTTGGATTTTCAGACGGAAGTGAATCAAAAGTATGCCATGGTGCTCCAGCATATCTGGAAAGAAACCGATGATTTGCTGGAGCATGAAAAGCATGTGGAGTTGGTTATCCGAAAGATCAACCAGGACTTTAAACGGTCCAACTTTGTGGGGGTGGTGCGCTCTATTGAGATGCGCACAAGGAAAAGCAGTAACCCGCTTGTTCAGGTTTTAAAGGCCATTCGTGACTTCCAGGTGGAAAACCCTCATGCCTGTGGCCGGCCCAACCTTTTTAGTGGAAAGGATAAAGAGCAGCAGGATAAGGACGCAGTGGACTTGCTGGAGGAGCTGCATAACCGTATGGACCGCCATAAGGAGCGAAAAGTACACCTGGAAGATGCCTTTGAACTGGAGTTCCGGATACGGGAAAATGAAAACGATACCGACTGGGTCAACCGGCTGGCCAATGTGGGATCCAACGGAACGGACGTGCTGGTGAAATCTATGGTGTATATCAACTTGTTGAATATATTTAAAAAGGCCGAAACACGAAAAACCCACAACAGTAAGCTGCATTGCCTGATTGATGAGGTGGGTGTGCTGCATGATTCTAATGTAAAGGGATTGATCGACTTTGCTTCGGAACGTAATATCAACCTCATTAATGGTTCTCCCAATTCCCATAATGAAGAGGACTATAAACATATTTATCAGTTTCGGAAAGATAAGCACACCAACAGTACCCGGGTGGTAAAGCTGCTTAGCGAATACCATTAACTAACATCCTATGGCAAAACCCATCAACAAGTCATTTGCCCGGGCCTTGCTTGACATGAGCCTGGGTGAGTCTTTAAATGCTTCAAAGGTGACGGACAAGAAAGCGCTGAAGCTATTTAAGGAGGAAGGGATCATCCGAAAGGTGCCGGTCAAAGGGCGCCGCTACCGCTTTGTGGTGAACGACCCTCAGGCGCTGAGTGATTACCTCCGCGTTAATTATCAGATACATTCCCTGGAAAACTATCTGCAATTGTTTGACCGGGAGGAGGTGAGCGGGGTGGACGCACTGAAGGCCTCTTACGCTACCAAAACGCAGCGAAGTGCCGTGATGAGCGGGTTTTTTGCCGATGCTAACCAACCGGTGGAGATTGCTTATGGGGATGAAATTATCCGACTGCCCGCCCCCGAAGATACCGGGGTGTTTGTCTTTGAACCGGAAAAGCTGGCACTGAACCCGGAAATGGTGATCGTGGGCGTGGAAAACCCGGAGGTGTTCCGAAACATCAACCGGCTGCCACCCTGGTTTGATGGCTATAAACCCAGCTTGTTCGTCCTTCGCTATATGGGAAAGGGCCTCACCAGGTGGTTGCAAGGAGTGACAAACCCTTATCTGCATTTTGGCGATTTTGACCTGGCCGGACTGGCCATCTATATCAGAGAGTATGCTGACTACCTGCCGGCTAACCGCTGTAAATTTTTTATCCCCAAAGGAATTGAAAAGGATATTGCAACCCATGGAAACCGGGAACTCTATGAAAAACAGTACCAATATACCCGGTCAATCGACTTTTCTCATTACCCCGAAGTGAAAGAACTGGCGGAGGTGATCAAAAGAGAACGGAAAGGACTGGAGCAGGAATCTCTGCTTAGGTAGGCTTACCCCGACAACTCATAAAACCCCAAGCCGAATATATATATCTATTTTTACGTATATTTGCGGAATAAAAGAAAGAGTCCAGTCTAAAAACACACATTTTTCACATCCGCTGAAAATCAGCTTTGCCCCATCCCTAAAGGGTGGCTGATTTTCAGCGGCTTCACCCTTTAGGGTCCGGGGCAAAAAGCCGCT
>PWNQ01000026.1 GCA_003557725.1 Bacteroidales bacterium | reverse complement strand
CATGCCCTATGCCCTCTGCCCTATGCCCTATGCCCTATGCCGTTTCCCCCTTTATTATAGAAAACAGGCAGCGGGTTGGCCCGGTCCTCCCCTTTAGGGGAGTCAGAGGGGCGCGCGCGGGAGCTTTCCGGTAAGGAAATAATCATTCTCCTGTGTGTCGAAAAAATTTTCGTCATGGAGGTTTCATCTATTAATATTGAGTCCGGTCTGAAAACACACATTTTTCACATCCGCTGAAAAGCAAAAGCAACCTTTTCACAGCGGACACAGTATAAAAGATAATTTGTACCTTTGCAACGGCAAAAGAAATGCACTTCAATCATGGTTATTTACTCCTGGGTTCGCGTGTTACGCTTATACCTGAACATCAAAAAGCGGGATGAATTTGTGGGCTTTTCCTTATGACAGGCATTGCCGGGCGGCTTGTTTCTGCCGGGTGCCTATCTCAAAAATTTTGATTTTCAGTTATTCATTTAAACACATCAGGAATTATGAAAATACCATTTTCATAATCATATAAGATAAAGATGGTAGAGACCATCCGCAAGAGCACCCGTTCCGAGCGCGAGCAATGGGTTATGGATGCCCGTTACAATTTGTTCAACTTAAAGAGCGAGCAGGTCTTTATTGACTTGCTCACCGATTCGGGCACCGGTGCCATGAGTGACCATCAGTGGTCGGAGATGATGTTGGGCGACGAGAGTTATGCCGGGGCATCCTCCTATTACAAGATGAAGGACGCCATAGAGGAGCTTTTGGGCTTCCCGTACTATTTACCTACCCACCAGGGCCGTGCGGCGGAGAACGTATTATTTTCCGCCCTTATGAAGGCCGGTGATGTGGTGCCGGGCAACACCCATTTCGACACCACCAAGGGGCATATAGAGTTTCGTAAGGCCAAAGCCGTGGACTGTACCATTGATGAAGCCTTTGACACCCAGTTGATCCATCCATTCAAGGGCAACCTGGACCTGAACAAGCTGGAAAAAGTGCTCAAGGCCCATCCCAAAGAAAATATCCCTTGCATTATTGTGACCGTCACCTGTAACAGCTCGGGAGGGCAACCGGTATCTATGCAAAACCTTAAAGAGGTAAAGGCTCTGGCAGAGCATTATGATATTCCGGTGGTGTTCGACTCGGCCCGATTTGCCGAAAATGCCTATTTTATCAAAAACCGGGAAGAGGCATATAAAGACCATTCGATCAAGGAGATCGTAAAAGAGATGTTTACTTATGCCGATGCTATGACCATGAGTGCCAAGAAGGATGGCATTGTGAACATGGGTGGCTTTATTGCCATGCGCAGCGAGCAATGGTTCCGCGATGCCAGCGTATACAATATTATGTTTGAAGGGTTTGTCACTTACGGTGGCATGTCGGGCCGCGATATGAACGCCCTGGCCGTGGGATTGCGGGAGAGCACCACCTACGAGTACCTGGACAGCCGTATCCGGCAGGTAGCCTACCTGGGTGAAAAACTCACAGAATATGGCATCCCTGTGCAAAAACCCTACGGCGGACATGCCATCTTTGTGGATGCCAAACGCTTTTTGCCCAACCTGCCTAAAGAACAGTATGTGGCCCAAAAACTGGCCGTGGAACTGTACCTGGAAGCTGGCGTCAGAGGCGTAGAAATCGGAACGCTACTAGCCGACCGGGACCCGGACACACGGAAAAACCGATACCCCGACCTGGAACTGCTACGCCTGGCTATTCCCAGACGGGTATATACTAATAACCACATGGACGTGGTGGCCGCAGCACTGAAAAATGTGCACGACCGAAGGGATAAGATCACCCGCGGACTGAAAATTACCCGCGAAGCACCTATCATGAGACACTTTACCGTGGAACTGGAAAATGCTTAATAAAACCGGATGCCCCATACCGGCATCCGGCATAATACCTCATCCATAAAGACCGAACAAGCCAATGGATGTTACCCAAAACACCGCCCCCGCCAAATAAAACCGGCACCAGGGCGGTGTTTTTTTTCTAAAAACCATTCTAAAAACACACATTTTTCACATCCGCTATAAATCAGCTTTACCCCATCCCTAAAGGGTATTTGATTTTCAGCGGATTCACCCTTTAGGGCCCGGGGCAAAAAGCCGCTGAAAATCAAAAGTAACCTCAAAAATAAAAGATGATAATTTAATATTATTACTCCATTTTGAGTAATATGATAATCAAAAATGAGTGTTTTTAACTCGAAGGGTAAAATAAAATATAAAATAACCCTTATCTGTAAATTTTATAAAACAGTCAATGGGTCAGTCATAAAAAAATTGACACACCTTTCATTTTTTTGTATATTGCGCCCGGTTCCAAACACAGGTCTTCCGGATTGAGAAGTTGATAAGTGCGCCCCAGACCGGTTAGGAGATTATTATGTACCAATATATTATAAAAGTAATAAAATAGTAATTTTTATCAACCCTTAAAAACCCAATATGCAATAATACCGCCACGACGGCAAATTAGCGAAAATTCATCCGGAAATTTGGCGAATTGGCGAGTTGGCGAAGGGGTGCGTTAGTGTGCGGTGGCCCTCCCCTTTAGGGGCCGGGGGCGCGCGCCGGGAAAATGGCTTTGTAATGCCGTCCCGAATCTTCGGGACAGACTGTGTTGGCAAAAATACAACTAACTAAAAAAAATGAAATATATAAAAACATAAAAACCATAAACACATGAAACCCTTTTTTACCATTAAGTCCATCCTTACGGTCGTCCTTCTTTCGTTCGTCCTTTGCACCTATGGCCAGTCGGTCTTTGTAGTAGACAACCCGGTTAGTCCCGGTGCCTACGGAAGCCTGGACTCCGCCTTACATCACGCGGTAGACGGCGATTACATCTACCTTCCCGGCGGGTCTTTCAGCATTGGAGACCTGAAAATATCCAAAAGGCTAAACATTATTGGTGCCGGTCATTACCCCGACTCCACCACGGCTACCGGCAGGACCCAGCTTATCGGGGACATCTACTTCACAACCGGTGCAGACAACAGCTCCATCCAGGGCTTTTACCTCAGTGGAGACATCTTTATGGGTGATAGCTGTCATACCGGTAACGTACAAAATATTTATATCAGCCGGATCAGCGTCAGAGGCATCTATTTAACCTACCAGTCCAACATCTTCACCCACTGCGGTGCGGCCAATATCTTTATCAAAGACTGCAGGATCCGGGGCGAAATATGGGGGGCCAACACCCAGAACGTCACCGTAGAGACCTCCATTATCTCCGGAAGACTCCGGAGTTTTGACAGCAATGCTTACTTTAATAACAATATCTTTTTGTATCAAGGCAACTGGAGTAGTTCTTTAAATAGAGTTTTATTGTATGTAAACAATTGTGATTTCAGCAATAATATTTTCCGCAACACCTACTCCACCTTAGGAAACTACTCAAGCAACAATGTTTTTTACAACAACATATTTGGTCAGAGCTCCTGTTCCGGGGGTTCATGCTACAATTGCCTTTTCAGTGTAGATTTTCTTCCTTTATTTGAAGATGTTGGCGGCACCAGTTTCGCTTACACCTATGATTACCGTTTAACCGACACTTCAGATGCAAAGGGGGTTGGTTTAAGCGGGACGGACTGCGGCATTTATGGCGGTGACAATCCTTTTAAGGCCGGGGCGGTGCCGGTAAATCCGCATATTCAGATGAAAAATATCCCTTCGGCCACTGATGGCCAGGGCCGGTTAAACGTACAGTTTAAAGTCAGAGCACAAGACCGTTAAGCATCCATGAAAAAGCTAATCCTATTTCTGATGGGCTTGATAGCCGCCGGCACTTTGTACGGACAAAGTCAGATGGCCGGATACACCTGGTGGTTCAACGACGATTACCATGCCCGGGTGAGCCAGTCTTTGCCCGCCGCCACGCAAGTCAGCCTGCAGGCGGATATCAGCACAGACGGACTGCCAACGGGGTTAAATGTGCTGCATATCCAGTTTTATGACGACAGCCTCCGCTACTCATCGCCCCTGTCGTCCACCTTTTACAAGACCAGGGGCTCCCTGTCGGCCACCAACCGAATCTCCGCCTACCGGTATTGGTTTAACAGCAATATCTCCCAGGCCAACACGGTCTCTGTGCCCCCGGCTCAAGAGGTAAACATTCTGGCCCAGATAGATGCCACTAGCCTGGTGGAGGGACTCAACATCCTCAGCCTCCAGGTGATGGACGAGCAGGAGTTGTGGAGCGCAACCGTATCACAGGTGTTCTTTAAAACCAGTGCCGGCCTGTCAGACACCAACAGGATCCAGGCCATGCAGTACTGGTTTGGAAATGACCTGGATAATGCGGTCACCCAGGCCTTCACCCCACAAAAGCAAGCCATTATACACACCAGCCTGGACGTTAATGCGCTGGATGAAGGCATCAACACCATCCATATACGCTTTCAGGACGAAAGCGGATTATGGAGCTCAGCCCTTAGCAGCAGCTTCTTCAGGGTTCCGGCATCGGGAACAGACACCAATGATGTGGTGGCATATGAGTACTGGTTTGATGACCAGTTCCATAACCCGACACATGTGACCCTGCCCGCACCGGTAAACCCGCTGGACCTGTTGTTGGAAGTGGACATGACCCGGATGGACAAAGGGGATTACACCTTTAACTTCAGGGCAAAAGATACTTCAGGGCTTTGGAGCGTGGTGGTGTCAGAGGCATTTACCAAAGCGCCCTTGCCCATTGCGGAGTTTGATGCCAGCATCACGGAGTTTTGTGATGCTGCACAGGTATCCTTCACCAGTACCAGCATGGATGCCGACACCTACCTGTGGGCCTTTGGCGATGGCAGCTCCTCCCAGGCGGCCTCTCCCACCCACTCCTTTGCCGGGCCGGGCCAGTATGTGGTGAGCCTGACCGTCACGGATACCCTTACCGGACTGGATAGCACGGCAAAAATGGTTATCACCGCCCACCCCTCGCATGAGATGACCACCCAGACCCATATTTGCCAGGGAACACCCTATGAATGGAGAGGCCACTTTTACCACCAAAGCGGCACCTATTACGACAGCCTCCAGACCGCCTCTGGCTGCGACAGCGTCTATGTGCTGCACCTGTCCGTGGAACCCCATTTTGAACTGGTGGAAAACCAGGCCACCTGCCAGGGGATACCCTATGTGTGGCGGGGCAACAGCTACTCCACTGCCGGCACCTATTATGACAGTCTCAACACTGTACATGGTTGCGACAGTGTATATGTCTTGACCCTGCAGGTCCATCCCGTATATGAATTTGTGGATAACCAGGCCACCTGTCAGGGCACTCCCTATGTATGGCGGGGCAGCAACTACACTGCCGCCGGCACCTATTACGATAGCCTCACCACCATGCATGGTTGCGATAGTGTATATGTCTTAAACCTGCAGGTCCATCCCGTATATGAATTTGTGGATAACCAGGCCACCTGCCAGGGCACTCCTTATGTATGGCGGGGTAACAGCTACTTCACTGCCGGCACCTATTACGACAGCCTCACCACAGTACATGGCTGCGACAGCGTGTATGTACTTCATTTGCAAATTAACCCGGTCTATGAGTTCGCTTTCAACGAGCAGACCTGTCAGGGAACGCCTTTTATCTGGCAGGGAGGCAGTTATGACACCACCGGCACTTACTAT
>PWNQ01000034.1 GCA_003557725.1 Bacteroidales bacterium | reverse complement strand
GCGGCTTTTTGCCCCGGACCCTAAAGGGTGAAGCCGCTGAAAATCAGCCACCCTTTAGGGATGGGGCAAAGCTGATTTTCAGCGGATGTGAAAAATGTGTGTTTTTAGACTGGACTCATATATTAAACCACTTGGATAACAGAAAAAAGCGCCATAATAATGAGTAAAGGAAGTATTTATCTGTTCCCGGTGCTGCTGTCAAACAGCACGCTTGACAGTGTAATACCACAGGATGTGATCCGCAGTATGCACACCATCAACCTTTTTGCCGCCGAACAAGTGCGTACTGCAAGAAGGTTTTTACTAAAAAGCGGACTGCAAAAAACCGTGGACCAGCTGGAGTTTGCAGAGTTGAATAAACGCACAGGTGAACAGGAGGTCATGGAGCTGTTAATGCGTGTGATCCAAGGGGAAAACCTGGGATTGCTTTCCGAATCGGGCATGCCGTGTATTGCAGACCCCGGAACGTTTTTGGTTAATCAGGCGCATGAACTGGACATCAGAGTAAAACCCCTTACCGGACCATCATCCATATTGCTGGGACTGGCTGCCAGTGGATTCTCAGGCCAAAAATTTGCCTTCCACGGATACCTGCCTATAGACCAAAGACAACGGGAACAAGCGATCCGTAACCTGGAAAAAAATGTGTATAACCTGGACCAAACTCAAATATTTATCGAAACACCCTATCGTAACGTACAACTGTTTAAATCAATGTTAAAAGTGTGCGGAGGCAATACTAAAATCGCTCTGGGTATTGAACTTACTGGTAGTGAAGAGCAAATGATGGTATACCGGGTACAGCAATGGAAAACCATGAACATGCCGCCAATCCATAAAAAGAATGTGATCTTTTTGGTTTATAAATAAAATGACTGATACCCTGCTTTTTTGCTGCTAAAATAAGGGAAGATAATCCACAATTCCGCTACATTACACACCGAAAGAAGGTTTCCGGCGGAATCCCGGGCATATATTCTTTTAATTCTTTACTGGTAAGTATTTTACGAAACTCCTGCTCTGCATGATGGATTCCTGTAATCTTGGAAGCCAATGTGTTGAGGTCTTTCCCGCGGGTAAAATTGCCAAACACATGGGCTTTGGTCACTTTCCCGTTTTTCACATTAAGCATCACTTCCAGTACTTCCCCGCCGGGGGCAGTGAGCACTTTGCTAAAGCGGTAAGGCGGAGAGTAGCCATAGTTCCATGAATAGGCATCATATTTACTGTTAGCCAGCTCCCTGATCTCTGCGATACAGGTATCATTTAATGCATAATGGTTCCCATTATATTTCCTTATCACAAATTGTAAAAGCTCCTGTTCAAACTCCCGGATGGAAAGTTTTTGTGGCATATGGTCAGAGATATTGGTCACCTGTCGGGGTGCAGAAGGCATTCCATGGTGCCGGTACACCCCCGGGGGGGGTGATAAGACCTTCTTTAATCGTTGTAAGTCTGTGGAAAACAACAACGTGCCATGATGCAGCACCTTATTTTTATATAAGTGTTCTGCATTTCCGGATATTTTTTTTCCATGAATGGACAGGTTATTCTTTCCTTCCGGCACGGCATATACTCCGTTATTGGCCAGCAGGTCGCGAATTGGTTGGGTAAATCGGTGGAAGTCCACCGTTGCTTTTGCGGAACTATGGTGTATAAAGGAGAAGTTCACGTTGCCCAGGTCATGATAAACGGCGCCACCCCCCGATATTCGGCGGAATATCTCCAGCCCTTCAGTCCGTAAGGCGTCGGTATCCACTTCAGCTAAAGCATTTTGATGCTTACCTACCACCACGGCCGGGTGGTTTCGGTAAACGAAGAACACGTCCTCATCAAGCTTGTTTAATAAAAACTCCTCACAAGCGAAATTAAAAGCCGGCCAATGCTCCGTGGAAAGAATACACAGCATAATGGAAACAGATTATTTAAGTCAAACCCAAAATGCCGAAAAGCCGCTCCGGCATAAATAATTATTTTACAGGGCTATTCTGTTTATTCCGGTAGCCTTTTTTTAAGGCCCGGTACTTTTTAAAATAGCTGTCCGCTTTGCCTTCAGGCTGCATGGATGCCAACCGGCCCATAAGATCATCAACCTTTTCAACATATTGCGAAGGAAAAGCCCCCTGATGGTCTTTATAATATTCCTCAAAAGTCTGAAATGCTATACAGGGATTTACTTTCTCATCTATTAGTCGCTCCATTTCGAATATACAATAGAAGCTTTTATTCGTGCCAAACTCATCTTCCTCCTTCTCCAGCGGGATCAATACACTTTTTATCTGGTCGAAAAAAGGCTGCTGATCCATAAACTCACGTAAGGAATCACCCTGATATACAGAGAAAAATAAATTCCCCAAAGCGACATAAAAATCTCTTGTGGCCATAGTTAAAACTTTTTGCTAATGTACAAATAAAATGCTTGCATGTAAAGTAAAAACTGTGTCTAAAACGCCAAAATTTTTCCCCGCAGAAAACCATCGTTTTTACCAACAGAAAACCATCGTTTTTATCCGCAGAAAACCATCGTTTTTCCCTGCAGGAAACCATCGTTTTTCCCTGCAGGAAACCATCGTTTTAACCCACAGAAAACCATCGTTTTCACCCGCAGGAAACCATCGTTTTAACCCACAGGAAACCATCGTTTTCACCCGCAGGAAGCCATCGTTTTAACCCACAGGAAACCATCGTCAATTACCCCACGTAACATCTGTTTTTCAGCGCTTATTTCATATATCAGCAGGAAATAATGGTTTCGGTCTAAAAAGGTTACTTTTGATTTTCAGCGACTTTTTGCCCCGGGCCTAAAGGGTGAATCCGCTGAAAATCAGCTACCCTTTAGGGATGGGGCAAAGCTGATTTTCAGCGGATGTGAAAAAAGTGTGTTTTTAGACCGCACTGAAAAATGGTTTGAAAAATATTTTTCTTGCTTTTTTAGATTAGATTACGTATATTTGGGCCCTTTTATGTATGCAGTGTATTTTATTTTTATAACCCTTTAAAATCTAATGCTTATGAAGAGTTTATTTACTATTTCCATGATGCTTATTTGGTTTGTTCTTCCTGCTCAGGATCTGGAGTCGCGTTTATCGGCTGTAGAATCACAGTCAGCCACTTTAGAAAGGGCAAACAGGAATTTACAAAATGAGCTCAGTAGCCTGAGGATCGAGCATCGGGCTGACCAGGAGGAATATGAGGAGGCTTTATATGACCAGGGTGCCGCTATTGTAGCCCTGGAGGAAGCCCTACTTCACGAGCGTGAGCAAGTGCAGGCGTTAACAGCCTCTTTGGAAGAGACCAATGAGGCTTTGGAGTCCAACTATGGTGCGTTGAGCTATCAGCAGCGCCTTATGGAAAGCATACAGTATCCCGGTTTGGCCATTGCCTTATTGTTGATCCTTATTGCTTTTCTATTGATTCGTAAAACCATTCGGAAAAGGCATGAAGAGCGAAAGGCTGAGATCAGTAAGCTGGAAGGCGAAATGGATACAGCCATTGACTCAGTGCGTAATACCGTAAAACAGGTACAAACCGATCTGGGTACCATTTCAAGAAAAGTGGATGATCAGATACGACAGGCGGCCAAAGAGCACGAATCACTGGAAAAGGGCTTTCAAAATAGCCTTAAAAGCCACACACAGGAAGAGCTGGAGCGCCTGAACAGCAAGCTAGAGCCCATAGATAACAAGCTATTGGACTATGACAAAGAGTTAAAAGAGAAAACCAAAAAGCTGACTTGGGTAGTAAATAAGATGGAGCTCCAGGAAAAAAGGGGATTGGAAGATAAATAGGCTGGACAGCTTCCGGAAGAAAAAATTCCTGTATTTTTGGCTGCATAAAGCGACGATATGCGAACAGAGAAAGACCATTTGGGAGCTTGCAGCCTGCCTGAAAAGGCCTTATACGGTATTCATTCTTTTCGGGCCCGGGAGAATTTTCCCGCGGTCTCCCCTTTTTATTTGCCATGGTATCAAGCCCTTGGCATCACAAAGCTGGCATGTTACCAAACCTGCAAGCGATTTTATGCGGCCCTGTCCACCCGATATGCGGATAAGAAGCTTCCTTTGAGGCTCATGGAGGAGAAGCAGTTGGATGCTCTTATGGCTGCTGCCATCGATGTGTCAGAGGGGAAGCACTTTGACCATTTTATCGTGCCCGCCATATCAGGGGGTGCAGGCACCAGCATAAACATGAACATAAATGAAATCATTGCCAATGTGGGATTGGGCCTTTTGGGTAAGCAGCCGGGATCGTACCATTCCCTGGATCCCCTAGAGCATGCCAACATTTTTCAGAGCACCAATGACGTTGTTCCCACGGCGTTAAGGGTTGCGTTGGCCCGTATGCTGGAGGAGCTGGAGGGATCGGTAAACCAGCTACGTATTGAGTTGGAGGCCCTGGAGCGAACCAACAGCAATCATGTTAAAACCGGCTATACCCAGATGCAGGCGGCTGTACCCACCTCTTTTGGAAAGCTGTTTGCCAATTATAATGAAGCTTTATCCCGCGACTGGTGGCGGATATCCAGGTGTTTTGAACGCATAAAGGTGGTTAACCTGGGGGGCAATGCCATAGGTACGGGCATCACCGTGCCCCGCTTTTTTTTAATGGAGGTGGTCAAAGAGTTGCGTCAACTCACCGGCCATCCTTTTTCCCGCAGTGATAACCTTACCGACACCACCAGCAACCTGGATGTGTTCGTGGAAGTCCATGCCACCCTAAAGGCTCATGCGGTTAATCTGGAAAAAATGGCGGCCGACTTGCGCATGATCAGCTCAGACCTGGCAGGCACCAAAGAGCTGGAGATCCCTGTAAAGCAAACGGGTAGCTCGGCAATGCCGGGAAAAAACAACCCGGTAATTGCCGAATACGTCATCAGCATAGCCCATAAGGTGTACTCCAATGATATGCTTATCAGCAATCTGGCCGGACAGGGCTGCCTGGACCTTAACCCCTACATCCCACTGTTAGGCCATACCTTGCTGGATAGCCTTCAGCTACTGATATCTGCCGATAATACCCTTAAGGATAACCTGATCAAAGGGATTTTGGTCCGTGATGAAGCGGCCCGAAAAAGGCTATATGCCAGCCCTGCCATTACCACCGCCCTTATTCCGTGGCTGGGATATCACGAAACAGAAAAAATTGCCAGACACATGACCCGCAACCAAATGGATATCTTTCAGGCAAACAGAGCGCTGGCAATTATAAGTGAAGAAAGATTAAAAGAAATTGTTCAACCCCATAATTTGCTAAAGGCAGGGTTTACCATAGATGACCTGCTGAAGCATTGGGAAAAAGAAAGCCGATAGAATATGTCCAGGGGAAAAGAGAGTAAGCCGCATATTGGCATTTTTGGCCGCCGCAACTTTGGGAAGAGTTCAATGATCAATGCATTGGCCGGTCAGGAGATCGCCATTGTCTCCGACCAGGCGGGAACCACCACAGACCCGGTAAAGAAGACTATGGAGATCACAGGCATTGGCCCGGTGGTATTGGTGGATACCGCCGGCATAGATGATACGGGAGCATTGGGAAAAAAACGGATCAGCCGATCCAAAGCCATTATGAAGCAGATCGACCTGGCGCTGCTGGTGGTAAATGGCAACGCTTTTGACCAGGAGGAGGAGCAGTTAGCTTCTGACCTTGAGAGCTTCCATGTTCCTTTCATCATTATACACAATAAAAGCGACCTACAGCCCCCAAAGGGGGGCTATACCCAAAAGCTGGAGCTTCGCTACGGCAAGCCGGTTATTTCTTTTTCGGCCACCACCGGATGGGGCCGGGAGCCACTGATCAAGGCCTTACGTGATCATATGCCCCGGTCGGCCTATGAGGCACAAAGCCTGTTAGGCGATTTGCTGCAGTACGGCGATCTGGTATTGCTGGTCACCCCCATCGATACCGAAGCTCCCCAGGGGCGAATGATCCTACCCCAGGTACAGGCAATCAGGGATATTTTGGATAACGACGCCATTGCCGTGGTGGTAAAAGAGCGGGAATTGGATATGCTAATGAACACATTAAGCCCCGAGCCGGCATTAGTGGTCACAGACAGCCAGGTCTTTCCCAAGGCCGATGCCTCCATCCCGCCCCATATTCCGCTGACCAGCTTCAGTATAATGCTGGCCCGCCACAAAGGAGACTTTCAGAGTTACCTGCAAGGCACACCCCAGTTATCAGGGCTAAACAACAACGACCGCATACTGATCCTGGAGTCATGCACCCATCATGTGGCGTGTGATGACATTGGCCGCGTAAAGATCCCCCGGTGGGTAAATAATTTTTCGGGAAAGCAGTTGCATTATGATGTAGTGTCGGGCCTGAGCGAACTCCCCCGCCCCATCACCGACTATTCACTGGTGATCCAGTGCGGGGGATGTGTGCTAACCAAAAAACAGGTGAGCGGACGGATAAAACAAGCCATTGAGGCAGGCGTGGCGGTAACCAATTACGGCATGGCCATTGCCTACATACATGGTATCTATGAACGGGCCGTCGCTCCATTTACAGGAAAAAAACAGGAAGGACTGGAGTACCTATAATAAAAACAGAAAGGTCTGGGTACCTATAACAAAAGTACAGGAAGGCCTGGGGTACCTAATACTAAAAGAGTCCGGTCTAAAAACACACATTTTTCACATCCGCTGAAAATCAGCTTTGCCCCATCCCTAAAGGGTGGCTGATTTTCAGCGGCTTCACCCTTTAGGGTCCGGGGCAAAAAGACGCTGAAAATCAAAAGTAACCTTTTTAGACCGGACTCATAACAAAAACAGAAAGGCCTGGGGTACCTTTAATAATAGTACATAAAAGTCTGGGGGTATCTATAATAAAAACATAAAAGTCTGGGGGCAGCTATAACCGCCTGGGGGGGTATATAATTACAGGTTCAGTGATTCCAGCGCTTTACGCAGCACCTCCTGGTGGTCAAACGCCAGTTTGGGCAATTGGTTCATATGGTGCCAGCAGGCCATTTGGGCATCATCGGCTCCTTTGGGCTTCTGTTTTTGGTCACTTCCGGCATGTCCATAAAATACCACACTGATGGTGTGCCCCCGTGGGTCGCGGTCTATGGCAGAAAAGGCTTTAAATTGCTTCAAAGTAATCCCTTCCATTCCTGTTTCCTCCTTCAATTCACGCTGCACCGCTTCTTCCAGGGTTTCATCCATATCCAAAAACCCGCCGGGCAATGCCCACATATCCCTGAAGGGTTCATTTTTTCGTTTGATAAGCAGTATCTGCAAGTTTTCTCCACGTTTTCTAAAAACCATGGCATCCACTGTAATGGCTGGTCTGTGGTATTCATAGATATGGTTCATAACCCTTTAACGTATATAGTTTTCATTAACTATTTAGCATAAGCGATGGCACGGTGTTCTCTAATGACGGTCACCTTGATTTGTCCGGGGTAAGTCATCTCTGTTTGGATTTTCTGTGAGATTTCATAAGACAGTTTAGAAGCCTCCTGGTCGCTCATTTTGTCTGCCCCCACGATGACCCTCAGTTCTCTTCCGGCCTGGATGGCATAGGTTTTAATAACGCCGGGGTGTCTGGCAGCCATTTCTTCCAGTTCTTTAAGGCGGTTAATATAGGCTTCCACCACCTCCCTTCGTGCTCCGGGTCGTGCTCCGGAGATGGCATCACAGGCTTGCACGATAGGTGCGAGCAGTGTTTTCATTTCCGCTTCTTCGTGGTGGGAAGCGATGGCATTAACCACGTCGGGTTTTTCATTAAACTTTTCAGCCAGTTTTCCTCCCAGGATTGCGTGAGGCACATCGGGTTCATTATCCGGCACCTTTCCAATGTCATGAAGCAGTCCGGCCCTTTTGGCCAGCTTGGAATTGAGGCCCAGCTCCGCCGCCATGGTAGCCGACAAGTTAGCCACCTCTCGGGAGTGTTGCAACAGGTTTTGACCGTAGGAAGAGCGGTACTTCATCTTTCCGATCAGGCGTACCAGCTCCTGGTTGAGGCCGTGAATACCCAGGTCTATACAGGTTTTCTTCCCCACTTCCACGATTTCCTGTTCGATTTGCTTTTGAGTCTTGGCCACCACCTCTTCGATCCTTGCCGGATGAATACGGCCATCGGTAACCAGTTTATGCAACGACAAGCGAGCCACTTCCCTTCTCACCGGGTCAAAGCCGGAAATAATAATGGCCTCCGGGGTGTCATCCACCACAAATTCAACGCCGGTAGCTGCTTCCAGGGCCCGGATGTTCCGTCCCTCGCGCCCAATTATGCGCCCTTTGATCTCATCACTTTCAATATTAAACACAGAGACCGAATTATCCACCGCATGCTCCGTGGCTGTCCGCTGAATGGTGTTTATAACCACCTTTCTGGCTTGCGTATTGGCATTGTCCTTAGCCTCTTCAATAATATCGTTTATATGGGCCATGGCCTCACTGTGGGCTTCTCCCTTTAGAGACTCTACCAATTCCTGCTTGGCATCCTGTGCTGAATATCCGGAAATAGCTTCCAGTTGTTCCACCTGGCGGGCATGCATCTTATCCAGCTCCGATTGCTTGCGCTCCACTACTTCCAACTGGGATGAAAGGTTCTCCCGGATTTGCCGTGCCTCCTGTTGGCTCTGGACCAGCTCATCCTGACGATTCTTAAACTGGTCCTCCTTTTGCTTTAACCTGGACTCAGCAGCTTGGATTTTTTGGTTGCGTTCATTTATAAACTTTTCATGCTCAGACTTTAAGTGAATAAACTTCTCCTTAGCCTGAAGGATTTTCTCCTTTTTGATCACCTCCGCTTCCGACTTGGCTTCTTCCACCATCTGGCTATTCTTTTTGATAATAGCCTTACGCATTACCACTGAGGCCAGAAAAACTCCCAGACCTATGCCGCCCACAGCGACAATCATGTACCATAATATTTCCATGTTTCTTCCTTTATTATTTCACTACCTCCGGGAGAATAAAAAAACCCGCATCATTCAATTGTTTGGGTGAAACCCCAAAAAACATGTGTAGGGCTGCCGGGTTTTTCGAACGTCCACTGGCCGGGGTTAACCGGCACCCGAAGGTTGAGGCCTGTTCTACGAACCACTAAGCTTAACCCTAATAAAGAATCTGTTGAGTTTCTCAAACACAGATTGAATGGATGCGGGCAGATCGTAAAGCTATGTAAAGAACGTGGATATATCACTTACTGATGATCAGACAATAAATTGTCCAGAGACGATAAACGCTGCTCAATCTTGTGTGCCACAAAATCATGCTGCTCCTTCAGCTGCAAAGCTTCCGTAGTATATTGCAACGCAATCATGGCTAACAGGTCCTGCTTGTCCTTGAACGAATAGTTCCGGGCAAAACCCTTAAGCTTGTTGTTGATGGTCTCTGCAGCTTTGCGCACCATCTCCTCCTCCTCCCTGTCTATGGTCAGGCGGTAACTCCTGTCGGCAACTATTATATTTATCGTTAACTCTCTCATCCTTTCTAATGCCTTTAATCATTCAGCAACGCGATACATCGATCGATCTCCCCCACTAATGCATTAATTTTTTGCTTCGTTTGCCTTTTCTCCCTATCTGATAAGGAGGTAGCTATATGTTTAAATTGATTTAACTGTTTGTACTTCTCCAGTTCCTTGTCCTTAACGTCCATTAAAGCCTCCATCTTTCGACGCTCCGCCCGCAATGCCTCCAGCTCTTTCTCCAGATCGTTCCGGGCAGTTATTAAGCTTCGTACCTTGAGTTCTATACTAAGCAACTTGTCTTCCAGCATTTTCATCAAAAAATGACCTTTACCAAAATGAACCCCATTAAGAATGCAAATATAATACTAATTGGAGCCCGTTACAAGTTTTTTTTTATAAATATTCTCGCATTTAACTACCCGCTCACAATTCTTTTTGCTGAACCACACTTTTATTTAGCAGGATAAACTAATTATCAACATTATATAATCACCCCCTTTCCCTTACCTCAGATATGGCAAAAAATGCATTTTCTTGTTTTTGGTATTTATAGATTTTCTTATCTTTATAATAGGTTTGGTTAAAAAGCACAAAGTTTTCACCCCCGCTGAAACTCAGCCTTGCCCCATCCCTAAAGGATGGCTGATTTTCAGCGGATTCATACATTAAGAGTCATACATTAAAAAGAAGCGAGGATATGCAGGAAGATCTTTTAAGTTATTTATGGCAAAACAAGCTATTTAAGGAACCTTTGATAACCCGGTGCGGGGATTCGGTATCCATTATTGATCCTGGGCAGTTGAATCATGATTCGGGGCCTGATTTTTCCAATGCCCGTATTCGCATTGGCAGGGCTATGTGGGCTGGCAACGTAGAGTTACATATCCGTTCTTCGGGTTGGTATCACCATGGTCATCATCATGATCCTTCCTATCACAATGTTATTTTACATGTGGTTATGGAAGATGACCGGCCCGTTTACCGTCCGGATGGTGAGCGCATTCCCACTTTGTGCGTGGGTAATCGTTATCACAAATGGCTAGAGCATCGTTACCGGGCATTTATGAACAGCAGGAGTTGGATTGCCTGTGAGGAGATGGCTTCGCGCATCCGTGCGGTGGTTATGTACAGTTGGCTGGAGCGGTTGGCAGTGGAGCGACTGGAGTTGCGGGCACAACGAATATATGGGTTATTGGAAGAGACCCGTTACGACTGGGAGCAGGTATGCTTTCGCATGCTGTGCCGGAATTTTGGCTTTAAAGTAAACGCCACCCCCTTTGAGATTTTGGGCAAGCAGTTGTCCTTGAATGTGATCCGCCGCAATTGCTTTACCCGAAAGCATATTGAGGCCGTATTGATGGGTCAGGCAGGATTTTTACAACAGGAGCGCACCGGCACATACTTTCATTCCCTCAGGCTATTTTATCAGGGCATTGGCATAAAGCATAAGCTAACCCCCATGCCGGAGCATATCTGGAAGTTTATGCGCCTTCGTCCGGCCAACTTTCCCACCCTGAGGCTGGCGCAGATGGCTACCCTGCTCCACCGCATGCCCCGGCTCATGAGCCCCATTCTGGAATCTCCATCCACCGGTCATATTAGAAGTCTGTTTGATGTGAAAGCCTCGCCATACTGGGATAACCACTACCA
The DNA here is from genome assembly GCA_003557725.1 of Bacteroidales bacterium. Lineage (GTDB taxonomy): Bacteria > Bacteroidota > Bacteroidia > Bacteroidales > PWNQ01 > PWNQ01. Next base: position 9,368 of record PWNQ01000034.1, on the reverse strand, counting down.
TTTCAATAAAGCCCAACTGCGCTCAGTGAGGGAGAAAAAACTGGGCAGCAGTGCCATCGATCTTATCCTTATTAATACGGTGGTCCCCCTGCTCTTTGTGTATGGGAAGCACCACCAGCAAGCCCGCTATCAGGATAAAGCGCTGGACTGGCTGATGCAGCTTCCGGGAGAGAAAAACAGCATCGTAAAAAACTACACCCAACGGCACTTCCCGTGCCACCATGCCTTACACTCCCAGGCGCTGCTGCAACTGAGAGAAACCTACTGCATAAAAAAAGCCTGTCTGTACTGCCGACTGGGGCATGAGCTGCTGTCTGCACCCCACAACAGGTGAGCACCAAAACGGAAAACCACCAAAATACCTCCCCCCGAAGGATGATTCCTCACTTTTATGAGGATGATTCCTCACTTTTATGAGGATAATTCATCACTTTTATGAGGATGATTCCTCATTTTTTTCCTCATTTTTATATTGTATAGTTGATGGATTTTTTTCATTTTTGCACAGCTAAATTCAAAATAACCATTATGAGCAATACTATACCAAAGAGGGATCATTTTAGCAGCAAGTTTGGGGTTATCGCTGCAGTTGCCGGTTCTGCTGTAGGGTTGGGTAATATATGGCGTTTCCCCTATGTAGCTGGAGAAAACGGTGGGGGTGCCTTTTTGTTGATCTATTTGGCATTTATTGCTTTGATCGGCGTTTCAGTCATGCTGTCAGAGTTTGTTATCGGCCGCTCCGCCCAGCGGAATGCTTTGGGCAGCTTTAAGAAGCTGGCTCCGGGCACGCCCTGGTTTCTTGTTGGCTCCATGGGCATTGTGGCCGCCTTTGTGATCCTTTCCTTTTATAGTACCGTGGCCGGATGGACCATGGAATATGTGGTGAGTTCCCTGCTCAACCGCTTTCAGGAAAAAGATCCGTCACAAGTGAACCAGATGTTTGAGCAGTTTATCGCCCATAGCTGGAGGCCGGTTTTCTGGCAAATTTTGTTTATGTTCCTTACCGGATGGATAGTCTGGGCCGGAGTAAAAAAAGGCATCGAACGATATACCAAGCTACTCATGCCCCTGTTGCTGTTTATAATCATCATTTTGGGCATCCGGTCGGTGACCCTTCCGGGCGCCATGGAAGGCCTGCACTTTCTGTTCTATCCCGATTTTTCCCAACTGACGGGAAACAGCATCCTGCAAGCACTGGGGCAAGCCTTTTTCTCCCTCAGCGTGGGAATGGGAGCATTGATAACCTATGGGTCCTATATCCGGAAAAGCGAAAACCTGGGCACCTCCGCCTTTCAGATATCCTTTGCCGATGCAATTATAGCTATCCTGGCCGGAGTGGCCATCTTTCCCGCCGTTTTTGCCTTTGGCATAGAACCCGGATCAGGGCCCGGACTGGTGTTTGTTACCCTGCCCAATATATTTGGACAGATGCCGGGAGGGTACTTCTTTGGCATACTATTCTTTATATTGCTTACCGTGGCCGCCCTCACCTCCTCCATCTCCGTGCTGGAAGTGGTAGTGGCCTATATGTCGGAGGAACTGAACCTGAGCCGCCATAAAGCCACCTTGCTGGCCACAGGCGCCATCACCCTTTTAGGACTGCTATGCACCATATCCTGGGGAATGGGGAAAGAATGGACCCTCATGGAAATGACCGTATTTGATATGATGGACTCATTATCGGCCAATATACTGCTCCCCCTGGGCGGGCTCCTTATCGTTATCTTTACCGGATGGACCTTAAAAAGCCAAGTGGTTAAACAGGAAATATCCAACAACGGAGCCCTAAAGGCCCCTTTGTTCCAGATATACTATTTTATCGTAAAGTTTATTGCTCCCCTGGCCATTGCCATTGTGTTCTTAGATAACATCGGCTTGCTCAATGTATAGCATTTGGCCGTTAAGCATCATATTTTATGCAAGTTTTCCCGGGTTCCCTGCGGGTTTTTCGTCTTCCACTATTTAGAATCACTATAAATTATTGTTATTTCTTTAACAATGTTATTTTTTTAACAAATAAGTTTGTTTATATGGGAACAAGGTATTATTTTTGCACCCGGAAAGGGGGATATTCCCCGTGAAGAATTGATATAATACTGGTAATTAAATTTTTAAGCAATATAAGGGAGGAATATAGTATGACAAAGATCAAATCATTGGAAGACCTAAAGAAGATGCAGGCGGGTCTTCGCAAGCAGATTGAGCTTCGTGAAAAGGGAGAAAACCCGGATGCTCACACACAGATCAGGGTAGCGATGGCCACATGCGGCATTGCTTCCGGATCCAAAGAGGTAATGGACTATCTGATGGAAGAGTCAGAAAAGCGCAATTTGGATGTGGTAGTTACCCAGGCCGGCTGCATGGGTTATTGTCACTCTGAGCCCACCATCGAGGTAACCCTTCCCGGTGAAGAGCCTCTAACCTATGGCAATGTGGACAAAAAGAAGGCAGATGAAATACTGGAAAAGCATGTAAAGCTGGGCCAGTTGGTAGACGGGATCATTCCTGTTACCCATAAAACCATTGAAGAGAAAAAATAATAATTCAAAAGGATAATCAGTATGGCAAAACATAAGATGAACCTGATGGTATGTGGCGGGACAGGCTGTTACGCCTCGGCCAAAGGGGATTTAGTTAAAGCATTAAGCGAAGAGCTGGAAGCAAATGATCTTTCCGGCGAGGTGCAGGTGATTACCACCGGCTGTTTTGGCTTTTGCGAAAAGGGACCCATTGTTAAGGTGTTACCCGACAACACCTTTTACGTGGAAGTGCAACCGGAAGACGCAGAACAGATCGTCAAAGAGCACGTTATCAAGGGGCGTAAAGTAGAGAAGCTATTATATAAGCACCCCCACACCAAAGAACGCATCAGTGATTCGGTGCATATGGACTTTTACAAAAAGCAGATCCGTATTGCGCTGCGCAATTGTGGTATTGTAGACCCTGAGTCTATCGACGACTACATTGCCCGGGAAGGATACCAGGCCCTGGGCACGGTATTGGGTGAGCTGGGCCCACAAAAGACCATTGATATTATGAAAGAGTCGGGCCTGCGTGGCCGGGGTGGCGGCGGATTCCCCGCCGGGCTCAAATGGCAGTTCGCCAAAAATAACCCGTCAGACGAAAAATATGTGGTTTGCAATGCCGACGAAGGAGACCCCGGTGCATTTATGGACCGGTCCATCCTGGAAGGCGACCCCCATACGGTGATTGAAGCCATGATCATTAACGGATATGCCATCCATGCCAATGAAGGATTGGTCTATATAAGGGCTGAATACCCTTTAGCTATCAAAAGGCTGAAGATCGCCCTCAATCAAGCCCGGGAGTATGGACTATTGGGTAAAGACATTTTGGGAAGTGGCTTTGACTTTGATATTCAAATACGTTATGGTGCCGGAGCCTTTGTTTGCGGAGAAGAAACGGCCCTGATCCAATCTATGGAAGGCGAGCGTGGTGAGCCCACCGTGAAGCCCCCCTTCCCTGCTGAGTCGGGATACCGGGGAAAACCCACCAACGTTAACAACGTGGAAACCTACGCCAATATCCCGGTTATCATTAATAAAGGCGCTTCCTGGTTTGCTTCCATTGGCAGTAAAAACTCCAAAGGAACCAAAGTATTTGCTTTGGCAGGCAAGGTAAACAATGTGGGACTAATTGAAGTACCCATGGGCACCACCCTCAGGGAAGTGATCTTTGAGATCGGTGGAGGCATCAAGGATGGCAAGAAATTTAAAGCCGTCCAAACCGGCGGCCCCTCCGGTGGCTGCCTCACCCATAAGCACCTGGACACGCCCATCGACTATGACAACCTGATCAAAGTGGGCTCCATGATGGGCTCAGGGGGTATGATCGTAATGGATGAAGACGACTGTATGGTTTCCGTGTCCAAGTTCTACCTGGACTTTACCGTAGAAGAAAGCTGTGGAAAGTGCAGCCCATGTCGCATCGGAAACAAACGACTATATGAGATCCTGGAACGCATTACCGATGGAAAGGGAAAAAAGGAAGACCTGGACAAGCTGCGCAACCTAAGCACAGTGATCAAAGAAGCCTCCCTGTGCGGACTGGGACAGACATCCCCCAACCCGGTGATGTCCACCATGGATAACTTCTATGAAGAATATGAACAGCACGTTACCGACAAAAAGTGTGCAGCCGGAAGCTGTAAAAGCCTGATGAGTTATCACATCATCGCAGAAAACTGCGTGGGGTGTACCGCATGTGCCCGGAAGTGCCCGGTTAACTGCATTACCGGTGAGAAAAAACAGGTGCATGAGATCAAGCAAGATCTATGTATCAAGTGCGGAAACTGTATGGAAGTATGTAAGTTCAATGCGGTTACTATCATTTAAAGAAAAGAGGATCAGTACTATGCAAGAAAAGATTAAAGTCACAATAAACAAAAAGCCCATTGAGGTAGAGCAGGGAACCACTATCTACAAGGCTGCAAAAGAGTTAAACATCCATATCCCCGTCCTCTGTTATATGAACCTGAAGGACATGGGAATTGAGCACAATCCCGGCGGTTGCCGCATGTGCATTGTTGAAGTAGAGGGAGCCAGAAACCTGCCTCCGTCCTGTGTAACCAAGTGTACCGATGGCATGGAGATCCGCACCAATACTCCACGGGTTCTCAATGCACGGAAGACCGTTATGGAGTTAATCCTCTCCGACCATCCTTTTGACTGTCTTATTTGTGCCAAGAGCGGCACCTGTGATCTTCAGAAGATGGCTCAGGATTTAGGTATCAGGGAGATTCCATATCAGGGAGAGCAGTCCACCTACCGTGAGGACACCTCTCCGGCGATTATCCGTGAGATTGACAAGTGCATCAACTGCCGGCGTTGCGAGACCATGTGCAACGATATCCAGACAGTGGGTGCATTATCGGGCATTTACCGTGGTTTTGAAGCGGTTGTAGCACCGGCGTTTGAGCAAAACCTGGAGCACTCGCCCTGCACCTATTGCGGGCAATGCGTAGCCGTTTGTCCCACCGGGGCTTTGACCGAAGTAGACCAGACCAATTCGGTACTGGGAGCCCTTGCCGACCCCAGAAAGACCGTAGTAGTTCAGACTGCTCCTGCAGTAAGGGCTGCTTTAGGCGAAGAGTTTGGCATGAAAGCCGGGACGCTGGTAACCGGAAAAATGACCAGTGCCTTACGGGAGTTGGGCTTTGACTACGTCTTCGACACCGACTTTGCCGCCGACCTCACCATTATGGAAGAAGGCACAGAGCTGCTGGACCGGCTTGGGAAGCACCTCAAGGGCGATAAAGACGTTAAGTTGCCCATACTCACTTCCTGTTGCCCGGGGTGGGTAAGCTTCTTTGAGCACCACTTCCCCGAAATGAAAGACATCCCCTCTACCGCTCGCTCTCCACAGCAGATGTTTGGCGCAATTGCCAAAAACTACTTCGCCGAAAAGATAAAAGTGAAGCGGGAAGACATGGTGGTTGTTTCTGTGATGCCCTGTGTAGCTAAAAAATACGAACGGTCGCGCAAGGAATTTTCCGTTAATGGTGACCCGGATGTGAACTACTCCATCACCACCCGTGAGCTGGCACACCTGATCAAGCAAGCCAATATCGACTTCCACACTTTGGATGACCAGGACTTTGACCAGCCCCTGGGCGAGTCTACCGGTGCCTCTGTAATCTTTGGCACCACCGGAGGGGTTATTGAAGCAGCCACCCGCACCGCTTATGAGCTACATACGGGCAAGAAGCTGGATAAGGTTGACTTTAAGCAATTGCGCGGCATGGAAGGAATAAGAGAAGCCACCGTGGATATGGACGGCACCCAGGTACGCATCGGCATCGCCCATGGCCTGGGCCATGCACGCCAGCTCCTGGAAGACATCAAAAAGGGAAAATCACAGTTCCACGCCATAGAGATCATGGCCTGTCCCGGTGGATGCATCGGCGGTGGAGGACAACCCCTGCATCACGGCAACTCACAGATCCTTATAGACAGACAAAAAGCGCTCTACAAGGAAGATGCCGGCAAAGCCATACGGAAGTCACATGAAAACCCCTTTATTCAAACCCTATATAAAGAATATCTGGGCGAACCATGCGGAGAACGATCCCATGAGCTGCTGCATACCCATTATTTCGACCGTAAAAAGCGGTGGATAAAAAAGTAATTCTGTTTTAACTTTAAAACCAATTTGCCATGTCAAGTGTAAAAGTAGAACTGCATCAGAAGGATGTGGACAAAATAAAAGCGATTGCCAAAGAGCACCACAACGAACCTGAAGAGCTAATCAATGTGCTTCATGCCACTCAGGAGTTTTTTGGATACCTCCCTGCCGAAGTGCAGGAGATCGTGGGCGAAGAAATGAATGTTTCTGCTGCCAAAGTATTTGGAGTAGTCACCTTTTACTCCTTTTTTACCATGACCCCCATGGGTCGTTACCCCATCTCCATCTGTACCGGTACCGCGTGTTATGTGCGTGGGGCTGAAACAGTGCTGGACGAATTTAAACGCCAGCTAAACGTGGAAGTGGGCGTGACCACAGAAGATGGAAAGTTTTCTATAAACTGCCTGCGATGTGTGGGCGCATGTGGCCTTGCCCCTGTCGTAATGGTGGGTGATAAAACCTACGGCCGGGTATCTCCCGATGGCGTTAAGGATATCATCGACGAATACAAAGATGCAGAATAGCATCAGGGAACAAAAGGTTAAGCAGTTATTTTACCAAAAAAGGGAAGCCCACGGGCTTCCCTTTTCTCTCTTCTCTCTTCTCTTTTCTCTCTTCTCTCTTCTCTCTTCTCTTTTCTCTTTTCTCTTTTCTCTCTTCTCTCTTCTCTCTTCTCTTTTCTCTTTTCTCTCTTCTCTTTTCTCTTTTCTCTCTCATTCCACCGGTATCACCGGAGATATTTCAGGCTCCTTCCACTGCATGGCTTCCCGGACTTATTCTACAGCATCGGCTCCACCATTTGCGGCTTCATCTCTTTACTGCATCGCTTCCCGGATTTTTTCCACTGCCCGGTCGGCAGCATTAAACTGAGGTTCATTAGAGATCTGTTCGCCAATAGCTTTATCCATCCAGTGCATGGGTGTATAACGGCCAATGGAAAACATGCGCATCACCTCTTCAGCAAAGTCCTTATCCTGGATATATCGCTCAATTTGAAACTCAATAAGGTGTCCATAAGGATAAGCAGACAGGTACAGGGGTGACTGGATCATATGAGAGTACACCGCCAGCAGGGGAACATCCTCCACGCCAAATACAGGCGCATAATATGTGTTCCAGATGTCTTTAGCAATTTCAACAGTAGCTTCTTTCAGTTCTTCTGCGGTGGCATCCGGGTTATCATACATCCATTTCCACACATTCATATCCACCAGTGACACCCCCATGATCTCATAGTTACCCCAGAAGATATCCAGCGCATCATAATGTTCCTTCAGCGGGTTATCCTGCCGGATATCCAACAGCTCCAGATCGCGCACCTGGAACATAAATGCCAGGGCTTCAGTAAAAGCGGTATTGGGTACCCTGCGGATCATATAGTCTTCCACCATGTGCAGGCTAATGGTTTGCTCCACATTATGGCCCAGCTCATGGATAGCAATATTATATCCTTTGTAGTCCATGCCGTCCTCCCCTATACGTGTACGCAGGTGCGAAGGCTTTCCACGCATGGATGCTCCCCAGGCATGCCCCGATCCTCTGGCGGCATCCACTTGAATATGACCCGCAATAAAGCGTGCAGTATCATGAGAAAACCCAAGCTTTCGTAAAAACATGGGGATATCCTTTTCCAGGTCATGCGCTTTGGGATAACGGTTTTTGGTGATTTGGTCCAGCTCCTCTTCGCTGATACCTGTGCGAGCCTTAAAGCCATCATACCATATGTCAAAGGGCTGCAATTCACGTCCCAGGCGCTCTTCAATCAGTGCAGCCACTTTTTCCACCTGTGGGGAGCCCACAAATTCCCGAAAAAGATCTTCCACCTCCTGCTGAGGGATTTCCATTTGAGCATCAAAGCGACGTTCAATAAAATTGTCCAGCACAGGATGATAGGGGTCGATCTGGCGCAAGGCATTAAACAAGTTGAGCAAATGCTGATACCGCCGGTCCCCTTCCGGCTGGAAATCCACCGTTTCACCCTCTTTAAACACCTGGTTAGCAAATGGGTCCCACTGATATTCATCCGTGTTGATCACCTCTTTAGGAATATCCTGGTTAATAATACGCAGCATAACCTGATAGAGCATTTGTTGCTTGGGGAGGCCCTGTTCCACCCCATAATTGGACTTGATCTCATCCCGGATATTCCAGTGGGCAAGCAAGTTCATACCTTCAGGAAAAAGCTTATTACCCTGTTCATCCAGCAGTTCGCCAGCATAGATATTATATTCAGAGATATACAGCCTTGCATCACTGGAGGCTTTAGCATATTGCTGGGAATATTTGGCTGGCACCCTGGCTGTAAAATAGTCACCCAGACGCACATAGGCCCACTCCATGGGGCTCCATTGGGCTCCGTTTTCGTTCTTCTCCTCCAGGGAATAGTAGGGAAAGTTCAAAATGATCAAAAAGGCCATTTGGTTATTAAAAAAGTCATCTTCAATATGAGCCGAAGGGTTATACGCACTAAACAGTTGGTCTACCTGATGCACCGGCCCTCTGGCAAGGTGAACCGGCACTTTGAGTTCCAAAGAGATACGGTTCATATAGCCGTATAGGTACTCAAAATTCCTGGAAATACGATCAAACACCAGCCTCCGTTCATCGGCGTCAGAAATAAAATGCTGTTGACAAAAGTTAGAGAAGTCCCGGGCAGAGCCGTCACCTTCCCGCCAAAGGGCTGCGGCCTGCTGAATACCGCGACTAATACGGTCTTGATGCTCAGCACCATGCTCTTCAACCAGGTCCTGGATCACCTCCTGGGCAAAATCCTCACTGATGATACGGGAAACAGTGTCCGGATCATCTTCTTTTTCAGTGGAACACGACACCAAAAAAACCAACGACAATAAAAAAATCAAATTTTTTTTCATAATCATACAATTTTGTACTTATTTATTATTTAATGAATTGCCTGCGTTCTGCCCCACCTTCCCCCAATCCTTATACCCCCCCGCTATTTACCAACTTTAAAGCTACAAACCTATTCCCAACTTTAAAGCCACAAACCTATTACCAACTTTAAAGCCACAAACCTATTACCAACTTTAAAGCTACAAACCTAAGCAAAATTGCTGAACCGTAAAGGAAGCCGGTAAAAATATTTGCCCCCGGAATTAAACCGTTCCGCTTTCCGCAGGCCGGCTCGGAATTGTCAACTGCCCGGGGCGGCGCAATTGTCAACTGCCCGGGGGGGCGGCGGAATTGTCAACTGCCCGGGGCGG
>PWNQ01000180.1 GCA_003557725.1 Bacteroidales bacterium | reverse complement strand
TGGCCAACCACTTTTTTTTATGGGGGAGAAAAATATAAAAGACTGATATTTAGTATTTACATTGAATACGTGACGCCAGCCATAAACTGGAACCCATAGTTGGGGTATCCTGACCAGATCTCATAGCGCTTTCCGGTGAGGTTTCGGATGTTGACAAATCCGGAAAGTTGCCGGTTATAGATATATTCACCTCCCAGGTTGATATCCACAAAGTGTTCCAAATTGGCTGTTTCAAATTGGCCATCTTTCAGCACAAGCCCTTTTCTTTCACTGACAAAGAACACCTGGCTTTTGAGGATGATTTTTTCCTGCAGGCTGTATCTGGCATTGAGGTATGCTTCCCATTCGGGCCGGTTCCAGGCTTCTTTCTGGTGGCTGGTGGAGTAGTCACTGTACTTTCCGCCCAGGGTGATGCCAATGCGGTCGCCCAGTTGGTAATCCAACTCTGCCTGTACCTGTATGCTTCGAATGCTGTCATACCGGACGTTAAACCGGTTGAAGTAAAGCTGGCTGGTATCTCTGAGAAAGAGTACATCGTTCTGGGTGTTGGCAGACCGGAAAGAAGTGTTCAGATCCAGCTCTTTGGTTATGGATACATTGATCCCGGCATATATTACCTCTTTTTCATATTGAAATCTCATGTCGGTTCCATGGTGGATGAACGGATTTTGCTGCGCGTTTTTGCTTAGCAGGCTCTTTCGAGTTTCTCCGGTATACCCGGCCTTAAGGACAAATATATTATCTATAAGTTCCATGTGCAGATGTATATCCTGATAAAATTTTACCCTGGAAGACACGGAGTCGGATTCAATAAATGTGTTGGCCCCCAGGTTCAGTTCCACGTTGTTAAAGCTGTTGTTCAGGTAGGGCATGACCCGGAACAGGCCGCTATGGTTTTCATCCATAGCATCCCATTGATTGTAGTAGTAGTCTCCGTCGATCACTATTCCCAGGGCTTGTTGGTTTACCGAGGGGATAAAGGTTACGTTTTTATATATGTTGCTTTTCAGACTCAGGTTCATTTCCCCGGTTTCAGTGGGGGTCATCAGGTGGTTATAATCCAGCTTCACGCTATGGTGCAGGCGGTTTTTCCTGAACTGGGGGTAGTCGCTTTCAAGTTTGGCCGACGCATTAATCCTGTGGTATGTGATCATCAAGTCTTTGTCATCCATTGAGAGGGTGTCATAAATGCTTTCAGGTATTCCGTAGCTGTGGACCACGTCTCGGTTGTATCCGGCTTTGGTGTTGAGGGTGTGGTTGTTAAGGAATCGGTGGTAATAAATGCCTCCCTGGTTATCGCTAAAGCCGGGATGGGGTTTTCCAGGGATGGCACCGCTAGCGGAAAGGTGTTTAAAATGAAGCCCGTAGGCGTGCTGTCTGGACCGGGTATTATTATAAAAGTATTCCACCAGTGGCATGGCCGACGTCCCCATCCCCAGTCGTATATGGTTGTGATATAGCCTATCCAGGGGGTCTCCGCTTATCCTGGCGGCACGGATAGGTTCCACTTCAAAAGATACGGGTATGGGAACGGACCGGATGCTGTAGTTCACCTCTTCTTGTTCTACACGGATTTGTGGTACTTGTGGGTTTGACCGGATCTTTAAGGCGTCAGCCACCCGGGGGTCGTGGGTTCCACGAACGGTAACCCGTCCGGAGAGCAGGGAGTCTTCCTGTCCGGCAGGATTGGCCCGGGTACTGGGAGACTCCTGTGCACTGAGTGTGGTCACCAGAAGGATTAAGCTGAGAATTATACTGACTGAATATTTCATGTTTACCTGATATTTTATTCGTTAATGCTGTTATTGGGGGTTTCCTGGTCTTCTTCTTCTTCCACCTGGAACAGTTGTGCGGCTTCCTCACCGAAGTAGTCCAGCTGGGTTTCTTCTTCCTCTTCTTCGTATTCCGGTTCTTCTTCTTCTTCTTGTGCCCGTATAATGTCTTCCAGTTTAGCTCGGGCGATTTCCACCAGGTTTGGTCTGGTGCTTAGCGGGTCTACCTCATAATTGTCGATAATGCTTTGCAGTGTGGCTTTGGCCTGCACTATGTTTTCACGCTCCCGGTAGATGTCTGCAATAAGAATAAAGCTTCTGGCGATCCAGAAGTCATAGGAAGGCACATTGTTGATAATCTCAAAAAGCAGACTTTCCGCTTTATCCAGGTCTCCATTCTGGTATTCTATTTTGGCGGTAAGATACTTGGCTTCCACAGAAGCTTCGTTATCCAGTGACTGTGTAAGGTATTGGAATGCAGCGCGGGCCAGTGAGGTGCTATCCAGTGCCAGGGCGGATTTCCCCATGGTCATATACCCTTCGTCCACCTGTTCGGGGTTCACCTTCTCAGCCTTGATAAGCTGCCGGGCCGTGGCAATTGCCTCCCGGTGGTTATCCATTTTTACGTAGGAACGCATGTTCCACTTCAACGCTTCCCGGATAGTGGTTTTCGATGAAGTAATACGCTGCAAAATGCTGTAGTATTCAATGGCTTCTTCGTAATTTCCCTGGCCGTAGCGTATAGCTGCCAGGCGGTGTACTGCTTCTTCTTTAAAGCGGGTCATGCTGGCATCCGCCACTTGTTGATAGTGTCCGGCGGCCTGGTCTTTGTCGCCCTGGCGAAACAGACAGTCAGCCAAATAGTAATGCGTGTTCAGCGTGAAGATCCCGTCAGGATATTCGCGCAGATATTCCTGGAATTGAGGGATGGCCCGCTCACAGTCGTTGTTGGTGTACATGGTCAAAGCCGCATTGTACTTCACCGAGTCTTGCTCGCCGGGAGTTAAGGAAATGGCATTATCACGTGCATACTGGAAAAATTCATCCACACGGCCCGTGTTGGTGTATATATTGCGAATGCTCACCAAGGCTTCTTTGGACTCTTTGGTTCCGGGAAAGCGATCCCGTATATCTTTAAAAGTGTTGATAGCCAGCTCGTAATTACTGGTATTGTAATACACCAGCCCTTTTCTTTGCATGGCTTGCACAAACCTGGAGGAGTTGGGATACTCATTGATAAGGTGGTTGAAGTATTGCAGTGCTTTCTGGTTGTTATCCATAAGCAAAAAGGTATTGGCCAGCTCCCAGGTGGCTTCATCGGCATAGGCCGATGAAGGGGTTTTGCTGATAAGCTGCTTCAGCGACTGGGATTTTCCCTGGTAGTCGCCGATTACTCCCTGAGCAATAGCTTTCTGGTAATATGCATAGTCCATATCCGCGGTTTCAAGCGCAATGGCCTGGTCGTATTTTTCTATGGCTTCCTCGTATCGTCTTTGCACATAGAAGCAGTCGCCACTTCTGAGCACGGCATCGGTGATTATAACTTTGTTTTCCCCGGGTTCGTTGTCCACAAACTTTCGAAATGCGGTAAGGGCCTGGTTGTAGTTGTTCAGCTTAAAGTGTGCATATCCGATATGGTAGTTGGCGGTATTGTAGACTGGCAGCCGGTAAGCTCCGGCGGTGATTTGAAACTGCTCAAAGTTTTGGATCGCTTCCCGGTACTGTCCTTTCCGGTACTGGGCTTCGGCAGTCCAATACAGGGCTCTGGCCGTGATCTCCTTGTCATAATCGTGCTTCATGGAGGCCTGGAATTTCTGGATATCCTGATCCAGGTGGCCGTTGTTGAAGAGCTCCACGCCCAGTGAATAAGCAATTTGCTGGTATGCCTGTCGCAGCTCTGTAGATTTTTCCTGGATCTGGTCCAGTGCTTCCAGTGCTCTGCTGTAGTTTTTAGTGGAAAGGAAAAGCATCACCAGGTACCGGTTGGCTTCGTCGATGCGTGAGGAGTTGGGGTACTCCCGCAGGTATTGCTGGAATGCATTGATGGCTTCGTTATAGGGGTCGTAGGCCATATCATAGGACAGCTTGGCGTAGTTAAACAGGGCATCGCGTGCTATTTCCGGGTCGGAATTATTACGATATGCAGCCTGGAAGGCATTGTGAGCAAATTTATATTCTCCGGTTTTTAGGTAACAGGCTGCCATATGATAGTATGCGTTTTGAGCCATTTTGTCACGTTCCCGGGTCACCCTTTCCAGGTATTCGATGGCTTTTTGACAGTTGTCGGCCCGGTAATGGGCATAGCCCAGCTGGTAAAGGTCGTCTCTGGCCAGCGATCTGCGGGCCGATTGCTCATACATTTCCAGATATGGGATAGCTTCTTCAAACTGGTTTTTTTTGTAGTAGGCGTCGCCAATAAGCCGTGCAATTTCAGGCTTCCTGCGGTCGGTAGCCTTTTCCAGCAGGCCGGGAGCTACCTCCAGCAGGCGGTCGTAACGCTCCTGCTGGTAATAGATCTGCGTGATATAATAGGGCAATACCGGGTTGAAGCGGTCATTATCCAGAATGCGGTTGAAGCTCTGAAGAGCGGTCTCATAATTGCCCAACTCGTAAGCAATATGACCATAATAATAGTTGGCCGGCCCGAAATATACGTTCTCCCGGCCGGTAAGGTTGGACAGGTATGTCTGTGCCTGCTCCGGATCATCAGTCATGAATAAACTGTATCCGGTTTTAAAATAATACTCATCACGCTCTTCACCACCCAGATCGTAGGTGTCTACCATACGGAAATAACGGATCGCCTCCCGGTAGCTGCGGTCACGATACTTGAGACGCCCCATTTGAAAATGTGCCGCCCGCACACGGGTATGCCCGGGATAGGTATCGATGAACGTGAGCAGCATTTCCTCTGCATCCCCGTGAAAAAGCTCTACAGCACAGATGGCTGCATAATAACTGGCATTGGCCTCCATACGCGATGGTAAATCACTGGCAGATGACAATACTTCAAGGAATTGCTGCTTAGCCGCCCCGAATTTTTTCTTGTGAAACAACTCCACGGCCGATAGATAGGTGGCCACCGGAGGCTCATATACGGCCGTCCGCTGCGCCATAACCGGAAGGAACATGGTGGCACATATCACGACGATAACCCAAAACCTTATCACTTTTCTATGCATAACTAATCCTGTTAATGATTTTCCCGGAACGCTGGTCATCTTTACCGGGTGTATACTAATACTTTCCTAAACCTCAATTATATCCATCTGGATGTGGGAACCGGGTAAAATACAATATCCTCAATGAATATTAGGAGAACAATGGAATTACTTTTCAACATATGAACCTTGAAAACTTCTGCACGCTTTTGTATGGTGTGGTTGAACAGATCATACTTACGGAAGGAAACAACAAACATTTTTTACTACTTTTGAAGCCCGAAAAAAATAGGTAACTAAAGTTGTGAGCTATGGAGATTGAATCAGTATATGATCCTGTAAAGAAAGAAGATAAGTGGTATTCGTACTGGCTGGAGCGTGGGTTTTTCCGTTCGGTGCCCGATAGTCGTGAACCTTATACGGTGGTTATTCCCCCGCCCAACGTGACGGGAGTGCTACATATGGGGCACATGCTCAACAATACAATTCAGGATGTGCTGGTGCGCCGGGCTCGTATGCTGGGTAAAAACGCTTGCTGGGTGCCTGGAACAGACCATGCTTCTATAGCTACTGAAGCTAAAGTGGTTCAAAAACTCAGAAGTGAAGGAAAGAACAAAAACGCCATGTCACGCGAAGAGTTTTTACGCCACGCCTGGGAATGGAAAGAAGAACACGGAGGCATTATCCTGGAACAACTGAAAAAGCTGGGAGCCTCCTGCGACTGGGATCGCACGTGCTTCACCATGGACGACCATATGTATGAGTCGGTGATCCGCGTTTTTGTGGATATGTATAACAAAGGAC
>PWNQ01000221.1 GCA_003557725.1 Bacteroidales bacterium | reverse complement strand
GCAATGGGCCCGTAGATAACCAGATAAATAACCCAATTACAGAGGTGTTATTTAATACAACATCTGGAGCTGTAAACGCTACGTATCTTATTGTCCCAACTGCAAATACATGCACTGGCGAAACTTTTAACTATACTGTTACCGTTAATCCGGACTACTCCATGAATAACCCCCAAACCATTTGTGATGGGGACAGCTATTATATCAACGGAAACACATACACAGTTGCCGGTAGCTATGTTGATACTTTAATCTCTGTTGATGGCTGCGACAGTGTAATTACCACCCAGCTTACCGTTAACCCGGCCTACTCCGTAAATAACCCCCAAACCATTTGTGATGGGGACAGCTATTATATCAATGGAAACACATATACAGTTGCCGGTAGCTATGTTGATACTCTGTACACTACTAGTGGGTGTGACAGTATAATCACCACCCAGCTTACCGTTAATCCGGTCTACTCCGTAAATAACCCCCAAACCATTTGTGATGGGGACAGTTATTATATCAACGGAAACACATACACAGTTGCCGGCAACTATTTTGATACCCTGTATTCTGTTAGCGGGTGCGACAGTGTAATTATCACCCAGCTTACCGTTACCCCTTTACCAATTGCAATAGCAGGCAGTAATACACCTGTGTGTGCAGGTGATTCAATAAACCTTACTGCCCAGACTGTTGTTGGGGGGAGTTACCAGTGGACAGGACCTAATAGCTTTACTTCAGCAGTTCAAAATCCATCAATACCTTCGGCTACAATGGCAAATGCTGGAAACTATACGCTTGTGGTTGAGCTTAATAGCTGTATGTCATTACCTTCTGAGGCATCCGTTGATGTTGACAGTTGTGGTGCTGATATGGAAATATTTAAATCAACGGATAATTATCAGCCAAATATTGGAGAAACAGTAGTATTTACGGTGGAGGTTACCAATAATGGGCCTTCCGATGCAACGGGCGTTGTTGTCATTGAGTTGCTTCAGAGTGGATTTGCTTACCAGTCCTCTACGGCCACCAGTGGAACGTATAATAGCTCAACAGGTGAATGGCTTATAGGGGATGTGCCTGCTTCAGCTACTGAGGTATTAACAATTACAGCCAAAGTGTTATCATCAGGAAGCTATGTAAATAATGTAGATGTCTCAGCTAATGAAGCGGATTACGATATGAGTAACAATTATTATTCCATAGAACTGTTTCCGGTTTATTTCTTTATTCCCGAAGGGTTTTCTCCCGATGGAGATGGTATAAATGATAGGTTTTTTATTACAGGAATTGAGTTCTACCCTGAAAACTCCATCGTCATTTTCAATCGTTGGGGCGATAAAGTATTTGAAGCTAGTCCTTACCGGAATACCTGGGATGGAACTTCAACCCTGGGAATATTTAACGGTGATAAGTTGCCGGTAGGGACATATTTTTATCTGCTTGATTTAGGGGATAACAATGTGATTAAAGGAACCATATACCTGGCCAGATAGCATATTGGTTATTTGTCTAAAGTAAATAAAGTATACACATATAAAATACAGATATAATGATACCATTTAAGAAAATATCGCTCGCCTTGGTTTTAATCTTAGGATATTTAAGCCTGGAGGCACAACAGATGTCCATGTATACTCATTACATGTACAATACATTAGTGGTAAATCCTGCTTATGCAGGTAGCAGAGATGCGCTTACTGTTACCGCTCTCCATCGAAAGCAATGGGTTGACTTTCAGGGGGCTCCCCTGACTCAGACGGTCAGTTTGCATGCTCCTGTTATCAGTAAGCATATTGGGTTGGGCTTGTCTGTTATGAATGACAGGATCGGGCCCGCAAAAAATACTTCTGCTTTTGTTGACTTTGCTTTTATAATGAGGCTTACAGAGAAGTCAAAATTAGCGTTGGGCTTAAGTGGAGGGGTAAATGTTTTCAGTGCAGATCTCAACTCGCTTAAATTAAATGAGCAAAACGATCCCGTCTTTGCCAATAATATTGACAAAAACATTTTGCCCAATTTTGGATTTGGCGCATATTATTCCCGGGAGCGGTTTTATGCCGGGGTCTCTGTTCCTAATTTATTGGAAAACAGCTATTCAGGTGATGACCAGACGGCCGGAAACACGCTTGTAGGTAAGGAAATAAGGCATTACTATCTTATAGCCGGTGCTCTATTTCATCTTTCACCCAGCCTGGCTATTAAGCCTACTACGCTACTTAAAGCAACCGCTGCAGCGCCCGTGCAGGGAGACTTTACTTTGTCTTTTATTATGTTGCAAAAATTCCACCTGGGAGGAATGTACCGCACAAGTGATGCGGTGGGCCTTTTGGCAGGACTGGATATTACAGACCAGTTTTACTTCGGCTATTCTTACGATTGGTCATACGGTGTGAACTCAGGAGAATACAATAACGGTAGTCATGAATTGGTGCTCAGGTATGACTTTATATTTAATGACAAAAAACAAATCCGTTCACCACGTTACTTTTAATAATCCAAAAAAATAGAAATCATGAAGAAATCAGTTTTACCTTTGATCCTTTTTTTGGGGTTTTGCATTACTATTAGTGCACAACAACAAGAAAATAAAGAAGACAGGGATAATAAAGATTCCGGTGAATCTTCTTCAGAAACTTTGACTACAGAGAAATCCAGAAAAGAAGAGGCAGGTGATAAATCCTTTTTTATATATGATTTTGATAAGGCGATCAGAGAATATGTGAGAGCCAAAGAGCTCACATTAAGTGGACAAAGAAACCTCGCGGAAAGCTATATGAACGTGGGGGATCACCTGAAAGCCGAGGAGATATATTCAGAGTTGATTAACAATCAATTAAATGTCCATCCTGAAGATTATTATAATTATGCTTCCATTCTTAAATACCAGGGTAAATATACCCGGGCTTTTGAAATGATGGACAGGTTCAGTGAGTTGAATCCAAAGGATTTGCGTGCTAAAGACTATCTTGAAAAACGGCATCTGTTTGAAAGCTTATCCATGGATGACGGCACATTCACAATGAATCATTTGAATATGAATAGCAGTTCGGACGATTATGCAGCCAGTTATTTTGGAGACAAAATTGTTTATGTATCTAATAAGCCGGTGTTTTACAAGCTGATTGCGCGAAATTTTAACTGGACAGGGAAGCCATTTTGGAACATGTACGTTTCTGAAGTTGAAGAGGGGGAAGGTGGGGAATTGAAAAAACCCAGTAGCTTTAACAGAGGCATTAGAAGTAAATACCATGATGGGCCTGTAAGCTTTAGCAGGGATGGCACCTTTATGGCTTTTACCAGAAATACCATCGATGATGAAAGTGAAGATAATGTGGTTGAATTGCAAATTTTCTTTAGCAGCTTTGAAGATGACCAATGGACGGAAGCGGTGCCTTTCAAATTAAATGATAAGGGGTATTCCGTCGGACATCCCAGCTTAACCCCGGATGGAAATACTATGTATTTTGCCAGTAATATGCCCGGGGGGTTTGGAGGGTCTGACTTGTATATGGTGACCCGATCAGATAATGGCGACTGGGGACCTGCTGAAAATCTGGGTGCCAAAATCAATACTGAAGGGGATGAATTGTTTCCCTTTTTTGAAAGCACAAACCAAATCCTCTTTTTTTCATCTGATGGTCGATTCGGATTGGGGGGATTAGATGTTTTTTATAGCGCAGCACATGGCTCTGACTTTGGAGAGGTGAAAAATGCAGGATATCCCTTAAATACCCAATATGACGATTTTGCCATGATCGTGGATAGCCGGCTCGATAATGGATATGTTTCCTCCAATAGACCCGGGGGAAGTGGCGGCGATGATATCTATAGCTTCCAGCTGTTGAAAAACCTGAAAATTGATAAACGAATCCAGGGAATGGCTATGGATAAAGACGGAAACCCTGTCCCGGAGGCATTGGTGTCCTTGCATGACAATAATGACCAGGTGATTGACTCTGTAACTACAGATGATCACGGAACATTTGGGTTCTTCGCTGATGCGGATGAGGATTTTATGCTTACTGCTGAAAAAAAGGAGTACAAAGATGGGAACACAGCGGTGAATACTTTTAGTAAAAATCGTATTGTGAAGGCGGATATCACTCTCCTTGATGTGGAAACTGAATCCCCGGAATTAGCAGATGCAGAAGAGGATGGCAAAGTTGATATGGTGAAAAGTGGGGATATGAATACTATTTATTTCGACTTTGATAAATATAATATCCGTGCAGATGCTCAAATTGAGCTAAACAAGATTGTCAGAATGATGAATGAGAACCCTGATTTGGTTGTTGAAATACATTCACATACGGATAGCAGAGGGTCTGAAAGTTATAATATGAAGCTGTCAGACAGGAGAGCAAATGCAACTTTGAACTATGTTAAAAGCAAAATTGAAAACCCTGAGCGTATTTATGGCAAGGGCTATGGCCAAACTAAATTGGTAAATGACTGCATCAGAGAAGGCGGAAAAGCCTCAGACTGCAGTGAAAAGCAGCATCAGGCCAACCGGCGTACTGAGTTCTTTATTGTGAGATAGAGGCAGCGTCATGGCAATAATAAACTGCCGGTGACAGCTAATAAACTGCCGGTGACAGCTAATAAACTGCCGGTGACAGCTAATAAATTGCTAGTGACAGCTAACTAATTCCGGTGATAATCTATTGTGGGGTAACCCCTTTCGGGGGGTTATTCCACTCTTTTTATTTTTGCTCCCAGCGCATTAAGTCGTTTATCGATGTATTGGTATCCGCGGTCGATTTGTTCGATATTATGGATTACAGAAGTTCCTTTAGCGGACATGGCTGCGATAAGCAGTGCTACTCCGGCCCGGATATCCGGCGAGACCATTTCAATTCCTTTGAGCGGTTGTTGTTTGTTCATTCCGATGACCGTAGCCCGGTGGGGGTCGCACAGTATGATCTGAGCGCCCATGTCTATGAGTTTATCCACGAAGAACAGGCGGCTTTCGAACATTTTCTGGTGTATTAGCACGCTGCCTTGCGCCTGTGTGGCGGTGACCAGTGCCACAGAGATGAGGTCTGGGGTAAACCCCGGCCATGGGGCGTCGGCGATGGTTAGGATGGACCCGTCCATAAAGGTTTCAATGGTATAATTCTCTTGTGCGGGCACGTACAGGTCTTTGCCCGTGGTTTGCACCTGGATGCCCAGGCGTCGAAACACTTCCGGTATCAGTCCCAGACTATCCTGGCGTGCCTCTTTGATGGTGAGTGCTGAGCCGGTCATGGCGGCCATGCTGATAAAGCTGCCCACCTCGATCATGTCGGGTAGCAGGCGGTGGGTGCAGCCCTGTAGCTGGTCTACGCCGCGAATGGTGAGTAAGTTGGAGCCGATGCCGCTGATCTTTGCTCCCATGTTGTTGAGCATCTTGCACAGTTGAAGCACGTAAGGCTCGCAGGCGGCATTAAAGATGGTGGTAGTCCCTTTGGCCATGGTGGCGGCCATCACAATATTGGCCGTGCCTGTCACCGAAGCTTCGTCCAGCAGCATATAGCTTCCCTGCAACTTTTGCGCTTCCACCACATAAAGATGGTCATCCGCAACCGTTACCGTGGCACCCAGCTTTTCCATGCCGGTAAAGTGCGTGTCTAAGCGACGACGACCGATCTTATCGCCCCCGGGGCGAGGAATAAATACCTTGCCAAAGCGCGCCAGCAACGGGCCCAAAACCATTACCGACCCACGAAGGCTGCCCGCACGGCTGCGGAAGGCTGAAGTGCGCAAGTAATCCAAATCTACATC
>PWNQ01000061.1 GCA_003557725.1 Bacteroidales bacterium | reverse complement strand
TTCTGCCGGCATGGTGATCGCTTCTCATGAGTTTGATATGGATGAATTCCGGAATTATCTTAAGCCCGAAGTAAACTCCGGTGCAAATGTGGATGATGCAGTTATTGGAATAAAAAACCGCTATGCATCCCCATTTATTGGAGTTGGGGTGGGAGAGGACTTTCCCATTATTGATAACCTGTTCTTATCCATAAGTGCTGATTTCCGATTTTTCTTTCTGCGGAACAGTATCCCCTATAGACTATTGTTTGATAATTTATGGACCTCATCCTATGGCATGAAAGAGCGGTTAACCTCCGAAAACATGCTGGCCTATCAAGTGCTGTTCCGACCCATTCTCCACAATTCATACACCTTTAGTGTGGGGTTGAGTTATGCCTTCTGATCCTTAGGTCTTTAAAGGTTAAATAGTATTTGTATAAACCGTGTGAACAGCCAGGGTTGCAAAAGGATGGGAAACAGAAAGCCAAAAACGGCGCCGTAAAAGTGGGCGTCATGGCCAATGTTATCCTGCGCACGCCGGGCCATATAGGCCGAATAGGCCAGATACAATACGCCAAAAACAGGTGAGGGAATGGGAACAGGCAGGAAGATAAACATGATATTGCCCTGAGGGTGTAATAAGATGCTGGCAAAAACCACAGCCGATACGGCCCCTGAGGCCCCTACTGCATTATAGGACGGATCGTTCCTGTAACGACCATAGGCTACCAGTGTGGAAAATGCAATGGCAGCCACATACATAAACGTATAGACCCCCGAACCCGGTAATGTGCCAAATAGCGACTGAAAAGCCGGCTCCACATTCCGTCCGAAGGAATATAAAACAAACATGTTCACCAGCAGATGAACCATGTCCGCATGTATGAGCCCATAGGATAAAAACCGGTAATAGTTTTTGCCATAACGGATGGCATACGCGTTGAACTTGAGATTTTCGAAAAGAAGGGGCTTGTTAAATGCGGTAAAAGAAACAATTACCGTGGCAGCGATGATCAAAAGATTCATAATGGACCAGGTGGTTTAAGCTGTTTGAATGATCGTTGGATGTTCTCTCTTTGGCATTGAACTTTGCATAGGTTCAGCAAGTTCCGGGGAGCCGGATGGGCTATGGTAGCCGTTATTAGGCGTTTGTGACACTGGATGGGTTTGGATGGTGTCCTGCTGTTCCAGCTCCCTGAAATCAAGCTCTGAGCCCATAACGCTATGAGGAATAAGGTATACTGCAAACAAAGAGATGGCAGCGATGAGGGCCCAGACTTTTTGTTTGCGGTTTTTCCACTGTACCACAACGGCAATTACCCAGAAGATAAAGGTAAACAAGGTTTTATTATCCGTAAGGTCATTGCTTACGGGCCAGCCGGTCCAGTATGCACCAAAGGCATACTTTTGAATGATGGGCCCCAGGATCATGCCGCCAACAGTGAGGGTGATCAACGTTAGCACCGTATATCGGAAGGTGTGCCGTCCTTTTACAATAGCTTCCAGGCCTGCCCGGGCGCTGAACAGCATGGCCAGAAACATAAAGATAATGTGAGGGATGAGATATGCCGCCGGGACGCTTCCTTTGTAGCGCAAGACTACCGGCTCTGCTTCCAGGCTGACCCGTTTGTCATTGGCGGAAAGGATTACATGGTAAGACACCTTTCCCGCCGCAGGCTGTTGGGGTACAAAAGCCCAAAGGGTATCATTGCTTAGTTCCATGGGGACCGTATCCCATTCATCATGGCTTTTATAACGCCGGTATATAAAATAACCCCGGATATTGCTGCCTTCAGGCAAAGCAACGGCTACAGGTGCGTCACTACCCACATCATATGAACGCAGAAAATTATAAGCGATGGTCTTGCCATCTAACACAATTTCACCTGAAACCGGATACGTAGGGCCGGTGGCACGCTGAAAATAAGCAATGCCCACAGTGAGCAATATGGAAAGAACCCAGAAGATTACTCCACGAACAGGGAAGGCTGACTTCGACATGGCAAACAAAATTTTGGTTAATAAAAATACCGGCAGGGGCTTGCTGGCTTTAGCCCTTTGCTGCCGCAAAAATAATCAATTTGCGGTATTGGGCGCCAGAAAGCTCATGCCGGATATGTTATCCAATCATTAAGAGGTCGTTAAATCCGCTTACCGGATGCCGATCTGTGTTTCATCGGCAGCGACCACTGCATTATAAAATGTTTTAAACTCTTCAAACTTTTCTGACGGAACCACATCTTTCTTCATGTGAAAAGTTCTTTCCACGATAAGATCCCGGCCGTTACGCTTGAAGGTAAGGTGATAAGAAGCAAATTCACAGTCCAAAGAGATGTTATCGGGCACTTCTGCCAGCCTTTTTCCCTCAGGTATGGTGATGGTAAGCTGTTCATAGTTGGTATCCCGCACCGTAAAGCGCCACAGTTCCAGGGGATGCTCTCTGGTATCTGCCGAGGCAAAGGGCCTGGGCTGCTCAGGGTCGGTAAAAGGAATTTTAAACAGGGAAAGATTCCCCACACTGGTTATGGCATTGTTCACCGTGAAAACATATTGGTAGTTCACCGTATCAGTGATCTGGTGGATATCTTCGTTAAAGGAAATGGTTTTCAGTGAGATATTTGGAAACTGGGATGAAAGCCTTTCCGACTTTTCACGCATGCGCGCCTGTTCGCCAATATCCCGGTAGGTGTTTCTGCGGTAAGCAGCGAAAGTGCCAATCTGGTTGGAGGTAACATCCACGGTCATGTTGTTGTTCTCAAAAGTCACTTTGGTATAATTGATTTTATTGTTGGGGATACGTGTCTCGGGGTTCAGGTATTTGGCTTCCACTGTTTGTGAGGGGTCGCCAATAATATCCAGGGCAAAGGAGTTTCTCAGCAGGACACCCATAGATGAGAAGGGGTATAGATCAGAGGTGAGGTCCAGGTAGTATTTTTCCTGGTCGATATATACCGCAGCGATGGCATGGTTAAATTCCGGGCTGGGCAGTGCCAGGTCGTACCGTCCATTGTTTCGTGTATTCACCAGTACAATATGTGCCTCCAGGCCGGCTTCCCGGGCTAATGTGACAAACAGGGTGCTCACATCCTTGCAGTCGCCAATACGGGTGATGATGGTCTTAGATGCTTTTTGGGGGATATGGCTGCTCTGGCGGAAAGATACTGAGCTATAGCGGATATCTTTGACAATATAGTCATAAATGGTTTGTGCCCGCTGCCGCTGGGTTAAGTGCTCAAATCCTTCGGGAAACAGCTCTTCCATTTGTTTATTTACCGTGTAATCAACATCGATTTTTGATTCACTAAGGTCATAGTACCACTTGGCAACATAATTCCAGTCTTTGAAAGAGGAAAAGTTGAGCACCTGGGCCACATCTACTCCTGACGGGCGATAGCTTTCATCTTTGATGCTTTCACTCTCATCCAGTGCCCACTCATAAAGGCGGAAGTTTTCTACCCATCGTATGTCTGGTTCCATATCAGCGTTCATAACCGTATGGTTAAAATCCAGATCATCTTCCACCATCAGCTGGTAGCTAATGTTCTGTGCAGGCAATGAGCTGGTGAGGAAGAACTGGTCCCAGAAATGCTGTGCCAGCTGGCCGGCCGAGTAGTTTTGCCTTCTAAAGGCAATAAGCACCACATCGCCCACCTCCAGTGATGTAAACACCAGTTGTCTTCCGCCCCGTTCGGCTTTAACGATGGCACCGCTTTCTTTGATCACCTCAGCCTCTTCCAGGATCACCCTGCTGTAGTATCCTGAGGGTAAGTAATACTCCTTCCAGCTGTCCATGCCGGAGTTGTTAAGCACCTTAACCATGAGGTACCGTATTTCTTCGTTGGCACCACTGGAGTAGATCACTTTTTGAACCTGATCCAGGATTAGTACGCTGTTATCTTCCGGATAGTCCGACTGGGTGATTCCATTTGCTTTTTTGGCGATTTCATGAAAGTCGGGCTTTCCCAGCAGCTCAAAGGCAGATTTTTCATCCTGCAGTTCCCGCAATACCCGTCGCTCTTCATAGGCATAAGGGTTGTATGTCAGGCATTTTTCAAAAGCCTCCATGGCCTTTTTGTCATCTCCCATCTCTTTATATGCATGTCCAATACCGGCGTGAAAGCTGCCGATATAGGGTGCCAGCTCCAGGGCTTTTTCATATTGGTTAATGGCCTCCCGGTAGTTGCCGATCCCATGATATATCTCCGCCAGCTGGGTGATAAACCCTGTGGCTGAAGGGTCATGTTCGTGACGCTCTTGTAGTATGCTGATGCCTTTACTGGCATTTCCGGCCTGGAAGTACAGCCCGGCCAGGTCAGCCATGGCGGAGGTGCTGTGCACATTGCGCAGGTAACGGCTCAACACCCGCCTGGCCCTGCGCATATTGTTTTCCACCTCCTTTAGCACCAAAACCTTATAGTTTACAAAGGTATACACCAGCGGAAACTCATCGTAGGCCAGGTCTATGGCCTCCAGCAACTCTGACTGACGCCCCTCCTTAAAGGACAGGTCTATAAGGTATTCGTAATATACAATCTTGTTGTTGTAGTTCTGCCCAAGGGCCTCCAGATGACTGCGGGCCTCCGGGTAGTCTTCCTGCTGCAGACTTTCTTTAAACAAGACCATTAAAGCCAGTGGGTTGTCAGGGTCTTCCTTCTTTAACCGCTCTACCACCATGTTCATCTCCGTATCATTATCCTCATTGGAGTGGATCTGGATCATTTGGTAAAGCAGATAGCTGCACTGGGGGGCAATCTCCAGGGCCCTGTCCATTATTTCCCTGGCCAGATGATACTTGTCGTTTCGAACATATATATTGGTGAGTAAGATGTAGTTGACCAGTTCGTTGGGTGATTGTTCTATCTTCTCCTCAAAATATGTTTCCGAAAAAAGAGGAAGTGTTTGTGCTTCAATATTTTGCCCTTTATTGTATGGCTTGTGAAAAGGGTCATAGGAGAGGTCCTCCATAGGGGTGTAATCCATATCCGTCACCCGGAGGGTAAAATTCATGTTATTGGCGATACTGCTTTCCCCCAGTTGGATAAGGATTCGATTGTTTCCACGGCTTAAGCGGGTTTTAACACTATAGGTGTCCATTCCGTTATCCGTTTCATCATTATTTTCAAAAATAAGTTCATCGTTGAGCCAAAGCTTAACGGTTCCGGCGGTGCCCACATTGATGATCACATCCCGGTTGTCGGGGCTGGTGCAGAAGGTCTGGGCATATACAATGGAGTTGGAATAGCTGTAACGGCGCCCGAAATTGATCCAAACCCCTTCTCCGGCATGGCGTATTCTCTCCCAGTTAACGGGAGCACCATTCTTGTTGGTAAACCCGGAGGTCCTTTTTGGTTGCCGGATAGGCTCATAGTCCTTATCAAAGCCGCTGCCTGAAATATTTTCAAAAATGCCCACCGACGACCATTCCCTAACGGCCCCCACCTTGCCATAGGCCCGGCTGGAATTCCGGAAATCGCCGATAGTGTAATAATGCCGCCCCAGCATGGAATGTAACGACGCTTTTAGCGTACCATGAATCTGAGGGTCTTCAATAAGCGACTCTATCAGATCAATCCGGTCACTGTTTATGGCCCAGGTGGATCTGGAAAAACCCATATGGCTCCGTAGTGCATGCCCCATGGCTGAACGGTCATGAGCATGCTCAAGGGCCTGGCTCAGATGTTCAAACTTTTTAATGTACTCACCCCGGATGTCGGCGATGAGCATTAAGCCTACATGTGCCGATGACCGATCGGCCGATCCGGAAGCCGCCCGGAGAAAATAACGCTCCGATGCATCAAGATCATTCACTGAAAATGCCTCCCATCCCTTTTTTAAGTCACCGGAAAATGACTGAAAAGGAAGAAGTAAAAACAATAATGCAATGGTGATAAGGTTTAAATACTTCATTTTTCTGGTGTTTTAATTATACATATGATTATTGATAAATCCCTTATTAGCTATCCCCCCTGTGGCTTAGGGAATACTCCGCTTTTGTTTATTTTTATTGGTTGATTTTTTTAATGATTGATTAGCAACGATTTGTAATATTATCTTTTAAATTATTTGCTCAATAAAAATACATTTTATATTAATATGGGTGCACATTTTTATGATTTTTTTTCTGGCATTACAGCTGGTACATCATATATCTGTAGTCGTTCCTGAATAAGTCTGGCATCATTGCGTCCGGTTTATACAGGTTGTTACTGAGGAGTTCGGTCTAAAGAGGAGTTCGGTCTAAAAAGGTCACATTTGGTTTTCAGTGGCTGTGATTAATTAGTGTTTATAGACCGGACTCATTGATTATTATACAGGTTTCCATTGATGTTTAGCGGAAGTATACTTTTGGGGTATTTATACTGTGTTCAAGCTATTATGGGATATACCGGATCACTGTTTTTTCGGGGAACTCCGGCAGTAAGCTTTTGTGCAATACAAACTGTATTGCGATACGGTGTGGTGATACGGTGGGTTGGTTAAGTTGCAGGTATTCATAGTGCAGTGTTACTCCGGAAGACTGAGAGAATCTCCAGTACACGCCGGCTCTTGCTCCCACACCCCATTGGCTGTTGCCTTTTCCTCCGGTGCCCCGGTATCGTCCCCAGGAATAATAGGGCATAACGCCTGCGCTGAGGGCCAATTGTTGGTAAAAAGTCCGGTGGATATCAAACAGTTTATTTATTTTAAGGGGCACTAAATATCTTCTTTCCCAGTATTGGTAGTATGTATAGGTATTTTGTTTTTCCAGGATTCGCTTGGCGAAGTATCGTGCAGAAAATCCCAGGGAAATGTTCATATTGCTTTTAGCTTCATGGATTCCTGCGTGTGTTCCGAAGAGGGCATCGTCGGTATTGGCACTGATGCTGTAAGAAAGCAGGGCATGGCTTACCAGGGGTTTAAGGTTTTGTTTGGCGCCATATGATTTCAGTAATATTTTCAGGCTGTCATCTCCATAGAGGCGGGTAAAGGTGAGGGGAGTAATGGCGGGGTTTATTTGGTGGTTTACGTTAGCTCCGTGGCGGATAAGTGTATCGGTGGCAGTGATATGCCCTTGAGCTACGGCCAGGCTAAGTGCGGTATGGTTTTCCGGGGTGGTGTGGGTGGTTTCCGGGTATTGTTCCAGGATAATTGCGCAGAGTTTATGCAGTCCATGATATGCGGCCAGCATGAGTGGGGTAATGCCATTATTATCTTCAATTCCGGCATGGGCTCCTTTATTGATAAGCTGTTCGGCCAGGGCGGGATATCCTCCGCCGATGGCGTACATTAGTGGTGTGGCTTTGGTACTGTCGGGTGTATCTATGGGGGCTCCATAGTAAAGCATCATATCTGCCAGGTAATAATGGCCGTAGGCAGCAGCAAAGTGCAATGGCGTCCAGCCATAATTGTCTTGATAATCCAGGCGGGCACCGTAACGTATGAGCTCTTCGCTGACCTCAAAAAACCCGGCCTGAGAAGCACGGATCAGCGCTGTAGCCTTGTTCTTTGGCTCCATATTGGGGTCAGCACCGTTATATAATAAGGCCTTTACAACATCAACATGGCCCTGTTGAGACGAAAAAACCAATGCCGTTTGTCCTCCGGAAGGATCAGGGGCATCTACCTGTGCGCCAAGCCTGAGCAATAGCAATACCGTGTCCTGATGGCCCTTCCAGGAAGCATACAATAGCTCATGGTTCAAAGAGTCCTGATATAAAGAGTCCTGGCCATTCTCCCACTGCTCATATGCCGAAACAACCAGGGGGAAGGGGACAATCAAAAGAAACAGCAAAGCGGGTCTCATGTGATGTTTTTTATGATTTACCAAAAACCTTGCCATGGGGCCCCATATTCAGGACCGGGGCAAGATCTGTTGAGATCAGTTGCACTCCATATATAGTTGCACTCATTTTTTATTACCGGGTTGGGGGCCATTTCCCATTTGGTCAGCAATAATTCTTTCATTTTCAGCAAGGGGTTTGATCTGGTCGTGAATAAAGGGCAATACCATTTTCCGTTCCTGGTGCGGATACAACAGGTGCACGTTGGGGCCGGCATCCAGCGTAAACGTTATCATGGCATTATGCTTATCCCGGAAGTTCTTTACCTTTTCAATAATCTCCAGTGTTTGCTGTTTGAGCAGTGAGAATCCGGGTATAGAGCTAAGCATCATGGCATGCAGGCTCAGGGCTTCATTTTCTATGATGGATGCAAAGGTTTTCCAGTTGCTGTTTTCGGCGGCTTCCAGGATTTTGTGGAAGTTTTGGTTGGCTTGTTTCAGGCGGGTTTGGGCGTAGGGGTGGTTTTTCATAAGCTGGTGGCCCTGGCTGGAGCTCACTTTTTTTGTTCCTGCGTCTACCACCACGATAGTATCCTGCAGGTTTTGGAAAATGGCGGGAATTTTTTCGGGAAAGGGGATAGCGTATTGGTCTGAGCTGTCGTGTATTGCCGGGTGTTTTCCCCAGGCGGCCATTTTGCCGTACACCGATCGGGCTGCACTGCCTGATCCCAGCCGGGCCATAAATGAGGCCTTACGCAGAAAGTCACTTCCGTATTCTTTCAAAGGATAGTTCTCCAGTTGGCAGATACACAGCGCTAAGGCACTCATAAAAGAAGCGGAAGAGGCAATGCCGGCGGAATGGGGGAAGCTGTTACGGCTGTCTATCTTCAGCCACAGTCGGTTAAGAAAAGGGAACCAGGGCCGGATATGCTCCAGGTAGCTCATCACTAGCTTATTAAATACCGGATGCTCTTGTCCTTCAAAATAAAAATCCGCCCCACCCAATCCCTTTTCTGTTTGTTGGAAATCCAAAGTTACATGGGAAACAGACTCCCTCAGTGTAACGCTTAGAGAGGCATTCATGGGTAGTTGTACGCCTTTTTTACCCCAGTACTTGATAAGGGCGATATTGGACGGGCTTGTCCATTGGATACTCCCTGACGGGGGGAGTTGGGCAGGAAGGCTCTCCGTGGATGGTGAAAAGGGTTGGTACATATGGCTATAGGGGTTTAAGTTCTTTTGCTTGGAACACTAAAGGGTAGCCTTTGTGGTTAAAATACTTCTCTACCTCTTTTTTTTCTCCCGGATGGATGGCCATGATAAAGTCACCGCCCCAGGCTCCCAACGACTTTATTCCATAGGGGTAATCGCTGAACTGATTGGCCGGAGAGGGTGTTTTCAGCACTTCCGACATAAATTCCTCATGCTCAGAAGTAATACGGCTCAGTTCTTTAACCGTTTCCACTTCGGTATATTGAGCGGTGATTTCATTGATGTATTTAATGGGCATTTTTAGCTTTTTCCGGCTAAATTTAAAGGATTGTATTGCTTTTTCCGAGCGGGTTTTCTTTTTCATCCACACAAAAAAAGCGTGGTCATAAAACAGTTGGGGTAGTGTTTTCGGTGCGATATACCGGTTTTTTTCTGTTTTTCGATAGATAAACGGCTGGTTGGCCATGGCTGCGGCCACGTCAAATCCGGAGCCTTTGGAGATGGCCTGGTGCAGGTCAAAGGGTTGGATATCCAGTAGGCGGGAGAGGTTCACCGTGAGGGTTGAGCTGGAGCCCATACCCCAAAGGGGGTGAAATTCTGTTTCCGTAGATATATGGCAGTATTTCAGCTTTTCCGCAACAGGGGTGAGGCGGGAGGCTTCACGCAGAAGGCGCTGTATATATTGCGCCCGCTCCAGGTCTGAGGCTTTTACTATTTGGAATGACTCCGGGTGGTATTGGGCTTCAAACCGGGTTTCATTCTGGTATCTCCATGTCCAGTAAAGGCCTGGCGAACGGCGGGCAGAGGCGTGCAGCCACTGTCCTTTATTCAGAGGTAGCACCAGGGCCTCCGCACCGGCCAGCACCAGGTATTCACCGCTGATAAGGAACTTTCCCCGGGCATAATAATGTTCAGCTTCGCAATTCATTTAAAAAGGTTTTTACGGCTTGATGGCTAACGTTGTGGTTGTGGAAATGCTTTTTGGCTTTTATGGCTTCTTCTTTGCCGGCGTTAAGTTGTGAGAGGATGTTATCCAGGTGCAGCTTCATGTGTCCTTTTTGTATTCCTTCGGTGACCAGCGATCTTATGGCACCAAAGTTATTAGCCATTCCTGCAGCGGCAATGATCTTCATCAGCTGTTTGGCATTGGGGTTGCCCAGGATATCCAGTGACAGCCGGGCCAGTGGATGCAGTCGGGTAAGGCCGCCAATGCTGCCTACTGAAAGGGGGAGTTCCAGCTCATAGGTGAACATACCCTGGTGGAGATGGCATTTAGACAGGCTCCGGTATTGTCCGTTGCGGGCAGCATAGGCATGGGCAGCGGCCTCTGTGGCCCGGAAGTCATTGCCCGTGGCCAGCACCACCGCATCTGAACCGTTCATAATGCCTTTATTGTGGGTAGTGGCCCGGAATGGATCATGGCAGGCCACTTCCACAGCACGGTGAAAACGCCGGGCAAACGTTTGACCATCCATGCCTGGGTAAACATCATTAAGCTGGTCAACAGAGCACTGAACCTTCATGTGAACCCGGCTGTCCGGTGTATAATTGGAAAGAATGGCCATGACCGGCTCGTAATGAGAAGCCCGTAAATCACTGTGACTGCCCGCAAACGCCTGCAGGGCTTGTGCCATGGTTTCCAGGCAGGAATTGATAAAATTGGCTCCCATGGCATCGGCCGTTTGAAAAGAAACCCGGATTTGCTCCAGGCCGGGGGTTTCCGGATTGCCTGCCTGCAGCTGGATTCCCGTTATTCCGCCTCCCCGCTTTTTCATTCCCTCTTCCAGGGGTGCTGCCGCTTTCAGCAGACAGGCACGGATAGCCGGGAAGTGCTGCTCCAGTAAGGGGTGCCCCCCGCTGAAGGAAAAGTGGATCTGACCCGTTTTTTCTGTGCTGATCCGCTGTGTCTGAAAACCCCCGCGAGAGTACCAGAACCTGGCACTGCGGGCAGCAGCAGCCACTACTGAGCTCTCTTCAATTACCATGGGAATGTGAAATAGCTGACCATCAATGAGAAAATTGGGTGCGATGCCATAGGGTAAGTGAAAATTGGAAATGGTATTCTCGGAAAATGACTCAAACCGCTCCTGCAATGCAGGGTCCTGGATGCGAAACAACTCCAGCAGCGATGTAAACTCTGTGTTGTTATTAATCTTTTGCAGAATGTGCGCCTGTTCCTCCCGGGTCATCCGGGAAAACCCGTTGATAAACCCGGGGGTATTCATATGCTGATCCTTGCTTTTTCTGGCCATGTTGCGTTGGCTATTCATTAACAGTAAGGTATGTTTGCGCCATTAAATACCCTTTGATCTGGTCCCGGGTAAATGCTTTCAAGGTCTGGTAGTCACCGGTAGCATGCTTAAGGAATGCGGATGCCATACCAAAAGCGGCGGGCATACTACTGATGGAGGTAAGGTAATAACCATCCAGGAAATTTTTTACACCTCCTGAGATGATCAGCTTATGCGTTTTTATGTTTTCTTTTCCTTTTTTGACAGCCCGGTTTGTCATGTGGGTCATTTCCAATGCAGTATGTCCTATCAGTGCCAGGGGTTCCAGGAGGGCATTTCGTTGGTTTGGGTCTCGTTCCATTTCCACTTTGGCAAAGTTGGTTCCTCCAAAGGCACCGAATTCAATAGCCTCCAGTGGCATTCTCAGGAGCTTGTCCAGGCTTTTTGGGCCCATACCCTGTCCCACCTCCTTAACAATAACGGGATAGCTGGTGGCGTTCAAATACCTTTTCAGGGTGTCCAGCGGACTATATTCCAAATGATCGCCTTCGGGCTGGAAAAATTCATGCATAGGGTTCACATGGATCACCATGCCGTCTGCCCTGAGCAGCGATACCAGGTCGTGGAGCTCATTAAGCCGGCCTTGTTGGCTCATCTGTTCCAGTTGGGCGATACCCATATTGGCAAACAGCGGTTGGCTGTCACCGATTACCGGGCGCATATCGAAGTCGGGTAAATGCTTTTCGTTATCCAGAATAATGCGGCACGAGCCCAACCCCATGCCCAGTTTAAACTCGTTGGAGAGCTGAGCCAGGTTATTATTAATGATCCGTGCCATTTTGGTCCCTCCGGTCATGCTGGATATCCAAAAAGGATAGGCCATATGCTTTCCCGACAAGCTGAAAGGCGTTGCGGAACTTTTTGGAAAGCCCCGGAGCATGGGCTCATAGGAGAAGCGGGGGTCATTATGAATAACATTTTCAGATGACTTTAGGGCCAGGCTGATATGGTCTTTCTTTCTGTTTTCCATGGGGTTAAAGGGTTCGTGCGATGACCAGACGGATAATTTCCGAGGTGCCTTCTCCAATACGTAAGATTCTTTGATCCCGGAAGTGCCGTTCCACTTCATTATCTTTTAACAGTCCGTAGGCTCCAAAAATTTGTATGGCTTCATCGGTGACCCGGGAGGCTGTTTCTGTGCAGAACAGCTTTGCCATAGCCGCTTCTCTGGAGAATGGGTGTCCGTTCATTTTCAGCCAGGTAGCATGATAAAGCATGTTTCTGGCTGCGTGGATGGATGTGGCCATGTCGGCCAGCTTAAAGCCGATAGCCTGGAAGCGGTTAATGGGTTTTCCAAATTGTTTTCGTTTTTTAGCATATTGGTTGGCAGCCTGGAATGCTCCCTGGGCGTGGCCCAGGCCCATGGCAGCTACCGATAGCCGCCCTGAATCCAGCGTCTCCAGCATCATGCGGGACCCGCTGCCACGCTGGCCCAGAAGGTTGCCCTCCGGTACCCTCACATCTTTGAAAGTGAGCTTGCCCGTGTCTCCGGCACGCCACATAAGCTTGTCCTTAATTGGTTCACGACTAAATCCCTGACGATCAGACTCCATCAGAATGGTAGAATATTCCTTCTGACCATTATCATGATGACGGGTGATGCACTGAAGCGTCACTCCGGCAGACAGGGAAGAGGTGGCATTGGAAATAAACAGCTTTTCACCATTGATATGCCAATGCCCGTCCTTTAGCTCTGCGGTGGTTTCTGTGCCCCGGGAGTCGGAGCCGGCATTCTTCTCCGTCAGACCAAATGCCCATACCTTCTTGCCGGAGGCCAAATCAGGCAGTAGCCTTTTTTTCTGTTCTTCCGTGCCAAAGTTATATATAGGTCCCACCCCCAAGGAGTTATGTGCAGCTACGGTGCTGCCCTGTGAGCCGTCAATGCAACATATCTCCTCCACAGCAATAACCAGTGAAAGGTAATCCAACCCCCTGCCACCAAAGGCCTCAGGAATGGTAAGACCCAGAAGGCCTGCATCACCCATCTTACGCGTTAAAGCGGTGGAAAACTCCCCTTTCTCATCCAACGCTGCAGCCACCGGACGGATATGCTGCTCAGCAAATGCACGAACCTCCCGGCGAAATTGATCATGCTCAGGGGTTAAATAAGGACTTATCATACACAAATATATTTTTATTTATTTTTTGATTTGGCCATTTTGGGAGAGCCCTCCTTTAGCTCCATGAGCACCTTCCCCGCCTCAACACGGTCTCCCGGGGATACAAAAATATTAATAATTTCACCTGTGGCGGGTGCCCGGACCACATTTTCCGTTTTCATAGACTCAATAATCACTAAAGGATCTCCACGAAGAACCGTATCCCTGGTGTTTCTGTTTACTGATATCACCCGGCCATGCAGCGGGGATATCACTCCCGGAGAGCCGTTTCCGGAAAACATATCCTCCGGTGGCAAATGTTCACTGGGCTGTAACAAATCAGGGCGTTGCAGCAGATAATAATAGCCGTTGTGTTTAATAATAAATTGATGACCCGGCTTCTCGATAAACTTAAATGTATAGCTTTTGTGGTCCATGGTGATCATATAGTCGTTATCCACGCGCCTGGTGCATAAACCGGAAATGGTATGCTGGCCCATGTGCAGCAGGTAGTGGTTGTTTTCCTTTTGAATCTGAACGGTATAGGTGTTTTTTCCCAGTTGAACCGTAATGCTTGGGCGTATGCGCCAGTATCCGATGGATTGCCAGGTGTGGGTGTTATTGATGGCCGGGGTTGGTTTTTCACGGTACAATGTTTTAAATACGTATGCAGCTACCAGCAGGGCCGGGTTTAGGGTATTTTTTCTGGCCCGGAGTTGTTTCATCAGACAGGGGGTTTCTCTTTCCAGGTATTGTGTGGACAGGTTGTTGTGCCGGAAGTCGAGGCTTTGCAGCAGCTCTCCCAGGAGTTCCAGGTTGGTTTGTGTTCCGGTGAATGTGGTATTCTTTAATGCCTTGACCAGCCTGGAAGTAGCTTGTTGACGGCTTTCTCCATGGGCTGATACCTTAGCGATCATGGGGTCATAATCGGCAGAGATATAATCGTTTTCTTTTAAAGCGTGGTCCGTCCGTACGCCGGCCATTTCCGGAAAGTGAATGTCCTCCAATGGCCCCGGCGCCGGAAGGTAATTGTTGCCGGGATCTTCAGCATATAGCCTGGCTTCTATGGCATGGCCATCCAGGGGGATTTGCTCCTGAGTATAGGATAACGGCATATCCTGGGCGATACGGATCTGTTGCTCCACCAGGTCTATGCCGGTAATCATTTCAGTAACCGGGTGTTCTACCTGTATGCGGGTGTTCATTTCCAAAAAATAATGGTTGTTATCCCGGTCTGTAAGGAATTCAACGGTTCCAGCGCTGGTATAATTTATGGCTTTTGCCAGTTTTAGAGCACTGTCGGTAAGTGCTTTTCGTAAGGCATTATTTGCTGTGGGAGAGGGGGCTTCTTCAATCACCTTCTGATAACGTCGTTGAAGGGAACATTCCCTTTCCCACAGATGTATCCGGTTTCCGTGGTGGTCAGCCAACACCTGGACCTCCAGGTGACGGGCATCAGGAATATAGGTTTCCACATAAACGGCAGGGTTTGCAAAGAACTTTTTACTTTCCCTGGCGGCCGATCGCAGCCCTTCCTCCAGGTCTTTTTTATGGTTAACAATGCGCATTCCTTTGCCCCCTCCTCCGGCACTAGCTTTTACCAACAGCGGATACCTGAGGGATTGTTTTTGTGCCAGTATTTCTTCTACTGTTCCGGTGGCTGCCTGGAGGACAGGTATCTGTGCCTCTTGAGCGGTGTGTCGTGCCCGGATTTTGTCTCCCATTCGCTCTATAGCCTCCGGGGTGGGCCCGATAAATTTGATCTTCAGCTCCCGGCATAGCCTGGCCAGGGCCGGGCTTTCCGACAGAAAGCCATATCCAGGGTGTAGTGCATCGGCCTGTGATCGCTGAATGGCGGCTTTGAGCCTGTCCAGGTTCAGGTAGGTGTGGGATACACTGCCTTCTCCCAGAGAAAGGGCCTCATCAGCCAGAGCCACATGGGCACTGTCTCTATCGCCATGAGCATAAACGGCAACCGTTTGTATGTTCAGGCGGCGGGCTGTTTGTATGATGCGCACCGCGATCTCTCCACGGTTGGCTATAAGAATTTTATCTATCTGTTGATGGGTCATGGCTTGAGGTTTCATGGTTAGACTTCTTCCATCGGGGCGTTCGTTTTTCTGCAAATGCCTTCATGCCTTCCTGCCCTTCTTCGCTGGCACGTGCCGAGGCGATTATCCGGGATGTGATGTCTTCAAGGTCTTCCAGCGGTGAGGCCTGGGAGACCTTGCCAATGAGCCACCGGGTACTTTTCAGGGCACTTGACGGAGCGGCGCAAAGCTGGTTAAGGGTTTTTTCTAAATAACTTTCCAGCTCTTGCCCGGGAAGAGAATGAGTAACCAGCCCGTATTGCTGAGCTGTGGCGGCATTGAACTTTTTTCCTGTGAGCATTAGCTCTCTGGCCCGGGCCTGGCCTATCCGGCGGATCACAAAAGGAGCAATGGTGGCAGGAACAAGACCCAGCCTTACTTCGGGAAAGCTAAACAGGGCAGCGGACTCGGCCAGGACAATGTCTGAAGCAGCTGCCAAACCATTGGCACCCCCATAGCAGGCTCCGTGTACTACGGTAACCACCGGGAAAGGAAAAGTGTATAAGGTGTGAAAAAGAAGAAATAACTTTTTGCTTTCCTGATGGTTTTCATTAAACGAATAGTTTATTACCCCCTGTAGCCAGTCCAGATCGGCCCCGGAACAGAAAACAGGCCCTTTGCCACGGATGATTAATGCTTTAATGGCTTCCCCCCGGGAGATTTGCTCCAGTACAGCAAGCAATTCGCTTACCATATCTTCATTAAAGGCATTGCGTTTTTCCGGCCGGTTAAGCCACAAAGTAGCTGTTTCTTCTGCCTGTTCAAGTTGAATATATTTGTACATAGGTAATTACATTCTGAATACGCCGTTTTTCATTTGACCAAAGGGCTTATTTAGGGCCATGGAGATCCCCATAGCCAGGATATTCCGGGTTTCCGCCGGGTCAATAATGCCATCATCCCAGAGACGTGAGGTGCTGTAGTATGCTGAGCTTTCGTGTTTATATTGCTTTAGGATCTTCTCTCTGATCGTATCTATTTCTTTTTGGTTCACTTCTTTTCCCTGTTTATTCATTTGCTGCACCTTCACGGAAGTGAGCACGCCGGCGGCCTGTTCTCCCCCCATGACGGAGATTCGTGCATTGGGCCACATAAAGAGTAGGTTAGGCTCAAAAGCCCTCCCGGACATGGCATAGTTTCCCGCGCCAAAAGACCCTCCAAAGATAATGGTAAACCTTGGAACGTTGGCATTGGCCACTGCGTGGATGAACTTGGCACCATGTTTGGCCAGCCCGTCATGTTCCCATTTTTTTCCCACCACAAAACCGGAAATATGTTGTAGGAAAATAATGGGCATTTTCCGTGACTGGCATAGCTGAACAAAGTGACTTCCTTTGAGTGCTGCGGCACTGTCCAGGACGCCATAATTGGCCAGGATGCCCACGGGATAGCCCATGAGCCGGGCAAACCCGGTGACCAGCGTGGGCCCGTATTCTTTTTTAAACTCATGAAATCGGCTTCCGTCGGTGAGGCGCATAATTATCTCCCGGGGGTCAATGGTCTTTTTTAAATCCAGGGGCGCAATACCATAAAGCTCCTGAGGATCATACAGTGGAGGCTCAGGAGCCGTAGTATCCAAAGGGTATTTTTGCTTTTTGGGAATAGAGCTGAAAAGGTTCCTGCAAATCTCCAGGGCGTGGTCATCGTTTTCTGCCAGATGGTCTGCCACGCCGGAAATTTGCGTATGTACACGGCCGCCACCCAGCTCCTCAGCAGTTACCTCTTCCCCTGTAGCAGCCTTTACCAGTGGTGGACCCCCGATAAATATGGTGCCCTGATCGCGAACGATAATGGTCTCATCACTCATGGCCGGAACATATGCACCCCCGGCAGTGCAGGAACCCATAACGATGGATACCTGATGTAAACTCATGGCCGACATGCGGGCCTGGTGGTAAAATAACCGGCCAAAATCTTCCTTATCAGGAAAAACACGCGCCTGATCAGGTAAAAAGACCCCCCCTGAATCCACTAAATATACCACAGGCAAATGATTGTTTAATGCAATCTCCTGAGCACGAACATGCTTGGCAATGGTCTCGCGCACGTAAGTGCCCCCTTTCACCGTAGCATCGTTGGCAATGATAATCACTTCATGGCCGCTGATAATGCCGGCACCCGTAACAATGCCCGCACCGGGAAAAGCATCATCATACTGGCCGTTGGCTGCCAGCGTGGAAAATTCCAAAAAAGGCGTCCCCGGATCCAATAGCTTTTCTATACGGCTACGAGCCAATAGTTTCCCCCTTTCCGTGTGGCGGGAAACCGCCGTAGCGCCTCCTCCGGCCATTACATGGTCCAGTGACCGGTGTAAATCCTCCATCAAACGGGAATAATCGCGGATATGCGACTTGAAACTTTCTGAATGGACGTCTGTTCGCGTCTTTAGCTGATTCACAAATGCAATATTTTGAATTAAAAAAACAATAAAAACCATGTTTTGTTTCATCATGACCAGGGTATGATTAAACAAAACTAAAACTGGTGATAAAAATAGATAAATTTCATCAACTGCAACATGCTTGGCATTAAATTGGCCAATGGGCAGGGATTTGTCTGCGAAATATCGCCCCTGGATCCACGCTCCATCTACACGCTCAGCTCACGATCATAGTACCGTGCTCCCAGATAATGATCGCCTGTTTAGCTGTTTTGTTCTTTGGCGGGGAACTTCCCTTTAGGGTTTTCGGCCCTTCCCTGTTACTTTGGGGTCAGCGGTTCGCATTCGGGTACTTACCGGAGAGGTAATAGAGTATTCCTCCGATGGCCAGTGTGACAATTCCGGCCAGGGATGCTTCCGGTTTTTCTCTGATGGCATGCAGGATCATCCATCCCATGACCATTAAAAAGAGCATGGGAGTGACGGGGTATCCCCAGGTTTTATAGGTTTTTTTCTGCAGCAGGTTTTTGTGTTTTATTCTGAGCACAAAGACAGTGGCAACAGTGAGTCCGGCAAACAGGCTTAGGGTGAATCCCACATATACCAGGATGGTTTCAAAGGCAAAGGAAAGGATAAAG
This sequence comes from Bacteroidales bacterium, assembly GCA_003557725.1. GTDB lineage: Bacteria > Bacteroidota > Bacteroidia > Bacteroidales > PWNQ01 > PWNQ01. The sequence continues at coordinate 2,146 of PWNQ01000061.1, read as the reverse complement.
ATTATGGTAATGATAAGTTGCAGGATAATGGCATTTTGTGGTGCACCGTCTCCGGATTTTTTTGTAAGGATTTTGAACATTTTATAGTCTTCTCCCATGGTTTTATACACCCGTGGTCCGGCCATGATCATAGAGCTGAGGCTTGACAGCAGGAATATGGCGATCATGGAAGACATAATGATGCTTCCGGTGTTTCCAAACACTTCTTTTGCCACATAGTGTCCCACTTCCACTTTTCCGGCGATGCTTTGTGCCGGGACGGCTGCCAGGAAGAAGTAGTTTACCAACAGGTAGATTAGGGTTACGATGAGGGTTCCTCCCACCAGGGCTTTGGGCAGGTTTTTGGCCGGGTTTTTTATTTCGCCGGCCAGATATGCGGCGGCATTCCATCCGGAATAGGCGTACATTACGAAAATAAGTCCTGTGGCGAAGGCGGGTGATAAAAGATTGTGTGGCTGGAATGGGACGGGGTCCAGCTTCAGGCTTTCTCCTGAAGTGACCCAGGCGCCTCCTGCCAGCAGGATCAGTAGGAGGGGAGCCTTCAGGGCAGTAATTATATTTTGCACTTTGCTGCCATAGCGAATGTTCCACATATGCACTGCGGAGAGACAGACCACAGAAAATATGGCCAGCGGCAACTCCGGAATGGTTACCATGCTATTCACATACTTACTGAAGGCTACGGCAACGGCAGCTACGGGAGCGGAAAACCCTACTACCAGGGATACCCAGCCGGCCAGAAATCCGGCAGCCGGATGGAGCAGCCGGCTAAGAAAATGATATTCACCTCCGCTACGGGGAAGAACAGCCCCCAGCTCCCCGTAGGTCAGGGCTCCACATAAAGCCACAATGCCCCCCGCAAGCCAAAGCAACAGTACAGCCACCGGATCAGGCAACGAAGCAATCAGCAAGCCTGTAGTGGTAAACAGCCCCGTACCCACCATGTTGGCCACAACCAACGATAAAGCCGTTGTCAAACCTATAACACGATTACCGGATGCTTTGCCCATAAAACTACTCCTGATCGGTTGGTATCACATCTTCCGGATGAACCATGGGAACAAACCGCACTCCGGTAATAACCTCCTCACGGGTGCTGCCGTCCATATCCTTATAGACGGCTTTCAGATACTGGATATTTTTACCCACAGGGAGAATCATCTTTCCCCCGGGCTTAAGCTGCTCCACCAGTCGGGGAGGGATTTGGGGAGGAGCTGCTGTTACTATGATCCGGTCAAATGGGGCATGCTCCGGCCACCCTTGATAACCATCACCATAAAGCACATGGATGTTTTTATATTCCATTTCCTCCAGCAACTTTTGTGAGGATAGGGCCAGCCCTTCCACTATCTCAATGGTGTACACTTCCTCTACCAGAGGGGCCAGGATGGCTGCCTGATAGCCCGAACCGGTGCCGATCTCCAGCACCTTCTCGTCACCGGTCAGGCTCAAATGACTGGTCATTAATGCCACAATGTATGGTTGTGAAATGGTCTGGCCATGGGCAATGGGCAGCGGCTGGTCTGAGTAAGCAAAACGCTGGTAACGATCCGGGACAAACCGGTGACGGGGAGTGGTTCGCATCACTTCAAGCAACTCCGGGTCCTCAATGCCGCGACCCGCTATTTGATTATCCACCATCTTCCTGGCTTCTTCCTTCCACCATTCATCAGCAGCGGGGGCATCCGGAGAGCCACCCCCGCCAACGGAAGCCTGATGACCAGCATCAGCATCCATATTACAACTGTAATGAAGGAGAACAAATGCCGGAATTATAATAAAAGAAGTTAAAACCGCAGTAACCCCACGGATAAATTGTTTAGAACAGATGCCTTTTGTGTACATAATAGGAGTTTTTTTATTTTAGGGCTCAAATATAATGAAACCGGATAGAATACACAAATTTCTTGTATCCGCAGAAAATCAAAAGTAACCTTTTTAGCCTGGGCTCATGGGTCCTTCAGGGTTTTGATTACATAAAACGCCCATGACAGGATTTTCGACACACAGGAGGATGATTATTTTCTTACCGGAAAGCTCCCGCGCGCGCCCCTCTAACTCCCCTAAAGGGGAGGACCGGGCCAACCCGCGGCAGTTTGCGGTGAAGAAACGTGGGTGAGGCAACCATGCGCGATGGCCCTCCCCT
>PWNQ01000062.1 GCA_003557725.1 Bacteroidales bacterium | reverse complement strand
CTTACCGGCTCCAGGGACACCGGGGCATTAGGCTTTACACAGGTCCAAAAAGGCCATTTAATGGGGCCGGTGGTGGCTTTATTATACTTTATCCCATTAATTGCCGGGGCCGTTGCCGACCGTTACGGATATAAAAAGACCCTTATGGTGGCTTATGCCATAATGGCATCGGGGTACACCATGTTGGCTTTTATTACGGACTATGTGCTTTTTTACATGGCTTTTATCTGGCTTGCCATCGGTGCAGCCCTGTTCAAACCGGTGATCACAGCCACTATTGCCAAGACCACCGATGAGAAAACATCCTCAGTGGGGTTTGGTATCTTTTATATGATGGTAAACCTGGGTGCATTTATTGGACCCATTGTCGCTTCAAAGCTTCGAATTTTTTCCTGGCAATACATATTCTTTATCTCCGCAGCGGTGACGGTGATCAATTTGATATTGGTGGCTTTTCTCTACAGGGAGCCGCAGCGTGAAAAAGATAACCGGCCGCTTGGAGAGTCCATGAAAACCATTTTTAAAAATATCTGGCTGGCGGTCAAAGACGTTCGATTCCTGTTGTTTTTGGTTATTATCATGGGGTTTTGGGCCATGTATAACCAACTGTTTTATACACTACCCGTATTTATTCAGCAGTGGATGGATACCAGCTTGCTCTATAACTTCCTTTACAATATTTCACCGGGATTGGCCAATGCCATTGGAACACGGGAGGGGATCGTGGAACCAGAGATCATTACTAACCTGGACGCTATGTATATTGTGATCTTTCAGGTGCTGGTATCTACCCTGGTAATGCGCTTTAGACCCCTGACAGCCATGACATCCGGTATTATTGTGGCCACCATTGGCCTTTCCCTGTCCTTTGCCACCAATAACCCCTTCTTCCTGGTTTTTTCCCTGTTTATCTTTGCCGTAGGGGAGATGTCCAGCTCCCCAAAAATCAACGAATATATTGGACGAATTGCACCCAAAGACAAAGTAGCCCTCTACATGGGTGCTTCTTTTATCCCGGTTGCCGGTGGAAACCTGCTGGCCGGATTTATCTCCGGAGACCTCTATGGAAGAATGTCTGATAAAGTGAACTTATTAATCCATGACCTCACCAGCAAAGGAGTGGAGGTGCCCCACTGGATGAGAAATTTACCCAAAGTGACCTAATGGAGTTGGGGGCTCAAAAACTGCAAATGACCCAGGGGGAAATGACACAATATCTGTGGGATACCTATCAGCCCGGTAATATCTGGATAGTTTTATGCGTTATCGGTATTACAACTGCTATGGCCTTGTTTTTATACGACCGGTTCATTATGAAGAAGGGAAAAATGATCAACAGGGAGTAGTGATCAATAAACCATTTATTTATTAGGAAAATAACAAAAATTCATATTATGAAAATCTTATTTTTAGCTGCATTTTTTCTGCCATTGTTGCTTACGGGGCAGTCCGTAAACTGGCTAACTATTGAGGAGGCGGTAAAAAAATCACAGGAGCAGCCCAAAAAACTGTTTGTGGATGTGTATACCGATTGGTGCGGATGGTGTAAGCGTATGGATAACAATACTTTTAAAGACCCTGAGGTGGTGGAATATCTTAATAATCATTTTTATGCGGTAAAGTTGGATGGAGAGGAGCCGGATACCATTAGCATAGACGGGAAAGATTATATCAACCCCAATCCCGGGGGCAGAAGGTCTTACCATCAGTTGCCACAGCTATTTTTACAGGGCAGGATGGCCTTTCCTTCTTTTGTGTTTTTTACTCATGAGCTTCAGACCGTAATGGTTGCAAGGGGGTATCAACAGCCGGAGCAGTTGCTGCTCATGCTTCGCTTTATTCATGAAGAGCATTATCAGCGGCAGGATTGGGAATCATTTCAGGAAGAAGAGCAGTCGGAAGACTCCTGATTTGTCTTGAGAAATCCTGTAATGAAAGTATGAGTCCGGTTTATAAAAGTGTAGGTCCGGTCTATAAAAGTGTAGGTCCGGTCTATAAAAGTATGATTCCGGTCTATAAAAGTATGATTCCGGTCTATAAAGGTTGCTTTTGATTTTTTGCGGCATTTTGCCCCACCATTAAGGGTGAAGCCATTGAAAATCAGGTAAGCTTCAGGGATTGGGAAAAGCTGATTTTCTCCGGATACAAAAAACATGTGTTTTTTTCCTATTCATATGGAGAGATATCAGGTGGAATTTGGAAAAATGTTTCTGTTTGATTTCATACCGGGTATTTATTTTTTGAAAAACATTACTTTTGCTATTTTTTATAAGAGGATAAAGATATGACATTGATAAAATCGATTTCCGGCATACGGGGCACCATAGGCGGGAAGCAGGGAGAGGGTCTTTCTCCGGTAGATGTGGTTCGTTTTGCATCCGCCTTTGCAGAGCTGATTAAACGCCGGCATGATGGTCGGGTTAAGATGGTGGTTGGCAGGGATGCCAGAATTTCCGGGGAGGTTATTAACCGTTTGGTTAACAATAGTTTGATCGCTATGGGGGTAAATGTGGTGAACCTGGGTCCTTCCACCACGCCCACCGTGGAAATTGCGGTGAACACCATGCATGCTCAGGCGGGTATCATTATTACCGCCAGTCATAACCCCCGGGAATGGAACGCATTAAAGCTTTTGAATGAAAAGGGGGAGTTTATATCTGCTGCTGAAGGGGAGGAGGTATTAAGGATTGCCCGGGAGGATGAAATGGTGTTTGCCGATGTGGACAACCTGGGGCGTTACGCATATTATGACCGCTTTTTGCAGGAGCACATAGACCGTATTCTGGAATTGCCGCTGGTGGACAAAGCAGCCATTGCACGGGCCGGCTTCCGGGTGGTTGTGGACGGTGCCAATTCCACCGGAGGAGTGGCCATACCTCAGTTGCTGAAAAGCCTGGGAGTGGAAAACGTTCACTTGCTCAGCTGCGACCCCAACGGGGAGTTTGAACGAAACCCCGAACCCCTGGCAGAACACCTTACACAGCTATCCAAACGTGTAAAGGAAAAAAAGGCCGATGTGGGATTTGCCGTCGACCCCGATGTGGACCGGCTGGCCATTATAGATGAAAATGGAAACCCATTTGGCGAAGAGTATACATTGGTGGCGGTAGCCGACTATGTGCTTAGTCATAATAAAGGAAATACAGTCTCCAACCTGTCCTCTTCCAGGGCAATGGTGGATATCAGTGAAAAACATGGCGTGGAATATCATGCCTCCGCGGTGGGGGAGGTGAATGTGGTGCAAAAAATGAAAGAAGTGGATGCAGTTATTGGCGGGGAAGGAAACGGAGGAGTGATTTATCCCCCACTACACTATGGCCGGGACGCACTGGTTGGCGTGGCCCTGTTTCTCTCTCACCTGGCAAACTCCACATTTACCGCTTCTAAAATGCGCGAAAAATATCCCGATTACACCATAAAAAAGGCCAAAATTGATCTTAAAGACCACGTAGATGTGGATAAAGTCTTTGAGGATATTAAGAAAAAGTATGTGAATGAGGAAATGGATTCTACCGATGGGCTCAAACTGATTTTTAAAAACCAGTGGGTGCACATGCGTAAGTCCAATACGGAAGCCATCCTTCGGGTTATTGCCGAAAGCCAGACCCCGAAGGAAGCAGAAGCGCTGGTGCAAAAATTTATCGGGGAAATAAACAGTATACAAGGCTGATAATCAATATGCGTTCCCAGTTATAACATTCCTATCATGAAAGGTTCCAGGCCCAAAAAGAAAATCAAACGGAAGTTTCGAAAGGTGAGTTTAAAGCTTTCACAGAGGGAGCGACAAGCTATAGAGTACTGCATTTCAATAGAATCAATTACCCTTAATAAGTTTATCAAGTCGGCCATACGGGAAAAGCTGCATCGCTACCGTGATCGTATCAATGACATAGAAAGCAATATTGTTTCTGAAAATCAATTGAGCCTGTTTCCTGAAGAACAAGAGGATATCACTCTGCAAAAAAAGGATAATGACCCTGAAGGGATATCTTCAGATAAGCACTCCTGAATCGCATATCAGCTTTCCTGATGAATCATTTGGTATATTACCTTTTGTATATCTGTACGGATACCCATAGAGATCAGTTTCCTGTTGGAGGCATTGGGATACACCCGGTTTGAAAGAAATACATAGACCAGGTCATATTTGGGGTCTGCCCAGGCATAAGTTCCTGTAAATCCACTGTGTCCAAAGCTTTCGTCAGATGCTTCCCGGGCTGTGGGGCCGCCGTTTTGGTTATTGGGTAAAGGCTTGTCAAACCCTATCCCCCTGCGGTTGTGGTTTAGTGGAAACTGTCTGCGGGTAAACTCTGCAATGGTGGCAGTATCCAGAAATTGTGTGCCGGCATAGTGTCCGTGGTTGAGCAGCATTTGCATGATGGCCGCCACATCCAGGGCATTGGAAAATAATCCGGCATGCCCCGATACCCCGCCCATCATTGCCGCCCCGGGGTCATGCACATGCCCATGAATTAACTGCTTGCGAAAGCTTTGATCATCCTCTGTGGGAACAATCCGGCTGGCGGGGAAGTGCTGTAAGGGGTGAAAAGTGTTGCTTTGTAATCCCATGGGGTCATAGAATGTTTTCCTTAGGTAAGCATCCATGCTCATGCCGGATACATCTTCCACAATATATCTTAACAGGTAAAAGCCCAGGTCAGAATAGCGGTAGCTGCGGCTTCTGCGCATAGGGGAATCAATGATCCCGTGAATTATGGTATCCCGGTATCCGTTGTGCAGATAAAGGTGGTTAGCCACTTTCAGGTTGAAAATTGAGTCAGGACGCGACCGGTAAAGCAGCGGAGAGGGGCCACCGGAATGGTCCAGTGTGTTTTTAAAAAAGGGTATCCATGGATGCAAACGGGCCTGGTGGGCCATCATCTCACGGATGATAATGCGTTCTTTGTTTGTATTTTGCAGCTCAGGGAGGTAGTAAGACATATATTGGTCAATATCCAGTTTCCCTTCTTCGTAAAGTTTCATAACGGCCAGGGTAGCGGCAGTTATCTTAGTAACACTGGCCAGGTCGTACAGGTGGCTATTCTCTACCGGCCGGATCTGGTCGTAGGTGTGGTGGCCGAAAGATTTGTGGTAAAGGATCTTGCCATGCTGTGCGATAAGGATCTGGCATCCCGGGTAGGCTCTGTTTTTTATTCCGTTCACGGCCATATCATCGATCTTTTCCAGCATATCCATATCCAGTTGCATAAAAAATGGTGACCGGTGTTGCAGCCGGGTAGCCTTTGTCTCCAGTCCCACGCCGGCTCTATATGTACTATCTATACTGACCGGCAGTCTTCCACGGATGGATGAGCTTCCAAACAAGGCATCTGCAGCCACAGCATGAGCATGGGTATTGTTCTGGTATGCCACCAGGATAGCCGAACTGTTGTTTTTGCTCCCCAGGCGCCTTAAGGCATAGGGATTTCCAAATAATACCACCACATTTTGGGTTTTTTGTCCCACCAGTTCGGTAAAGTCAAATGCCCGTTGATTAAAACCATAATTGGACGCAGGAAACCAGCTGGAGCTATGCATGCTGGTGATCACCAAGTCATAGCCTTCCAGCTGCTCCGCCATGTGAATAAATTCATTCATTGATGCTCCGGCCTGTATATGATAGGTAGAAAACGGTGTGTATTTTTTTAGCGACTCAACAAAGGAAGCATGTTGCCTTCTCCCTACCGATATTACAGCCACTTTTTTCCCTGTAGTATTTCCCAGGGGGAGCAGGTTGTCCTGGTTTTTCAGCAGGGTGAGGGCTTCCTGATAAAGCTCCCGGATCAGCTCCTGGTGAAAATCGTGGTTAATGATCTTTTCAATATCCTCCTGGTCTTTCGGGATGGGGTGTTTATGCAGGCCTGCCCAATACTTATTTACCAGTATTTTTTTTGCCTTTTCATGGATGTCCTCCGCGGTGATCCGCCCTTGTTCCAGGGCTTCCTTAATGGCCGTAACGGCTGCTTCCAGGTTGTGGGGCATTAGGAGAATATCGTTTCCCGCTTTCAGGGCCTTCACAGCGATCTCGCCATCGCTGTAGCCGTGTCTTACTCCATCCATTTCCAGTGCATCGGTGATAAGCAGCCCCCCATACTGGTACTCTTCTTTAAGGATATTATTGAGTATTACCGGTGACAGGGAGGCGGGGCGGTTTTCGGCGGAGTCCAGTGACGGGACGTGAACGTGGGCTGTCATTATGGCGGCCAGCCCCTTTTCTGCGGCCAGGCGAAACGGATACAGATGGATATCTTCCATTTCCTTTTTGGGGCTATTAATTACCGGAAGGGTATAATGTGAGTCCTTGTCGGTATCGCCGTGGCCGGGAAAGTGTTTACCACAAGCCAATATCCCTTGAGACTGAAGGCCTGAAGCGTAATTCATAGCCTTAATATACACTTGTTGTGGGTTCTCTCCGAAGGACCGGAAGTTGATCACCGGGTTGTTTGGGTTGTTATTTACATCCATCACCGGGGCGAAGTTCATGTTTACTCCTGTTGCCTTCAGCTCTTTGCCAATGGCCTCTCCCATAACACGGAGAAGGTAGTCGTCGCGGATGGCGCCCAGTGTCATTTGAAAAGGGTAGGACAACGTGCTGTCCAGTCGCATCCCCAGTCCCCATTCCCCATCGATGGCTACAAGCAGCGGGACAGGGGAGACTTGCTGATAGTGGTCTGCCCAGTTGGCTTGTCGGATCGGCCCTCCCTGGAAAAAGCAGATGCCGCCCACATGGTAGGTTCTAATCTGACGGGCCACATTGAGCTTATAGGATACAGACCGGTTGGAGTGGGCCCGCAACATGATCAACTGACCGATTTGCTGGTCCATGCTCATGCCCTCCAGCAGGGAATCGGCCCAGCGGGAAGCCTTTAAATATTCCGCAATGGCGATATGGGAAGTATTGGGGACATCTTTATTATCGCTTCCGGCCAAAGACGTGTAACTTGTCAAAATAGACAAAACGATGATAATCAATCTGTAATTCATAAAACGTGCCTGTATATTTTTTCCTCAATGGTGTAAAATTAACGCAAAGGATGAACGGTTAGTGGATGGGATTGTAAAAATTATTAACAAATGTATGTGAAAAGATTTGCTTATAGCGTGCGTATAAAAAGGGAAATGGCAACAGTAAAGACGGGTCCTTACTGTTGCCATTAAAATAATTTCCGGATAACCAAAAGAATTAGCTATTCATGGACATAAGGAATTCTTCATTACTATTGGTAAAACGCATTTTATCCCTGAGGAATTCCATTGCTTCCAATGGGTTCATATCGGCCAGGTGGTTTCTGAGTATCCATGTTTTCTGCAGCACTTCTTTACTCAGCAGCAGGTCTTCGCGCCGTGTGCTTGAGGCTACCACATCGATAGCGGGGAAGATACGTTTGTTAGATATTTTGCGGTCCAGTTGCAGTTCCATATTTCCTGTGCCTTTAAATTCCTCAAAGATCACCTCATCCATTCGGGATCCGGTGTCGATAAGGGCAGTAGCCAGGATGGTGAGTGATCCGCCGTGTTCAATTTGCCGGGCGGCCCCAAAGAATCGCTTGGGTTTATGTAGTGCATTGGCTTCCACACCTCCGGAAAGCACTTTCCCCGATGCCGGCGATACCGTATTATAGGCTCGGGCCAGGCGGGTAATAGAGTCCAGAAGGATAACTACATCATGACCACATTCGGTCATACGCTTGGCTTTCTCCAAAACCAAATTGGCAATCTTTACATGGCGATCGGCCTGCTCATCGAAAGTAGAAGCGATCACTTCGGCATCAACGCTGCGCTCCATATCTGTGACCTCTTCAGGGCGCTCATCAATCAGCAGGATGATCATATATACTTCAGGATGATTGGCGGTAATGGCATTGGCTATCTCCTTGAGAAGAACCGTCTTGCCCGTCTTGGGCTGAGCCACGATCAGACCACGCTGTCCCTTTCCGATAGGGGTGAACAAGTCCACAATTCTGGCGGAAATATCCGTATGCCCACTGTTTACCAGCTTGAATTTCTCTTCAGGAAACAGCGGTGTAAGGTGATCAAAAGCAATACGATCACGTACCTCTTCCGGCTTACGGCCGTTGATTTCAATGACCTTGATCAGCGGGAAGTACTTTTCCCCTTCTTTGGGTGGACGGATACTTCCTTTAACCGTATCTCCTGTTTTTAAACCAAAAAGTTTGATTTGCGACTGGGACACATATATATCGTCTGGAGAGTTGAGGTAGTGATAATCGGAGGAGCGCAAAAAGCCGTAGTGGTCTGGCATGATCTCCAGGATCCCTTCGCTCTCAGCAATTCCCTCCATCTCAAAATAGATGTCTTTTTGCTCCTTGCTGTCGCGACGGTCATGATGCTGGTCACGGATGTCTTTCTTTTCCCTGGGCTCAGTAAGCTCTTTAGAGCCTTCCTCTTGCTGACGGCTGCCGGGCTGGGGATGGGGTTGGGGCTGTGATGGGCTTTTTGGCTGTACTTTTGGCTGAACCTTTGGTTGTACTTTGGGTTGAGCCTTTGGCATGGCTTTAGATTGTTCCCCGGGCTGCTCTTTAGACTGAACCGTTGACTGCTCTTTAGGTTGCTCTTTAGGTTGCTCTTTAGGTTGCTCTTTAGGTTGCTCTTTAGGTTGCACCTTTGGTTGCACCTTTGGTTGCACCTTGGGTTGGTCTTTGGGGGCTTGTTTTTTCTCTGGCTGAGTTTTTCCCTGTGGGGTATGTTTGGGTTGGGTTTGTTTTTCTTCCTTGGAAGGGGTTGTTACCGGGCCTGGTTTATCCGTTTTTCTGGGGCGTCCGGGTTTTCGGCGGCGGGGTGTTACCGTTTCATCCGGTTGTCCTTTGCTTGGTGCGGTGGTTGGGTCACCCTTTTCTTTATCCTGGGAAGCCTGAGTGGGTCGTTCAACAACCCTGGCTTCAGACTGGGCCCTGGCGCGAATCTGTGACTTTTCAGATTTGTTCAGGTCTTTGTTCCTTTTAGCCTCGGACGGGGAGGCCCCCTTGGTCTCAGCATCACCCGAACGGGTGGGCTCCAATGATCCTGAAGAAGGCGCTGAGGGGCTCTTCTTTACGGTAGCCTCAACGCGACCCGGATATAAAGCTTGCTGGTCAAGTATCCTGTAAATTAACTCCTGCTTCTTTAACCCCTGAATTTTGGAAATATTCAGCGCTTTAGCAATTTGACGAAGCTCAGGTAACAGTTTCCCGTTGAGCTCAATAATATCGTACATGTAAATGTGATTTGGTTATAAATTCGGTGTCTTTCAAAAAATAACGGTGAAATATAAGCCGGCAAGAATGTTTTTGATAAGCCGAAATGGTAGAAATTCGGGTGCAAATATAATACTATTTTATTACAAAGTGTTTTTTTGAGGAAAAAAAGTAATGAAATTGTGATTGTTTTGCCGTTTATGCAGGCTTTGGGCAGGCAAATGCCTTACCGGATACTTGTCATGCGCACTGTAAAAAGGCTTCGGGGGAAATATGAATAAAAAATTTATTTTTTATCCCCCGAAGCCTTGAAAATCCCTGGTGTTTTCCCTGAACATATCTTGTCTACCGCTTGAGCACCTTAATTAAAGAAGGATAAAAAGCAATGTAAAGCAAGAAATCCCGGGGATTACCTGAAAATTTTTCTGCTAGCTACTCCTTTTTAAATACCGTATACTGGCACTCATTGTTGGAGCATTTCCACTTTTCAAATACATCATCTTTGTAAGAGAAAGGAAGCAGATAACCATTCCCACACTTTGGACATTTTACAAAAATTCCGCCTTCTTCTGACATAATTACCTCCATTTATTTGTTTAACATACTTTTTTGGCAATTTTGGTTAAGGATTTGTTGTTTCCTCATCCCATTGCCGACGGTGCAAATATATGTTTTTTTTAAATTTCCTTAATCTTTCAGCCATTTATTCAGCCATCCATAGAACTCTCTGTGCCACAACACTGAATTTTGCGGTTGGAGCACAAAGTGAGATTCATGGGGGAAGAACAGCAGTTTGCTGGGCACGTCGTTGAGTTGTGCTGCATTAAATGCCTGAATACTTTGTGTATAAGGAACTCTGTAGTCGCGTGCTCCGGTGATGATCATTATGGGGGTATTCCAGTTTTGCACAAACAGGTGAGGAGAGAACTGGTCGTAGCTTTTTGGTTTGGGCTCTTCCCAGTATGGACCTTCCAGGTCGTGATTCATAAACCAGTATTCTTCTGTGGCTCCGTACATGCTTTCCTGGTGGTATATACCGCAATGAGAGATAAAGCACTGGAACCGGTCGGGGTATTTTCCGGCCAGATAGAACACAGAATAGCCTCCATAGCTGGCGCCAATAGCTCCCAGGCGGTTTTCATCCACAAAGGGCTCTTCAGCCAGCGCATCTATGGCACTCATATAGTCGCGGATATTTTGACCTCCGTAATCTCCACTGATCTGGTCATTCCATTCCTGCCCAAAGGTGGGCAGCCCACGCCGGTTGGGAGCCACAATTATATAGTCGTTGGCTGCCATGGCCTGAAAGTTCCAGCGAAATGAAAAGAATTGGCTCACTGCACTTTGCGGACCACCCTGGCAGTAGAGCACTGCGGGGTATTGTTTGTTTTTATCAAAATGGGGCGGATAGATCACCCAAACCAGCATTTGCTTGCCATCGCTGGTCTCTATCCAACGCTCTTCGCTGTGGGCCAGTGTGATATTGTCAAGGATATTGTTGTTTACCCGGCTTAATTGCTGTTGTTCTCCTTCCGGGGTCACAGCATAAACCTCTGTGGGCTGGGCGTGGGATTGCCTTCCGCCAATTAGCTTGTCGCCCGCTTTCTGCAAACTGATATAGTTATGTGCTCCCTGGGTGACCTGGCTGATCTCCAAGCTGCCGGTATTGACCTCATAAATTTGATATGTGGCATGGATGCCACTGATAAAATAAATCTTATCCCCCTGGCTACTCCATGTCATATGACTGGCACACTGGTCAAAACCTTCTGTCATATAAGTGGTTTCTCCGGTCTCCATGTCCATAAGCATCATACGTTTTTTATCCGACTCGAACCCCTCGGTTTCCATACTTTGCCATACCAGCATGCTTCCGTCGGGTGAGAATACCGGGTCTTTATCGTAACCATCGAATCCCTGGGCAGTAAGGTTTGTGGTTTCCTTGTTTTCCAGGTTAAAGGCGTAAAGGTTGGAGTTGGTGCTCAAGGTATAATCTTTACCGGTCAGTTTCTTGCAAACATAGACGATATGCTTTTCATCGGGGCTCCATGTAATTTGCCCCATTCCTCCCCAGGGAGGCATGGGGCTGTTATAGGGTTCTCCGTCCATAATATTGGTATGGTCAGTCAGGCCTTTGCCGTCATAGTAGGCATAAAATATATGGCTGTAGTGTTGGTCATGCCATTGGTCCCAGTGCCGGTACATCAGGTCATCAGCTATATAGGCGTCGGCCTGGGGGAGGTCAGGGTGAAGGTCATTCACCGTTTCTCCCAGCTTAATGCGCCGGGTGTACAGCACATAGTTTTGTAAGGGGCTGTATTCAAAGCCGGTAATTCCTTCGGGTATATGAGATATCTTTTTCTTGCTGCTTCCATCGGGTTTTACTTCCCATAGTTGGTTGTGGTTGTCTTTATCGGCAGCCAGAAAGCCAATGGCATTCCCGTCGGGGCGCCAGCGGCCGTTTCTTTGCGAGCCTTCTCCGCCGGCAATAAGTTCACGCATTTCACCCCCCTCCATATGGAAAACAAACAGGCGGTTGTTGCCCGAGTTTTCCTCCAAATCGTACCGTGAAATGCCAAAAAGTATATGGCGGTTATCCGGAGATACCTGGATATCGCTTACCCGGCCCAGCTTCCAGAGCAGCTCCGGAGTCATTACTTCTTGGGATACAACGGTATCGGACGGAGGTTCTGATACGGGATCTTTTTCCTGTTCACAGGCCGCAAGTATCACAATACCTGCCAGCCACAGGAGAATAAAATAATTTTTCATAAATATAAATTTTTAAAATTAAGCCAATGGCAAAAATACAAAACAAAAGCTTTCTTCCGGCCGCTACCTTCCAACAAGGCCCTGATCATACAGCCTGTTTAGCCCCTCGATACCCAGGGGGTAGTTTTCTTCCATCTCCAGGGTCTTTTTATACATTTCTTTTGCCTGGGCGTAGTTTCCCTGTTGTTCCAGGGATGACCCCAGGTTAAAGACCGCATTAACCCTGGACGGGTCCATTTCCAATGCTTTTCTAAAGTATTGTTCCGCTTTTTCATAATCTCCGGTCACGTTCAGGTGGAGGTATCCCAGGTTATAATAGCCGTTTGGATAGTTGGGATTGATGCTTATAAGTTGGTTATATACTTCCATGGCTTCTTCATACCTTTGGTGGTTTTGGTAAAACATGGCCAGGTTATAGTATGCTTCCGTGCTTTCCGGGCTGATGTCCAAAGCGTTGTTAAAGAAGTGGATGGCGTTGGAGTCGTTTTGGGCTGCGGCGATTACTCCCAGTTGCATCCAGGCGTCATAGTAGTCTTGATTGACTTGGGTGGCCCGGTGAAAATCGCGAACGGCTTTGGAAGTGTCTTTCCGGTCTTTGTGGGTCAGTCCGCTAAGAAAAAATATACGATGGTCTTCAGGTTCCAGAGTTAATGCCCGGCTGAGAAAGGCAAAAGATTTTCCGTGGTCTTCTTTATATAGGTATAGTTGGGCCAGCTTCAGCATAGCTTCCAAATGCTCATCATCATGGATAAGAATGCTGTTCAATGTTTGCTCTGTACGGTCGAATTGCCCCATGGTAAAATAGACGTCGGAAAGGGTGATCAGGTAATCCGGATGGCCGTCGCTGATCTCCAGGGCACGGTTAATATCGCTGAATGCCCGGTTGATCTGCCCCAGCTCCAAAAATAACCGGGCCCGCTCATTATACAGGCCGCTATTTTCCGGAGAGGCTTCAATCTTACGGCTTAGCTCTTCCAGGGCAGTCTCTTGCGTGGTGCTCTCCTGTTGGTTGCCATTGACCGCTTCATTAGTTTTTTCCTGCTCTTTTTCCTGGCAGGCAACAACGCATGTCACCATAAAAATGATGAACATTATACTGATTTGTTTGCTCATAAGTGGGATGTTGTCCTTGTATGCGGTTATTCCTTTTCTGCCTCTGTTTTTTTATGCAGGTCCATAATCTTTTTCTCCAGTTCTTCCGCCAGTTCGGGGTTGTCATCCAGGAGTTTTTTTACGGCTTCTCTTCCCTGGCCCAGCTTAGTATCTCCATATGAGAACCATGACCCGCTTTTTTTGATGATATCGGCATCCACGGCCATATCAATAATTTCTCCGTTTTTAGATATTCCTACACCATATATAATATCAAACTCTGCTTTTCTGAAGGGTGGGGCCATCTTATTTTTTACCACTTTGGTTCGGATGCGGTTTCCGGAGATGTCGTCACCGGTTTTTATCTGGCTGATCCGCCGGATATCTATTCTCACTGAAGAGTAAAACTTGAGGGCATTTCCTCCGGTAGTGGTCTCGGGGTTGCCAAACATCACGCCAATCTTTTCCCTGAGCTGGTTAATAAAGATGCATGTGGTTCTGGTTTTGCTAATGGTGGAGGTGAGTTTTCTCAGGGCTTGCGACATCAGCCGGGCCTGCAGGCCCATTTTGGAGTCACCCATTTCCCCTTCCAGTTCACTTTTGGGTGTAAGTGCAGCTACCGAGTCAATAACCAAAATGTCGATGGCCCCTGAGCGAATCAGATTATCGGTAATTTCCAAAGCCTGCTCTCCGCTGTCGGGCTGAGAAACCAACAGGTTCTTAATGTCTACTCCCAGACGCCTGGCATAAAATCGGTCAAAGGCATGCTCCGCATCAATAAAGGCGGCAATACCTCCCGCTTTCTGTGCTTCTGCAATGGCGTGAATGGCCAAAGTGGTCTTTCCTGATGACTCCGGACCGTAAATCTCTACTACCCGGCCACGGGGTAAACCGCCAATGCCCAATGCCATATCTAAACCCAAAGAACCTGTAGATATGTGGGGAATATCTTCCAGCACTCCATCTCCCAGCTTCATTATTGTTCCTTTACCATAGGTCTTCTCCAAACTGCTCAGCGCGCGGTCCAGTGCTTGCTGTTTTTCCTTGCTTAAAGAATTAGCATCTTGGTTTTCATTTTGTTGCTTTGCCATAATCGTTACGTTTTTGAGGTTTCAAATATATTAACTTTTCCCTTTGGAGCGATAACAATTCCCCTGAAAAGAAACTGCCGCAGATAATCCCATAGGGCACTGCATAATGGTGGCTCCGGGTTTTACCTATGATAAATATACAAATAGTTTTTCAATAAAAAAGAATCTGGCCATAAAAAAATAAAAAAAAATTGTGGGGGCTTTTTGAGACGCCTCCATTTGGCAGCACTATCCGACGCAGACCGGAATCAGCCATTTTCCATGGAGGACTCATAATATTTGCAGTACCTGTTTATGGGGCATGTTTGGCATTTGGGGTTTCTGGCGGTACATATATACCGGCCATGAAGAATTAGCCAGTGATGGGCCAGTGGGATTTGCTTTTGGGGGATATGGCGTGTAAGCTGTTGTTCTGCCTGCAACGGGTTTTTGGCATTTGTTGTAAGCCCCAGGCGGGCGGAAACGCGGAAAACGTGGGTGTCTACAGCCAGTGTGGGTTTGTTGTAGATCACTGAGGCGATCACATTGGCCGTTTTTCGGCCCACGCCCGGCAACTTCTGTAAATCTTCCGGCGACGAGGGAACCACTCCATTAAAATCATGGAACAGTACACGGGCCATGCCCTGAAGATGCTTGGTTTTGTTATTGGGGTATGAGCAACTTTTAATAAGGGCGTGAATTTCCGGGGAAGTGCCTTGCGACAGAGACCATGCATCCGGAAAACGCGCAAACAACTCAGGAGTGATCATGTTTACACGCTTATCCGTACACTGGGCAGAAAGGATAACGGATACCAGCAACTGGTATGGATCGGCATATATCAATTCAGTATCCGGGGAAGGCTGGTGGGTGGAAAAATAGTCCAGCACCTTGTTAAATCGTTCTCGCTTATCCATCACACATTAATAATATAATAGCAATACCGCCCGGAAAAAATATAGCAGATGAGTCCGGAAAAGCTATAGCCGGAATTAGTGTCGTTATAAATCCGGAATTGGTGCCGTTATAAATAATGAATCAATTGTTGATAATGCCCGGATATTTATCCGTTCCGAAAGGGTTGGAATATGCACTGTCAAATTCCAGAACTTTTCCGATAACATGCATGCCTGGACTGTAGTGAAAGTTTCCACGGGATAAATAATCGTTGATAAACCTATCAATCTCCATGTCGGAGAACCGTGCGATCTGCTCAAGTGTAAATATACTGCTCATAGGGCTATGATTGATTATATACCCTACAAACGTGAATGGCTCCCTCTTATTTTGCGAGGTTGGTTTTTTTGTGGGCTTAATCCAGCGTAAGAACCAGCTTTTTTTCTTCAATGAGTTTTCTCAGGTTGATGAGTGCGTAGCGCATTCGCCCCAGGGCGGTATTGATACTCACGTCG
The DNA here is from genome assembly GCA_003557725.1 of Bacteroidales bacterium. Classification (GTDB taxonomy): domain Bacteria; phylum Bacteroidota; class Bacteroidia; order Bacteroidales; family PWNQ01; genus PWNQ01. Next base: position 5,075 of record PWNQ01000062.1, on the reverse strand, counting down.
GTAATCCTGGAAATCTCTTTAAAACTCATGTTCCCGTAATGGCGCATGATCAGTACACGCTTTTGTTCATCGGGAAGGTAGCGGATCAGTTTCCGCACGTCTTTATGGATTTGCTTGGTAATCATTTCATCTTCCACGGAGCCTTCCATCATGTCAATGGTGTCGAAGATATCATAATCCGTGCTGCCCCGGGCCATGGAAACCCTGCCCGACTGGCGGAAGTGATCAATTACCAGGTTGTGCGCAATACGCATAACCCACTGCAAAAACTTTCCTTCTTCTTTGTAAGAACCGGACTGTAGTTTTTTAACCACTTTGATATAGGTGTCCTGGAAAATGTCTTCAGCAAGACTTTTGTCTTTAATCATCATTAAAATGTATCCGAAAACCTTGTTCTGATGCCTTTTGATGATGTGCTCAAGAGATGACCGGTCACCATTCAAGTAGTTGCTGATTAGCTGTTGATCGCTTAAATGGCTGTGCATAAACTTCCTTTCTGGTTAAAATGTAAAGGTAGATTTTGCCTATAGATGGTCCTCCTGAGATTAAATGGTTTTTCTTTCAATAAGAAGACACAAATATAAGGCCAATGTTTAATACGAACCATAAAAAAATAATTATTTTTATTTTTTCAAGCAACATTTTGTGTAATCCAGCGTATTTACAATGGTTTCAGCTGATTATTTTTTTTTTTATAATGGAGGAGATTTATGGAACAGGATCATGCTATTTCGGCTTCCGGTGCCACTGAGATACAAATCAGGCGGAGTAATGTTCATAATTTAAAAGACCTTACCGTCTCCATTCCCCGTGGCCGGTTGGTTGTGATCACGGGTGTTTCGGGGTCGGGGAAGTCGTCTCTGGCTTTTGATACCTTATATGCTGAGGGGCAGAGGCGCTATGTGGAAAGCCTTAGCTCTTATGCCCGGCAGTTTCTGGGGCGTATGGAGAAGCCTGCAGTGGAAAGCATTAAAGGGATCTCCCCGGCCATAGCCATTGAACAAAAGGTGAATAGCCGTAACCCCCGCTCCACGGTGGGGACGTCTACAGAAATATATGAGTACCTTAAATTGCTGTTTGCCCGCATAGGAAAGACCTATTCGCCGGTGAGCCAAAAAGAGGTGAAGCGCCACAGGGTTTCTCATGTGATGGAGTACCTTGGCTCTTTGGCCCTGGAGACCCGGGTGATATTGCTGGCGCCGGTGGAGCTCCCCCGTGGGCGAACGGTGAAAGATGCTTTGGAAATCATCCTGCAGCAAGGCTTTTCAAGGGTGAAAATTAATGGCGAGATACTGGAAATACCACAAATGCTGGAAGAGGTAAACCGCTACAAAGCCAATAAAAAATTCTCCCTGGTGGTGGACCGCCTGAAAGTGCATCACCACGATAAAGCCTGGGAGAACCGGGTGTCCGATTCGGTGGAAATGGCTTTCTATGAAGGGCAGGGAAGGTGTAAATTGGAGGTGTTTGAAAATGGGCAATCCATCCATAAATACTTTTCCGGAAACTTTGAAATGGATGGTATCCGTTTTGAAGAGCCCGATCCCAACCTGTTTAGCTTCAACAACCCCTATGGTGCCTGCCCTGAATGTGAGGGGTATGGCAGCGTCATTGGCGTTGACCAGGACCTGGTAGTGCCGGATAAAAGCCTTTCACTATATGATAATGCGGTTGCTGCCTGGCGGGGAGAGAAAATGCGTAAATGGAAAGACAAAGTAGTGCATAACGCCCATAAGGCTGACTTTCCGGTACATACCCCCATTGGAGAGCTGTCGGCAGATGATCGTCGCAAGCTATGGGAGGGGACGATTCATTTTAAAGGGATTAATGACTTCTTTAGCTATGTGGAGCGGAAAGCCTATAAAATCCAATACCGGGTAATGTTGTCACGGTATCGTGGAAGGACCACCTGCCCCCACTGCCAGGGCACCCGCCTGCGGCAGGAAGCAGGATACGTTAAAGTGGGAGGGAAGTCTGTGAAAGACCTGGTCCTTATGCCCGTGGATGCATTGCTGGCATTTTTTAATAAGCTAACCCTCAGCGATCACGACATTACTGTGGCCCGCCGGCTACTGGTTGAGGTAACCAATCGCCTGCAATATCTTTGTGATGTGGGGCTGGGGTATCTTACACTGAATCGATTATCTTCAAGCTTGTCGGGAGGCGAGTCACAACGCATTAACCTGGCTACCTCCCTGGGCAGCACCCTCACCGGGTCCATGTACATACTGGATGAACCCAGCATTGGACTGCACCCCAGAGATAACCAGCGGCTTATAAAAGTGCTTAAACAGCTTAGAGACCTGGGAAATACAGTTATTGTGGTGGAGCATGATGAAGAGATCATGAAAACCGCCGACCAACTTATAGACATAGGCCCGGGGGCCGGAAGTCTGGGAGGGAAACTGGTAGCCCAGGGGACCTGGGAAGAGATAGTGAAAAATAATAAAGGGGTAACCGCCAAATATCTCTCAGGGAAAGAGCAAATCGCCGTTCCTGAAGTTCGGCGCAAATGGAAAGATTACATTTTTATCCAGGGGGCCACACAAAACAATCTGAAAAACGTAAAAGTAAAGGTGCCCTTAAATGTGCTCACAGTAGTTACCGGTGTTTCAGGCAGTGGAAAAACCTCATTGATCAAAGACGTGCTCTATACCGCCTTGAAAAAGGCAAAGGGGTTCAACCCGGGAATGACCGGTAAGTATAAGGGCATCAGCGGTGACCTTCACCGGATACATGGCATCGAGCTGGTTTCTCAGGCCCCAATAGGGCAATCTTCACGCTCCAATCCGGTCACTTACGTTAAAGCCTATGATGATATCCGGGCGTTATTTGCCTCTCGTCCCCTGGCAGAAACCAGAGGCTATAAGCCCGGTTACTTCTCGTTTAACCTGGATGGAGGGCGCTGTGATGCCTGTAAAGGGGAGGGGGTGGTGAATATTGAAATGCAGTTCATGGCCGATATTGAGCTGCCCTGTGAGAGCTGTAGTGGCAAGCGCTTTAAATCAGAGGTGCTGGATGTAAAGTATGAGGAGAAAAGCATTAGTGATATTCTGGAGTTGACCGTGAGTGATGCCATAGATCTCTTTGGAAAGCATGCCGGCGAGAAGTACCAGGGGCGTATTGTTCGTAAACTGAAAAGCCTGGAGGAGGTGGGCCTGGGGTATGTTAAGCTGGGGCAGCCGTCGGGGACCCTGTCCGGGGGAGAGTCTCAGCGCATCAAGCTGGCTTTCTTTCTGTCGCGGGGACATAGTGAGGCTCCTGTTTTCTTTATCTTTGATGAGCCTACCACAGGGCTTCACTTTCACGATATTAAAAAACTGTACGCCTCCCTGGAGTCGTTGATAATCAAAGGGCATACGGTGGTAGTGATCGAGCACCATATGGATGTGATCAAATGTGCCGACTGGGTTATAGATCTGGGCTATGATGGTGGGGAGAATGGCGGACATATCGTCTTTGAAGGGCTCCCCGAAGACCTGGTCAACTGTGAAGCCAGTTACACCGGCCGCTATTTGAAAGCCAAGCTGTAGATACATCATGGCCAGGCAATGCAGGAAGCCATTGGCCCGTTTTATCAATAAAAAAGGCCCGGCTTTTACGGCCGGGCCCGGGTTTATTTGGCATAAACCGCTCACAATTTATACCGCTCCCTGTGCAATCATGGAGTCGGCCACTTTCACAAATCCGGCAATATTGGACCCTTTCACGTAGTCGATGGATCCGTCATCCCGTTTGCCATACTTAACACAGGCAGAATGGATGCTTTTCATGATTATTTGCAGGCGGCTGTCCACCTCCTCACGTGTCCAGGGCATACGCATGCTGTTTTGCGTCATTTCCAGTCCGGAAACAGCTACACCGCCCGCGTTAGCTGCCTTTCCCGGGGCATATAGCACCCGTTTGTCCTGGAATACGGCCATGGCTTCCGGAGTGCAAGGCATATTGGCCCCTTCGGAAACCACCTTACAACCATTGCTAACCAAAGTTTTTGCCTCCTCCTGGTTGATCTCATTCTCCGTAGCAGAAGGAATGGCCACATCGCATTTTACACTCCAGGGACGCTGACCTTCCATGTACTCAGCATTATACTTTTCAGCATACTCCTTGATCCGTCCACGCTTTACGTTCTTAAGGTACATGACATACTCCAGCTTTTCTTTATCAATGCCTTTGGGATCATAAATGGAACCGGAAGAGTCAGAGAGAGATACTACCATGCCGCCCAGCTCGGTTACTTTTTGAGTGGCAAACTGGGCCACGTTTCCTGAGCCGGAAACGGCCACCGTCTTCCCTTTAAAGCTTTCGTTCTGAAGCTTCATCATCTCCTGAGCAATGTAGGTTGCCCCGTAACCGGTAGCCTCCGGGCGGATCAATGAGCCCCCCCAGTTGGGTGACTTGCCAGTGAGCACGCCGGTAAACTCGTTCTTGAGCCGCTTGTACTGTCCAAACATGTAACCAATTTCACGACCCCCCACGCCTATATCGCCCGCCGGAATATCCGTGTTTGGACCAATATGACGATATAATTCCGACATGAAACTCTGACAGAAATGCATTACCTCATTGTCTGACTTCCCCTTGGGATCAAAGTCCGAGCCCCCTTTGCCACCTCCCAGCGGCAGAGAAGTAAGCGAATTCTTAAATACCTGCTCAAAGGCTAAAAACTTGAGAATACCCAGATTTACGGTGGGGTGAAAGCGAAGACCTCCCTTGTAAGGGCCAATGGCACTGTTCATCTCTATCCGGAAACCACGGTTGATCTGGATCACTCCTTTGTCATCCTGCCAGGGAACACGGAAAATAATTACCCGCTCGGGCTCTGCAATGCGCTCTAAGACCTTGGCCTCCTTGTAATGAGGATGTTCCTCAATGTAGGGAATCAGCGATTCCGCCACTTCATGCACTGCCTGGTGATACTCCCGCTCACCAGGATTCTTGGCTTTGATCAAAGCCATAAACTCCTCGACCTTCTGGTCGTAAGCATGTTTTGTCATAATACAATGTTGATTTAATTACACTTAATTTTGATTGATTGATTGACACAGCAATATTAATTATTTATGGCTATATAT
>PWNQ01000230.1 GCA_003557725.1 Bacteroidales bacterium | reverse complement strand
TTCTTCACCGCAAACTGCCGCGGGTTGGCCCGGTCCTCCCCTTTAGGGGAGTTAGAGGGGCGCGCGCGGGAGCTTTCCGGTAAGGAAATAATCATTCTCCTGTGTGTCGAAAAAATTTTCGCCATGGAGGTTTCATATGTTTATAGTTTTATATATTGCTTATTTTCTGCTTTTTCGCATTTATTCTTTCCATCTGTGCTGAAGCAATTTCTTATGCTTCTTTGTTGAATCGTTTATTGATTTCAATTTTGTTCGCTTCGTTCGCCTCCTCTCCTGCTAAATTACAAAAAAACAAATACAGCGGTGCAGGGATGTCAAAAAAAGCACCTTGTATTTGCAAGTTTCAAAAATACATTATGGGTCCGATTAAAAAGGGGACTTTTGATTATCAGCGGTTTATTTACGATCCTCTAACGAGGGGGGGGGGCACTGACAACCAGCCACCCTTTAGGGATGGGGCAAAGCTAATTTTCAGCAGAAGTGATAGATATTATGTTTTTAGCCCGGATCAAATATTTTAGGAAAGTGACTGATTGATGCGTGAAGCAATTTTGATCACTTTTTCGTACTCTTCGGGGCTCAGGTCGTTATAAAAGAAGTGTACCGGGTTTACGGGGTTGTCATTTTTCCACACTTCATAATGGAGGTGTGGTCCGGTAGAAACTCCGGTATTACCCACATATCCTATGATTTCACCGCGTTTAACCCTTTGTCCTCTTCTAACGATCACTTCATTCATGTGGGCATACAATGTTTTATACCCATACCCGTGATCGATGAGCACATAGCGTCCGTATCCGGCCATATTCTTCCGTGGCCGGACCACTCGTCCGTTACCGGTGGCGTATATTGGAGTGCCCACCGGGGCTGTAAAATCTATTCCCGTATGCATCCGTAAAGTCTTGTATATTGGGTGAATACGATGTCCAAAGCCGGATGCAATCCGGGTAAGGTCTTTATTATTGACAGGCTGTATTGCCGGGATACTTTCCAGCATATCCTCCTTTTTTCGGGCCATCACAATAACATCATCAAAGGATTTGGACTGGATGTAAAGCCTTCTCGACATCCGGTCGATGCGTTTGGCGGTTTCCGTCAACAAGTCTGTGCTTTCAAATCCCTGTAAGTGCCGGTATCTGTCTGCTCCGCCGTATCCAGCGCTTCGCTCCGAGGCGGAAATGGGCTCCGCTTCGAATATAACACGATAAATATTATCATCGCGGTACTCCAGATCAGCCAGTACGCGCTCCATCTGGTCAACACGCTCATTCATCATTTTATAGTTGAGCTCTACATTGTCCAGCTCCCGCTTCAAAATATTTTCTCTTGGAGAAGGGAAGAGGGTAAACCCAATAAACAGCGCCACTACCGCCACCATGGTTCCGGTGAAAGCATGCCAACCCAGCGTTTTCACCCGGTCTTTCCAGGTAATACGCACCTCTTCAAGCGTTAAAGTATTGGGATTCAGTTTATATCGCTTTCCTGCCATAGTTATTGAGTCTCGTTTCGATTTCGGGTGCAAAATTAATGAAAAAAACTAATTTTGCAACTTCCCGATTGTTAAAGATTATTAATGTCATTATCAGGGGGGGGGCACATCACACTCCCGGGTATTTATTAAATTAATTCAGGATATGAAGTCGCAGGATATTCGACAGCGTTTTTTTGATTTTTTCCGCTCTAAAGAGCACCAGATTATTCCTTCAGCCCCTATTGTTGTAAAGGATGACCCCAGTCTTATGTTTACCAACGCAGGGATGAATCCTTTTAAAGATATTTTTTTGGGTGGTACAGCGCCCAAATATTCCCGTGTGGCGAATACCCAGAAGTGTTTACGGGTAAGCGGAAAGCATAATGATCTGGAGGAGGTTGGCAGAGACACGTACCACCACACCATGTTTGAGATGCTGGGTAATTGGTCGTTTGGGGATTATTTCAAGAAAGAGGCCATCCATTTTGCCTGGGAACTACTAACTCTGGAGTATAAAATTCCGGCGGACTCCCTTTATGTGACGGTTTTTCAGGGCGATGCCACAGATGGGACATCAAAAGACACGGAGGCTGAAGCGGTATGGCGTGAAGTCCTCCCCCAACAGTCTCATCTTTTATACGGCGATAAGAAGGATAATTTTTGGGAAATGGGAGAAACGGGTCCCTGTGGCCCCTGCTCGGAGATCCACGTAGATATTCGCAGCCCCGAAGAAAAGCGTACTGTTCCGGGCTCTACGCTGGTAAACAAAGACCACCCCCTGGTGGTAGAGTTATGGAATCTGGTTTTCATAGAATTCAACCGGAAGGCGGGCGGCCGTCTTGAAGGCCTGCCCCGCAAGCATGTGGATACAGGAATGGGCTTTGAACGTTTGGCCATGGTATTGCAAGGTAAGCAGTCCAATTATGATACTGATATTTTTGAGCCACTAATCCGTAAAGTATCTCACCTTTCAGGAAAGCCCTATGGTAATGACGCCCCCACCGATATTGCCATTCGTGTGATCTCCGACCATGTGCGTGCCATTGCGTTCTCCATTTCTGATGGTCAGCTTCCTTCCAACGTAAAAGCGGGCTATGTGATACGTCGTATTCTCCGCCGGGCCGTTCGTTACGGGTATACCTTTTTGGGGCAGACCCGTCCTTTCCTTTATCAGCTTGTCCCTTTGCTGGTCAGCCAAATGGGGTCGGTCTTCCCCCAGCTGCCCCGCCAGGAATCTTTTATTTCCAAAGTGATAAAAGAAGAGGAAGAAGCGTTCCTGCGCACCCTTTCCACAGGGATATCCATGCTCCGGAAGCTGATGGAAAACAGCCCCCAAAAAGCCATCAGTGGCCGCGATGCTTTTGTACTGTACGACACTTATGGCTTTCCCTTTGATCTCACCCGTCTGATCCTGGCTGAAGAGGGATTTTCTGTAGACCCGGCATCCTTTCAGAAAGAACTGGAACAGAAAAAAAGCCGCTCCCGTGATGCCAGTGCTATGGATACCGGCGACTGGCAACAGGTTCATCCGGCAGCCGCCAGCACGAAATTTGTTGGCTATGACCACATGGAGTCCACCGTAAAAGTGATGAAATACCGCCAGGTATCTACAAAAAAGAGCCAATTGTACCACTTAGTGCTGGACAAGACCCCGTTTTATGCGGAAGCAGGAGGCCAAACCGGTGATACCGGCCTGCTGATCCAGGAAGAGGGGAAGGTCCCTGTGGTCAACACCATTATTGAAAACCATGTTCATATCCATGTTTGCCGGGCCCTCCCAAAGGATCTTTCCCGTGAACTTATTGCCCGGGTAGACCACAGCCAGCGGCGCTCAACAGCCGGCAACCATTCGGCTACCCACTTGCTGCACCACGCCCTCCGGGAAGTGCTGGGAAGTCATGCCGAACAAAAAGGGTCTCTGGTTCACCCCGATTATCTGCGTTTTGACTTTTCACATTATGAAAAAGTGGGACAGGAAGACCTGAGAAAAGTGGAACGCCTGGTCAACCGGAATATTCGTGCCAATATCCATCAGGAAGAACATCGCCAAACCAGCATGGAAGAAGCCAGAAAGATGGGGGCCATTGCCTTTTTCGGAGAAAAGTACGGGGATCAGGTGCGCGTGGTTCGCTTTGGTGACTCCATTGAGCTTTGTGGCGGAACACACGTGCCATTTACAGGCCAGATCGGGTTTTTTAAGATCACCGGCGAAACAGCCGTTGCCGCAGGCATCCGTCGTATTGAAGCCATAACAGGTGAGCAGGCTGAAGAGTGGGTCTACCGGCAAAACCACACCCTTCAAACCCTAAAAGGACTGCTGAGAAACCCTAAAGACCCGGTAAAAGGGGCACAAACACTTATTGATCAGCACTCCCGAATGGAAAAAGAACTGGAAACCATGAAAAAGAAACAGGTGGATCATTATGCCAGAGACCTTAAAGAAAAAGCGATCCGGGTCAATGACATCCCTTTTATTTCCAGTATAGTTTCCATGGACAGTGGCATGGTAAAAGATCTGGCATTCCGCCTGAAAGACCTGATTCCGGATGCCTTTTTACTGCTGGGAGCCACAGACCCTTCCAGCGGCAAAGTGCTTCTCACCGCCATGGTTTCCCCATGGCTGCAAAAAGAAAAAGGGCTGCACGCAGGAAGCATTGTCAAAGAGCTGGCCAAAGAAATCAAAGGAGGCGGCGGAGGCCAGCCATACTTTGCTACCGCCGGAGGGAAAGACGCCCAGGGACTACCCAAAGCAATGGAAAAAGGGAGGAAAATGCTGGAAGACTGCTGATCAAAACAACAGGCATCTGCTATGCAGACAATATTACCCCCAGCACCTGCCAGGTTAAAAATGCCAGGTAAATCAATAACAGAAGAAACCCGGTACCCCTGCCCACCCTCCAACGGCCGGCCATAAGGATCAGGAAAAAAACCACTACCGATCCCAGCAACATAATAACAGGAGCAAGCAGGCTTGTGTCTTCCACAATCACGGCTTCATTACGTATTAAAACAATAATTAGCCAGGGGATGCCAAGGCCCAAAAGGATATCAAAAATATTAGACCCCAGCGCATTGCTAATGGCCATATCTCCTTTTCCTTTTTTGGCAACCAATACGGAAGTGACCAGGTCCGGGACAGAGGTTCCTGCCGCCAGAACCGTTAAAGCAATAATCGCCTGGGGAATATTAAGAATGGAAGCAATGCGGACAGCACTTTCCACCAGTACATAAGATAGCACAGCGATCCAGGCAATGGAAATAAAAAAATGAGCACGGAAAAACCGGCCCGCCGGATAAGTCTTATCGATCACCCATTCAAACCCCCCCCGCCAATACGCCCACCTCTCTCCCAACGGAAAGTTACTTTTGCCCGATTTACTGTCCATATACTTCTCTCCCTGCTGGCGATCATCTTTATAAGGGAGAATTCGCCCCCAGAAAAATACGGCAAATAAATACACCACATAAAGGGCGATAAGCAACATGGCACTAAGCCAGGTGACCTGTCCATGGGAAAGGACCATTAGCAAGGCAATCACCGCTACACAATAGGCCAGGGTATCCCGGAGCAAAGGCTGCCAGGCCAGCAAAGCCTTTTTCACCAATGCCACAGCACCTACTATAACCAATAGGTTAAACACTGCCGACCCCACTATGGTCCCCACCCCTATTGCCAAATGCCCCCCGGGATGCAGTATGGCTACCAAAGCAATAAAAAGCTCCGGAGCACTGGACCCCGCTGCCATAAACGTAGCCCCTGCCGTGTCAGAACGCATGCCATATCGACGAATGAGCAATTCCAAAGAAGGAATAAAATACCTGTCACTCACAATGGCTATCAGAATAAAAGAGCATAGCAAGAAAATAAATAAGGATAAAAGATACATAACATGCTCCGCTGTGGTTTGACAGGGTCAAAAATAATAACAATAAGCAAACCGCTCCGTTTAATATACTTTTGCACGCTAAAAACATTTTTAACAACAGTTTGTTTACCCTTCACCCTGCGAACTTTAACAAAATGAGCCGATATTACATTAAAGACCTTGAGACACTGTCCGGTATTAAAGCGCATACCATCCGTATATGGGAAAAAAGGTATGGTATCGTCACCCCTATGCGCACAAAAACCAATATCCGGTACTACTCGGCCGACGACCTGAAAAAGATCCTTAGCGTATCTATCCTTAACCGAAACGGATACAAGATTTCCAGAATCTCTAAAATGACGGACTTAGAGATTCATGAAAATATTATGGAATTGAGTAAAAGCAACAGCACCCACGAAAGCACCATTGAGAACCTTATATTAGCATCCATTGACCTGGACGAAGAACTCTTT
>PWNQ01000073.1 GCA_003557725.1 Bacteroidales bacterium | reverse complement strand
TGTCAAGTTTCACAAAGTTGTTTATGAAAACTTGATTTATTATTTGACAGTAACTATTTAGATGCTTATTTCAGCTAAAACATATGCAAAAGTACAAAGATTTATTGTTGTTAACAAGCAACAGGGCATCGGATATCAGTTTTCCAATTGTAAACAGTATAAGTCCTGCTCCCACTAAGTTTAAAACCGGATTTTTTTTGGTAAGTTTTTCATGGTTGCCAAAAAACACCCTTCAATGGTTAGCAATGTCTTCATATTTATCCTCCCTATGCATTTTCATGGAGAAGGAGAATTACACCTGTGTCATTAAACGAATTAAAAAAAACACAGTCAAGTAGGGAAAGACAAAAGAGCAAAAATTATGACTACAAAACTTTTACCATTCAGCCCTTTATTTGTTATTATTTTCATCCTTTTACCGGCGTCTCAGTTAAAAGCCCAGTGTTATATTGCTGCGAATGTTTACCCCAGGGAGGTGTGTGCCGGGGATAAAATTACCCTTTCCGCCACCGGTGGGTGTGGTCATCCCGGGATGGGGGCAGATTTCGCCAGTGGCACCATGCCTGCGGGCTGGTTTTCCCAGGGGGCTGATCCGTCGTTTGATAGGCCCTGTTCTCCCGGCATGGCTCATTTTTGGGCAGGGGCAACCCCTTCATATACGCGCACGCTGACCACCGAGGGGTTTGATATACCGTCCGGCGATTGTGAGATCCAGTGGTATATGCGTTATGGAGCCCAGCCCGTTAGTGGGGAATGCAATGCTCCTGACCTGCCAGGGGAGGGGGTGAGCCTACAGTGGTCAACCAATGACGGGGCTTCATGGACCACTTTCTCCGGGTACAACCAGTATCCTCAGGGGACCAACCATTACATTGACCATGGCGGCGGGCAGGGGGACAGCTTTTTTGGTATTACCCACACTCCCGGAAGTGGTGGTGGCTGGGAGCCTCCCGGTGTGACAAGCAGCAATTATCCTCCAGAGGGGAAGCCCGCGCATGTGGTCTATTACTGGCACAGGTATGAAAGTGCAATACCTGTACAGGCTGCAACACAAAATACACGGTTTCGCTGGGTCCAACTGTCCAATAGTGGGCAGGGCCATGATGCCTGGGGGATCGGTGAGGTAAGTATAGTGTGCTCCTCCACCCTTTCCATCTCCTGGAGCCATGGCCCCACCGTGCTTAACCCACCTTCTGTAACCCTCCCCGACCGGGGACCCGCCCCTTACGACACCTGCTTTTATGTGACTATTTCCAGCGTGTTCAGCAGCGCTACGGATACCGCATGTGTTACTGTATATCCAGTGCCGCAGGTGAGCTTCTCAGCCCATCCCAACCCGGTGTGCCTGGGAGATACGGTACATTTTCTCAATACCTCAGTGCCCGACAATTCGTCCTGGCTGTGGGCGTTTGGAGACGGCGAATGGGCCACCACCAAAGAGCCGGCTCACTACTATGACTCCACAGGGGCCTATAAGGTAAAACTGGAAGCTGTATATAATATGTGCCAGGGCAGGCCTGAAGTGGATACTGTTATAGTAGAACATTGCACCGGAGCCCGGGAACACACTGCAGCAGGGGAAATTAATATTTATCCCAATCCCACTAAAGGAGATTTTGACCTTGAAATACGGAATATCCACGATAATGCTATAAACGTATGTATTTTTAATGCAAGCGGAAAAGAGATCATTTGCGATGACATCCAGCGTAGTTCAGAAAGCGGGTATTTTTACCGCATCCATCTCAGTCATCAGCCCAAAGGAGTGTATTTTATTAAGGTATCAGGCAGCAAAACATGTAAAACCAAAAAGCTAATAATTAAGTAGTTTGTTATTCGGTAGCTTGCAGGTCAAAATCTGGGATATGGTTAATAAAGGGCACGTTTGCTTTTCAGCGGCTTTTCACCTCCGTCTCAATTATTCTGGGTTTTATTCACAAAAAGGTAATAAGTAGTGTCTTTATGGATGAACCTGTAGTTTTCCTCAATCAGCAGGCATCAATTACTATTTTTACCCATTAAAAAAGGGGCTGCGCGGGCCCCTTTTTTTATTTTGGTTTTAATAAAAGGGATGGTTTATCCCTCTTCGTTTTGGCTGGCTTCATATTCTTTAAGCAGTTTGTCCTGTACATCCGCTGGCACCTGGGCATATTCGGCAAATTTCAAAGTGTAGAAAGCCCTTCCGCTGGTTAGTGAGTTCAATGCTGTGGAATATTTGGCTACTTCTGCCAGGGGTACTTTTGCTTTGATATGCTGGTATATTCCCTGTCCTTCCATTCCCATGATGATGGCCCGGCGTCCCTGGAGGTCGGTCATTACGTCCCCCATTTTTTCTTCCGGAACGATAACGGTCATGTCGCAGATGGGTTCCAGAATCTTAGGTCCGGCTTTTTTAAATGCATCGCTAAAGGCCATTCTTCCTGCTATTTTAAAAGACACTTCATTGGAGTCCACCTGGTGCATTTTACCATCATAGATATTTACTACGATATCCCGGGCGTATGATCCGGTAAGGGGGCCGATTTCGATTTTTTCCATGATCCCTTTCAGGATGGCAGGCATAAATTTACCATCAATGGCACCTCCCACAATACAGCTGTTATAGATAAGCTTTCCGCCCCAGTTCAGCTCGTGTTCATCTGTATTTCTTACTGGGAATTCCTTTTGGAATCCTTTTCCTTCCTGATAGGGTTCAATAAGCATATGCACTTCGCCAAACTGGCCGGCTCCACCTGATTGTTTTTTATGGCGGTAGGTGGCTTTGGCCGGTTTTGTGATGGTTTCTCGGTAAGGGATTTTAGCTGTATAAAGTTCAATTGGAATCTTATGGACGTTTTCAAAAACCCATTTCACGTTATTGATATGCTGTTCGCCCATTCCTCTCAGGACTATCTGTCTCAATTCTTTAGAATATTCCAGGCTGAGGGAGGGGTCCATATTAACGATATCCTGGAGGAAGGCGCCCATTTTTTCATCGTCGGAGCTGTTGGCTGCCTTTATGGCAGTGGTATAAAGAGGATTGGGAAACTCCAGGGGCTTAATCTGGCGGTCGCCGGCCTGGGTGTCGTTCAGGGTGATGTTAATGCGTGACTCCTTGAGCTTGATGGTAGCTATTATATCTCCGGCCACAGCTTCCGGCACTTTCTCCCGGTTCTTTCCGGCCATTACATAAAGCTGGGTAATACGCTCCTTGTTTCCCGAATTGGCATTGATCACATCTTGTCCTTCTTTCACTTTTCCGGAAAACACTTTCATAAAGGACACCTCTCCCAGGTGGGATTCGATGGATGTTTTAAATATCTGTGCCGAAAAGGGGGCGTCTTCCTTGCAGGGAATCTCTTCGTCATCGGTAGTTTTTACCGGGGTTGCCTGGTGTGGAGCAGTTGCTGAGGTGGTAATAAACTCCATGATCCGGCTTACGCCCACGTCTTTTTTTGCCGACGACACAAACAGGGGGAAGATGGCCCGACTGGTGATGCCCATGTTAAGTCCTTGGCGCACTTCGTCCAGTGTAAGTGTTTCTGTTTCGAAGTATTTTTCCATGAGTTCTTCTGATCCTTCAGCAGCAGCTTCCACCAGGTTCAGGTGCATTTTTTCTGCCCGGGCCTTTTCCGATTCAGGGATCTCCTGCACTTCAAAGGTTCCGTTTTCATCAAAGACCAGCATTTTGTTTAAAACCAAGTCGATGATGGCTTTAAAGCCGGGCCCGATTTCTACAGGATACTGTGCCGGTATGATCTTATCGCTGAAATAGGTTCTCAGTTGCTGGATAAGGTCATCAAACTTAGCATTCTCGTTGTCCATGAAGTTAGCAGTGAACATAACAGGCACCTCACGCTGGCTGGCATATCGCCAGGCGATCTCATTGCCCACTTCCACGCCGTTGGCAGCGTTTACAGTCATTATAGCCATATCTGCAGCATATAGGGCAGTAATCAGTTCGCCGACGTAGTCCGACGACCCGGGAACATCCAGGATGTTGATCTTGTGGTTGTTCCAGGTGGTGTGCAGAACGCTGGTCACCACACTGTTTCCTTTGTCCAGCTCAATGGGCCGGTAGTCGGAAGCAGTGTTTTTCGATTCTACCTCACCTTTCCGGTGAATTACTTTCCCGTGAAACAACATGCTTTCGGTAAAAGTAGTCTTTCCCGATTTAGCACTGCCTACTAACGCTACATTTCTAATGTCTTTGGTTTTGTAAACTTTCATGTGTGATTGTTTTTTATTGAACTTCCCCATGTATCCCGGCACGGCGGGATAAGCAAGCCCCGGCAACAGCGCTGGAAAGCCAACGGTGGCTCTTGATTACAGGGTTTTCTTTATGGTTAGATTGTTTGTGATTAACACTTTGTTAATGAATAATGTGACAGGCCGTCATATTTGATTAACTGACCCGGCATTACTTTATGATTATAAATATTTTAGCATGGTCTTGATCTCGGCCCAACGGTGATTGTCAATCTTTCCGCCCACCAGTTCAATAACCATCCCTGCCAATAAAGACCCGATATCGCCACATTTCTTCAGGCTGTAATTGTTAAGATACCCATAAAGGAACCCGGAAGCATATAAGTCGCCAGCACCAGTGGTGTCAATAACATCGGAAGAAATGGCATCCACTTCATAGAGCTCTCCTTTGGAATGGATGACAGAGCCTTTGGAGCCGGTCTTTACTACAGCAATTTTAGTTTGTTTGCCCAGCTTATAGAAGCCATCTTCCAAATTCCCCTGTCCGTATGCACGTGCCTCCTCTTCGTTGGCAAAAACAATATCCACATTCTTTTCAATAAATTCTTCCAGAAATGGTAAGTGCTCCTCTACAATATTGTAGCTGGCCAAATCCATAGATATCTCCGCATGAGCACCCAGCTCAGCTGCACGATTCATCAGGTCGTAATTTTGGGTGAGGTACCCTTCAATGTGAAGCATCTGGTACTGGTCAAAAATTTTCTTGTCAAGCTCCTTGGCACCCAGCTCCACCGCAGCACCCAGATGGGTGGCAAAGGTGCGTTCCGTGTCGGGAGTGATCAGGGTTAATGCCCTTCCAGTAGGCTTTTTGCTTTTAAGTAGATGAGTTTCAATGTTCTTGTCGCTAAGCTCCTCATCAAAGAACTTCCCCATATCATCTTTCCCAATCTTACCTATATAACCCGAGGGTATCTCCAGCCGGGAGAGACCGCGCATGGTATTGGAAGCTGACCCCCAGGAAGCCATACTCCGGGTATAATGGCGGGTGGCTTTATCAATGGAGTTTGCTACATTCTTGGAAACCAATTGCATGCTCCCCTTTGGCAAGTTGAAGTCGCTTAATACCTTGTCATCATCCAGGCGCACTAAAATATCTACCAACGCATTTCCAATCCCTAATACACTCTTTTTTTGTGTCATAATTTATAATTGCTCTTTTCCATGGTTTGTTACTCCCCCTTAAGCCTTACCGCCCAAAGGGGCTATATTTACTCTTGTTTAACAATCCCTGCCAAAATAATGTTTAATAATCTGATTTTTTAGGTTTTTCTATCTTCTTTTACGGTATGAAGGAAAAAATATTCCGCATAATCTGATATATTTTTTGCAAAGGTATTGCTATTTTCAAAATTCGATATATCTTTGCACCACTTTTTCGAAAGAAAAATTCCTCCTTAGCTCAGCTGGTTAGAGCATCTGACTGTTAATCAGAGGGTCCTTGGTTCGAGTCCAAGAGGGGGAGCGACAAGATCAGCCATTTACTATGATATAGTAGGTGGCTGTTTTTTTTTGGGCTCAGTTGGTTAGAGTCCCGCACATGCGGGATTAATCAGAGGGTCCTTGGTTCGCATG
>PWNQ01000080.1 GCA_003557725.1 Bacteroidales bacterium | reverse complement strand
TGGCCAGTTTATTTGAAGCCTTTCTTTACAATTTCTACAGGATTGAGTACCCATCATGGTCTGTTGGCAAACCCCATATCAAATGGCAATTAGAATCTGTGAATGATGCCGACTCTGAGTATCTGCCTCGAATGGAGACTGACATCACTATTGAAAACGACCAGGAGGTAATCATCATTGACGCTAAATATTACCGGGAATCCCTCGCAGGGCAACATGGCAGTAAAAAAATCCAAACCGGAAACTTATATCAGCTGTTCAGCTACCTCTTGAACCAAAGAGATGGATCAAGCAAAAGACAACGGACACGGGGCATCCTAATTTACCCCACAGTCAGTCATTCTTTAGATTTGCGTTACAATTTTGAACAGCACCCTATTGAAATCAGAACCGTTGATCTGAATACAGGATGGATACAGATAGAAGATCAGCTCAGAAAAATTGTCCGTTTTTAAGATATTTTTGGAATTAATTATTACTTATTTCAATTTTTTGAATGAAATTCTGGCCCATTTGATAAGAAATGATCCCCCTTTTTTGCAAACGACCGATTATCATTGCTGGATGAGTATTGCACTCTTTTGCAAAGTGATATATCTCATTTTCATTAATATGAGTCTTCTTCAACAACTCATTTTCCTCTTCTTTTGTAAAAGTCCATCTTATAGCAAAATTATCGGCCTCTTTCTCTTTATCTAAGTCTTTACCTGAATAGTCAATATTCTCCAAAAAAATATCTTTCTTTCCATGAAGTAGAACATGCCCTAATTCATGAAAGAATGTAAACCAGAAGATATCATTTCTTTTATACCTATTAGTCAACTGAATAACTGGATTATTCAGGAGCCAGCGAGTTGAACCGCTAATTGGTGCTTTTGGCAATTTAGGTGTATAAATCACCTTTAGACCCGCTTCAAGGCAGTATTTCTTAATTTTATCAAAAAAGTCATCGGGTTGCTCCGCCATCAAATCCTTAAGTTGTGACAGTTTAGATTTCAGAGCATTTTTATCAAATTCTGGTGCGTCAATATCACTCGCCAGAATCTCCCCTTTCCTCAACCATGCCGAAAGAGCGTATGGGTTGTTTGCATGAGACAATGAGATTCGAAATGAGACTTTCAAATCTTGTTTCAGGTAGTATCTTTCCCAAGCCTTTTTATTAGCAATTGAAAAAAAGCTAAATAATGCAATAACTCTGCTCTTGATAGTCCTGTCTGCTTGTATCCATCCATGGTCAACCATTTCCCTTATGGGAAATTTCCTTGCCCATTCTTCAGCACACTGAATTTCCTTTTCGAACTTCAAACGAGAAATATATTCATCGTATCTGCTTTGGTTATTTAGCCAGAAGTGAGCTGGAATTTTAAGCACTTTTTCAAACTTTACAGCCATTTCTCCAGTTATGCTGCTTTGATTATTCAGAATTTTTGAAATTGTTTGCTCTGGCTTTCCTGTTTTAATCGCAAATTCTTTTGGTCCTATTTCTAACTCACCTAACTTTTCTTTGAGTGTTGCTCCTGGATGAGGAACTGTCTCCGGAAAATATTGATTTGATTTGGTCATATTATTTCTCCTTGTGGTAATTGATAATCTCAATTACTTCAACTCCTTTAATTTCCTTCCAGATGTATGCACCAGAACTGCTTATTGGTATTGGATTCTCGTGGGGACGAAAAACTAAGCGGTATGGCTGATCAAGATCACATGCCCACTGGCCTTTTCTATTCTCAGTCAATTCATGGAATTTTCCCGGCAAATAGCGGACATCTTCAAGTGTTACTGCATCACGAAGTTGACTTAGTCTAAGTAGCAACTTATTGGCGCGTTCCTTTCCATGCCTTCTGTGCAGCAATCTGTCATTATTAGCTTCCTTTTTAAGCTTTTTTTGGGCAAATGTTATATTCACAGTTCTTAAAGATACAAATTATTTAATGAATAGTAAATGTGAATTAAAAAAATACATTGTGTCAAAAATGAATTTTGCCTGATGTTCACGGATAAGCCACTTTCCTTGAGGCTCGTAAAGATTCTTACTGGTTGAAGCATACTTCGATGGCATTTTTTACTTCAGTATGTGACATTTAATAATTGATTTTACCTCTACCTGCAGCATATGGTTCCGGATTTAAAAGCGTGCCGTAAAATTAATTAATCTGCTTTTCGACCTACTTCTTGCAAGTTCATATCCTTGTCACGGGAATACCTGCACTTAGGAAAAGTATTGCAACTCCAGAATTCGCCATGTTTACCATTTTTTAAAAGGAGAAAACCAGTCTGGCAACGTGGACATGTCGCTGAAATGTTACCACATTCAATGTTATTACACCTGTGCTCAAGGTCTTTATTTACAAGTGCCCCCTCATTGCATTCTGGACAAAGATTCAGCTTTCCATCGCAATATGGATAAAACTCACAGCTCCAAAACACGCCAAACCTGCCGTTGCGTTGTAATATATTACCATCGCATTTCGGACATAAAGCATTGTCAAATTTACGTTTATGAATTCGCACATACTTTTCATACCCACTCCCCATGAGCTCATCGACAAAACCAGATTGTTCCACTATATCACTTAAAATGAAAACATGGTCTCTGGCCCTTGTCATGGCAACATAAAAAAGCCTTCTTTCCTCAGAATTTGGAAAATCATGATCCGCAGCAAGCAGCAGCTCGAGAACAGGGTCATCAGACATTTCAGATGGTATGCCATTTTTCCCTGATTTTACATCGTGCAGTATCACATAATCTGCCTCAAGCCCCTTGGCACTATGAATCGTGCTCGTCTTTATTTCCAATGAATCAAACTGGTTCTGTAAGTTTTTGGGAAGGTTATTGATGGAACTGTTATTCCTGGCAAGGATCAAAACGGTTGCATCATGCTTTGAATCGTTGATTTTTGCAAGTATTTGTTTAAGATAGTCGAATCTGTCAGCCTCACGGCCCGGAAAAATGGTAATTCGTGGTTTTGTTGACCTTCTGGGTGATTTAAGGCTTTTTCTGATCTGGTTTGGGTTCGAAGAAATGAAACGAGAACTGGCCTCCAGTATCTTATCGTTGAATCGAAAAGTTTTATCCAGAACTGCTTTATGATGGGTGTCAAAGTACTCACCAAAGTTGGTCATAATTCCAATATCCGCTCCATTGAATCTGAAAATCGACTGCCAATCGTCACCAACCGCAAAAAGCCGGGGATCTTCTGCCTGATCCACCATGGCTTTTAAAAGTGCAGCCCGGCCTTTTGAGATATCCTGAAACTCATCAACTATATAGTAGGAGAAACGAGCACTGTATTGGCCCGTGGTTACCAAATCAGTGGCTGTCTTTATCATGTCATTAAAATCAATGGTCTTGTCTCTTTCAAGAATTCTATGATATTGTTCATAGTAATACTCAAACAGGTCAAGAAAAGCACTTGTTCTGATCGGGTCGTCCCTTTCAGCTGATCTTTGTCGCAATTCATCCAGCGTTATCTGGCTGGATTTGTACAACCCGAGGAAGGTTTCAAAAAGCCTGGAAACAGGTCTTATATTTCCAAGTTCTTTCAATGACTTTTTTAGTTCTTCAGTACTGAGGGGTGCGAATTTTACTTTTTTTGCTCGAAGCTTTTTCTCAAGGCGACTTACCAGTTGTCCCTCCATCCGGTCGTAAGTAAATGTCTCAATGAGAACCGTTCTTTTTTGACGGTGTAAACGTCTTTTCCATTCAAGATCACTATTGTATTTCTCCCTATTGACAAATGGTGCCGTATCACCCTTTCTGTCAATGCCAAAATGTTCGATGTAAATATCGTACTCTGGAAGATAGAAGTCCGGAGTATACTGTTGATGAGATGAATCTGCAGTCATCTCATGCTTGTAAGGTGCTTCGTATTCATAAACTACCCCGTTTGCAAATAACCAATTGGCTATGGTCAATTCCTCCTGACTTTTAACGGTTTCTTTCTTCAATGTCACAAGTTCCTGGTTCTTTCTGAACCTGTTGTATTCCTTCAAACTGTTGAAAGCGAACTCGCTCTTGTAAGGCTTTAAATAGTAGGCGAAAAAGATCAAGATCTTGCTTCGCAGCTTTTTCACCGTGAACAGTTCTTCCAAAATATCTTGATGGATCCGTTCAGAAATACCTTTATCAGATGCGATTTTTGATACCGTACTTTTATAACCTTTACAATTGTCCAGTATTTCCTTGCCAAGGCTGTGAAACGTTCTTATTTCAAGTGTTTCACCGAAGCGATTTTGGATTCGATCTTCAAGCTCTTCTCTTGCTTTCCTTGCAAAAGCCAATACAAGTATCTGTTCAGGTTTAACATGTTTTATTTTTAGCAGATAACCTACCTTTGCCACAACCGTGGCAGTCTTGCCTGTTCCGGCACCAGCTACAACCAAACATGCATCTTCATCTCGAACTACTGCCTCTTTCTGTTGTTCAGTTAAAGGAAATTTGTCAATGCTACAAAACCATTTGTCATTTTCCTTAATTTCATTTGTGACCCACTTCTTATTTCTGACAGGTATGAATAAACTATTTGGTTCAAATAGCCTTAGGCAAAGGGTGATTCGATCCTTCAAGTTGTCATCTTGAACGTCAATGTGCTTAACTCCTGTCAAGAAATTATTTATCTCGTAATTTTTATTCTGCCAATTACTAACAGATCTATTATTCACATATTGGTCCCCATTGTAAATTTTCAACGCTTCCCCATAGACCTCATCGATATCATCTTTTTTCTTTGCTATTTCCCTTCTGAGCTTTCCATGCGCTGATTCAAGACGCTTCCCGGCTTCAACAACAAAAGAGCTTGCTTCCCTGTCCTTCAAATAAGGAATCGTTATCGGTTCACAGATGGTTGAATCAATAACTATTTTCTTCGTTGAAAAGATGCCCTCTTGCAATTCGATCGATATGGTTTTGCTATGAGTAAGAGATGTCTTCTTGCCATCAATTTTTGTGATTTCAATCGTGTCCTTTAACAGTTCAACTTTATTAATTCTGCTGATACCAATAAAGATCGGTAACATATGCGGCCGAATGACATAACTCATCTTCAAATGACTTTCAAAATGCAAGTCAGCAATTTTTTCTTCTCTCTTTAACCGTTTGGTCTTTAACAACTTTCTTTTTCGACTTCTTAATTTTACCCAAACCAAAAAACTTACAACTATCAGTAATAAACCCGATTCGAGGCTATATGTCGATACATAAATCAATAAGAACAGCCAGATAAGAAATTTCAACATAACAGTTGCGTTTCAATGGTTTATCAGAAGATAACCAAGTCGACATTTTGTCATGTCCCCATTATGCCCATCGTCATTCCTTCCTCAAGTAGGTAATCTCACATCCTTTGCAAAGCCGCACCTCCTGATAGTGCTCGGCTATGTCGTGCCAGCCACCGGTTTTCTGGTATATATCCATACCACGCCCGAGAATGATCTTCCACCCGTTGTCAATCTCAATTGACCGGTCATGCAGGTTCTCATCAAACTCATAGGTAAAGAATATCCCTATGGGTTCCAGTGACTCCTGCATCTCTGAGAATTTGTCCTTGGCGCCTTCCAGGTAGTCTTCGTTGTTATAAGTTCTTAGATGGATTACCACCTCTTCATCCGGCTGTTTTATCTCTGCTACCAGTCTGGCGAACTCCATGAAATTCCTGAGCTGATACGGTAATCGAATATAGGGGTCAGTAACCGTGATCCTGGATGCTCCTTGCAGATAGGGACCAAATAGTTTTTTATAGCTGACACCGGTTTGATTTTCACGTATGACTTTTTGTCCGGCGACCGGCTTATCCTCAATTGCCGTTTTTTTCGCAGGATCCACAGGCGCAGTCTGCGTAACCG
>PWNQ01000233.1 GCA_003557725.1 Bacteroidales bacterium | reverse complement strand
TTTCTTCTTCCTCAATGGAAGGGAATTCCATCTTTATCCGAAACAAAAACCGGTCGGTTTGAGCCTCAGGCAGCCGGTATGTTCCCTCATGTTCCACCGGGTTCTGTGTCCCCACCACAAAAAAAGGAAATTCCAGCGGATAAGTGGTTCCTTCCACTGTGATCTTTTGCTCTTCCATTACTTCAAAGAGGGCTGATTGGGTTTTAGCTGGAGAGCGGTTGATCTCATCAATAAGGATAATATTGGAGAACACGGGGCCTTTAATAAACTGGAATTTTCCTTTATGCTCATTATATATTGAGGTTCCCAGAATATCGGCAGGCATCAGGTCCGGGGTAAACTGTATGCGCTGGAATCCGGTGTGGATGGTTTTAGCCATCAGATTAGCTATAAGGGTTTTAGCCACTCCGGGCACGCCTTCAATGAGCACATGTCCACGGGATAGCAGTGCAATCAACAATAGGTCGGTCACTTCTTTCTGTCCGACGATCACCGCGCTCATCACGTTCCGGATATCATTGATTTTTTCTGCAAAGACGGTTAGGTCTGTACGTTCTTCAAATTGGGGATTTTGTTCTGTCATTGTTTTTTAATTTTTTCTATAATACGGTTTAACTGGAACAGTTGTGGGGTTTTCACCCGGGTTTCATTTTTTATTTCTTCCACTTTTCCGGCCCATTCCCGGGCTTGTTCCTGGCTGACGGCGGCTTTATGCCTTATCAGGCGAGCCATATCCTCCTGTCTCATGTCGGCCAGAGCGCCTCCGTGAGCCTGCAGGTATCGCTTTAGGTCTTTGATCATGTGCAAACTAATGGCTTTATGGTTTTTACTTTTCAGGTAAAGGTCGCGCACATGATATAAAAATTTCAGCGATTGGTTTTCCGGTGGCCGGATAACCGGGATGGCCCGTTGCCTTCTCCGCGCTCCCGAAAGCAGAAAGAGCACCAGGGTTACCATGAGCACACGGTAACCATTGTTCAGGCTATCTTCACTGCGTATAAACCTTAGCGGACTGGAAACAACCTGCCTTCCCCTGTTGTGATATTCATTCCACACCCACTTCCCCACAGGCATATAACTCAACAGCTCTTCTGTATACTCAACACCCACTCCCTGAAGCAGAAAGAAGTTGGAAAACACCGCTGGTTCAGTATGCAAATAAACATATCCTTCCCCGTATGCCACCTCAATAAAGTTCACCAGTTCCTGATTCAACCAGCCCAGCTCGCGCACATGAGGCAATGTATCTGCGGAAAATTCAAACACATGACGCCCCGTATAAAAAAGCCGGTCGCCAAAAAGGGTGTCCACACTAACCTTATGGCGATGGGTAGAAAGGTTCATGGGATACCGGGAAATGCCTTCATCTTCAGATAAGCTGACATGGTGAAAACCCAGCTTTACCCCCAGGCTATCGGGTAATATTTTGCAAAACTGCCGGGCAGAAAGAAACACCGAATTACCGCGGCTTACATGCTCTAGCAACTGGCTCACACTTTCCGGGGTCAGCTTGATCTCATCAGCTATATATAAAATGTTAAAGGGACCCGTTGCCCTTTTGTAATAGGTATAAAAGCTTTGTGAAATACGCTCTGGAGGCTCTCCCCCGGTGACCCCGGGCATAAGCCTGTATAAAACCTGAGTACCAAAGGGAATGGCATCTCCAGGCAAATAGGTGCGCTGCCAGTTAACCACCCGCTCACGCGACAGCTCATAATGCACCATAACCCAGGTTCCAATAAGGAACAATAAAAGGTAATATACAGGGACTATTGAGCGTTTCATCTGTTTGTCAGTATTGTTTGTTGCTTATTGAATTTTTCTGGTCATATTACTGTTTTTTCCTGATTGTTTAGCCTTTTCCATGATTTTTCCGGATAGATAAGCCATCTGATCACATCGCTTCTGGTCAGCCGGGAAGTCCCCATACCAGACATATTCAAATATTTTTCCGGCCATTTCAAAGTCGTCATGCAGGGGCATCCCTTTCAGTTCGTTCAGGTATTGATGGTTGGGTTTATGTGGTTTCCATTCAACACAGTGGTATTGATCCAGTGTATCAAGAATGATGCGATAAGCAAACCGGATGGCTAAACGGTAATCCTGGCGTTCCATGGCAATTTTCCATTGGGTTTCCAGGGCATTCCCATGGTTTATCCCGGGGTCGTTTTCAAACACATACCCTGAGTATTTTGTCTTTCGTTGCCGTCTGAAAGGAGAAGAAAAGTTATATCCAAAAAATTTGGACCCTATAAGCACCACTGCGGCAATCATAATCATGTATGGCAGCCAGCCAATCATGAATTCCAACACCGGTGATGGGACAATGCGCTGAAAAAGCCTGTTCATAAGGCGATTAAAAACCCCCTCGACCTGTTCAGGCGCTTTATCATCCAGGTAGTACGCATACTTTGGCTCGCCTTGCATCTGTTGCAGCTTATCCCGGGAGAACTGCCGTTCCTCCTCCCCGGCCGTGGCAAAAGCAAAAAAAGCACCTGTAAGCAAATTTACAACCACCAGTACCGGCCATATACAACTACTCCGTTTCAACCTCATGTATCTTTTCCTCTAAAAAGGTTTCTTCATGCTTGTCTTTCAGACTGTAAAAATTTACTGCCAACGATAATACAAAAAAAGCAGACATAATCAGAGATGCAAAAAGGTAGAATAGAAAAATAAAAATAAGAAATACCCAGGAGCCAGGCTCACCCTGAGCAATGGGCAAATTCAGGTACTCCACTGCCTGCATTCCCAGGAGGAAAGGAGCTATCAGGGCCATCCCAATAAAATAAACCACCCAGGAAGTAATGAAATAAAACCAGAAAGACCTCCACCACATGCTTTTTACCAGGTCTGAACTACGCTGGAAAGACTCCAAAACGCCTTTATTTTCAATGCTAATGGCGGGAAATGCCAGGCTGTATTTCACCAATAGAAAAAGCATAAATAGAAAAACCAGGAAGGAAATAAAGCCGGAGGGAATAACATAGAGAGTCAATATCAGCAAAGTAAACGCCAAAAGATAAACAACCATCACCCCGGCATGGCCCCATATGCGCTGCCCAAAACGTGAAGGCTGAAACGGGGACAATGGCTTTTTATCAGGGTTTTCAACCGCCTGAAAAACGTACTCGTTCACGATATAATACAGAAAAAGAAAGGATATTAACTGAAAGACAGAAAAAACCAACCAGAATACAACATTGTCTGCCGGAAGGTGATACTGCTGAAGTGTCTGACTGAAGTACCCTCCCCACAAACTACGGCCCAAAAGTGCCCCTGCCATCCTAAAAAGAATGAAGTGAGAAACCAGCATTAAAGGAGCCACATACAGGAATATGTCCTTAAGAATGGGAGCATAATGCCGGCGAAAAAACTCAAAAGACACTGAAACCATATCCACCGCTGAACGGCATTTCTTTAATTCCTTCATTTTACCTCCGTTTTTATTATAAACAAAATAACCAATCTCCATCAATCTCCATCAATCTCCATCAATCTCCCATCAATCTCCCATCAATCTCCATCAATCTCCCATCAATCTCCCATCAATCTCCCATCAATCTCCCATCAATCTCCCATCAATCTCCTTCCCTCACCCTTGTACTTTCCGGTTCACCCAGAATGGATAAGCAAAGAAGTACATCAGGATAACGATTATTGACAGCATTATCACAGTCAGGCTAAGGATTTCGGCATTGGCATGCCGTGTCAGGTAGCTTTCGATGAATCCGGCCACGATAAAAAAGGGCAGCAGTCCGATGGTCATTTTGACGCCTTCCATGGCGGATTGTTTGAGGGCTTCTTTTCTTGTATAGTTTCCGGGGAACAGCCATCCATTACCCAGTATCATTCCGGCGGCTCCGGCGACTACGATGCTGAATATTTCCAGGGTTCCATGCATCCAAATGGCCATCAGGGACTGGCGGAGCACTTCTTGTTCATGGAAGAAATATTGAAATGCACCAAGCATAATTCCATTTTGAAAAAGGACAAAGCCAGTTCCCAGGGCAGCCAGTATTCCGGCACCGAACGTAAAAAGAGCTACGCGAATATTATTAATGGTAATCTGAATAAACATGTGTCCCTCGTCGGTTTTTGCATAAACCCCCATGGGGTCTCCTTTTTCAATGTTATCCAGGGTCATATCCACATATCCATCTCCCATGATAAGGCGTACAAAGCTCTGATCTCCTGCGGCAGACAACGCACCCCATGCTGCAGATACGGTAAAGATCAAGAAGGAGTATAGCAGAAAAAAACGATATTTGTATAATAATAATGGATAGCGGTACAGAAAAAAGTGGTATATTCGACGCCAGTTATATTTTTTAGAAATATTGATTTTCTGATGCAGTTTAACAGCAAGCTGATTAAGGTTTTTTGCGGTTTGGCTCCCCGGATAACAGGTACGGGCGTAGGCCAGGTCGTCATTGACCCGTATAAACAAATGGGCCAGCATGTCCGGGTCGGTTGGTTTATTTCCCCGGACAATCTGGTCAGCCTCTTTCCAGTATTGGCTGTTTCGCCTTATAAACGTGTTTTCATTCAAAATAAAATTCATTAAAAATGACAGACAAATATATAATAAATACTTCACAAAATGTTCCACTGGAACTGGAGATTGCCGGAGTCGGGAAGCGGGGAATGGCTTTAATAATTGATGGTCTGATCCTTATGGCTATTTTGCTTTTTGTTTTTTTTATTATTGTTGCTTCCGGCCGCCATTATACCTTGACTGAACAGCTCACGGTTATGGCTATTTACGGGGCCTTTGTCTTTGCCTATCATTTTTTTATGGAGCTACTCACCAAGGGGCAAAGTATAGGCAAAAAGGTTATGAATATCCGGGTTATGCAATCGGACGGGAGCGTTCCCGGGCTGTTTCAATACCTTGTGCGAAACCTTATCCGTCCGGTGGACACCCTGCACAACCTGGGTTTGTTCCCTGTATTTTTTACGGCAAACTATCAACGCTTTGGTGATCTGGCAGCCGGAACCATCGTGGTGGATCAGGAAGAAGGCCGCAGCTCTACTCATAATACTCTGCTACGAATGGACAGAGGTAAACCAAAAGAGCCAAAGTATGACCGTCTAAAGGTGATGCGACTGGACATAAAAGATGTGGAACTGATCCAGCAAGTAGCTTTACGGAAAAAAGAACATATTAACTGGCACCTTATAGGACTGCTAACCAAAAAACTGGAAAAAAAGACCGGTATTTCTTTGGAAGGCACCGTCAATATAGACTTCTTAATACAACTGGAAAACGACTACCGTTACTACCACCAACGAACCACATAAGCTCACACCCTAAGCCTAAGCCATATTATAAACGGTTTGGGAGAGCATTATGGCGCTACTCCCGGCTTGGTGCTTTGTCCAGGGTAGTTAAAAACAGGTTATTGCGTGACAGTGCGGGGATTGGCGCATCACACAACAACCTGTATTCCGTAAGGGGTATTAGATAATTTTTTGTTGGGTGCAATTATTCAGGGGTACAGCAGCTGGCGCTTTTAGCCGGCAACTTCCGGTCCACCTTTTTAAAGAGGCCCTGCAGCACTTTTCCCGGGCCCACTTCCGTGACCTGGGTCATGCCGTCACGGATCATATTTTTCATGGTCTGTGTCCATCGCACGGGGGATGCCAGCTGTTTGACCAGGTTTTCTTTGATTATTTCCGGACGGGTTTCCGGCTCGGCGGTCACGTTTTGATAGACAGGGCACCGGGGCTGCATAATGTCCGTTTGCCTGATGGCCTGCTCCAGTTCTTCCCTTGCCGGCTCCATCAGGGGTGAGTGGAATGCGCCACCCACTTTCAATGGCAGTGCCCGCTTTGCGCCCGCTTCTTTCAGTT